>JBEHXA010000684.1:0-4037 GCA_048498935.1 Myxococcota bacterium
TGCTCGAGGGGACGATGAGCATTCGTGTGGGCGAAGAGTGGATAGAGGCGAAGAAAGGGTCGTTCGTGATGGCGCCGGGCGGGGTGCCTCACGACTTCGAGAATCGGACGAGCCGACGTGCCGGTATGCTCAACGTGTCGGCGCCGGGGAATTTCGAGCAGGAGATGCCGGGCATTGCTGCTTGGTTTCGCGCTCGGCCTGCCGTGGAGGCGCGCACGGCGTCACCGCGCAAGCGCGCGAAGCGCGGCACCTCCCGGAAAGCCTAGCGGCGGCGTTTGGCGCTAACGTGGGGGCACGCCATGAACGACGTCGAGATTCGCCTGCTGTCGGACGAGGACTCGGTAGAAGGGTTGACCGAGTTGCTTCACCGCTCCTACGCGGAGCTGGGGGCGATGGGGTTTCGCTACAAGGCAGTGGACCAAAGCGTCGAAACGACGCGTAGCCGCATCGCGAAGGGTGAATGCTATGTCGCGACGCAAGGCGACGCCGTCGTCGGTACGGCGTTGCTCGTGCCTCCGTCGGCGCGAGCGCCGTATTGCGAGTGGTACGATCGTCCAGAGGTGGCGGTCCTGGCGCAGTTCGCGGTCGAGCCAACCCTGCAGCGGCTGGGTTACGGAAGTCGCCTCATTCGTCACCTCGAAGCACGCGCGCTCGCACTCGGAGCCGAGGAGCTCTCCATCGATACCTCCGAGGGCGCTACGCACCTCATCGCTATCTACCAACGCCGTGGTTACCGCCACGTCGGCTTCGCACAGTGGGAACACACCAACTTTCGCAGCGTCCTCCTCAGCAAGCGCCTCGAAGCGCGCCAATACGGGACGAACGTCACCGCGAGCACCTTGTCACCGTCGCGCACGCCTGCCGACTCAGCGCGCCGCAGGTAGAATATCGGTGACGCGAAGCTCGAGCTGCGGATGGCGCTCGGAGGACACGACCGAGGCTTCGTCGAAGCGTTGAGACTGCCAATAGCGGCGGCCGCCCGGCCCTCCGCTCGGCGATTCCCCGGGCACGGTTGCGACTTTCAGCCGTAGGCGCGCTTGAGGTTGGGGGGCGACCAGGGGGCGCCGGTTTCGGCGTCGATATGACGGAGGTTTGCGCGTCGGTCGGCGATGTCGAGGGTGCCGAGCACGATCGGGAGTTGGAAACGGCGCGGCCCGATAGAGCCGGGGTTGAAGATGGTGAGGCCGCGGTCACGACCGATGAACGGGACATGCGAGTGCCCGCACACCACCAGCGAAGCGCGCTCCTGCGTTGCGACGCGCGCGACATCGGCGCGGAGCTTGGGACCGTAGACCGCGATGTGCACCAGCAACACTCGCAGCACGAGAGCATCGTTGTCCACTAGCTCGATCAGACGCTGCTCAGGCACGTCGCTGGCTGCATCGATGTTGCCGCGCACGGCAAAGACGGGCGCTACCTTCGCAAGCTCATCGAGGACCGCCAGGTCGCCGATATCGCCGGCGTGGAGGATGGCGTTGGGCGCCAGCTCTGCCAAACGTTCAGCAGTCGCGGGGTGCGGCTTGGAGTGCGTGTCAGCCACGACCGCAAAGCGCCACTTGCTCCCGGCATCGATCGAGAGCTGGTCACGGGTTGCGGGGATCGCGCGCGGCACGGCGGAAGCCTACCGCAGCCGGCGCTCTCGCGCCGTTCGCGCGGGTTTCAGGACCAAACCCTGACAATGGGCTGTCAGCGATGCGGGCGAGTGCCCTTGCGGCCTGGAAGTGCGGCGCCCATGTGTGGCCCGAACTGGAGAGAGGACCCATCATGACCACCAACGAAACCGCCGAAATCGCAAAGAAGTACGTCAGCTTGTGCAGTGAGGGGAAGTTCGAAGCCTGCCTGCGCGAGCTCTACTCGAACGACGCATCGAGCGTCGAGGCGTGGTCGCCCCCCGGGGTCGAGCGCATCGCCAACGGGCTCACGGCGATCCGAGCCAAAGGTGAGGCGTGGGGTCGTGACCACGAGATCCACGAGCTCAAAGTGTCCGGGCCCTACCCGCTCGACCAACGCTTCGCCGTGCACTTTCGTTTGGACGTCACCAACAAGCCGAGCGGGCGCCGCATGGCCATGGAAGAAGTCGGCCTCTTCACGATCGAGAAGGGCAAAATCGTCCGCGAAGAGTTCTTCTACTCTGCCGGCTGAAGTACAGCCCATCGAGCCGTTCGATGCCGTCGAGCTCGAGCTAGCGACGCTCTGGGCCAAGTAGCGCGGGCCGTGCCAAATGGGCCGAGCCGGGGGCAAGGCTTTCTCTATGGTGCGCATAGAAAAGTCGTATGGGTCGTGGCCTTCGGCGGCGGAATGGTTTTCGCAGGTCGTGGTTCGTCTCTCACAACGGCTGCGATTCAGAAGGAGACGGCCATGGGATTTTTTGGACGACTGTTGGGAATCGAAGACGAGTCGGATCGGCGGCAGGCGCGCGGAGATTCGGGGTTCGTGACACGCCCGCAGCAAGCTGGTCCCGTGGGGATGAACAGCGAAGCGCAGGCGCTTGAGCGATACCGGTACATGCTGCGAACCGCCCCACCCGAGACGCTCGAGCAAGCCCACGCCGAGGCGTTCGCTCAGTTGACACCCGAGCAGCGGCAAAAAGTTCTCGGCGAGCTTTCGAACGCGGCGCCACCGGCAGAGCGTGCGGCCATCGCAGCCACGTCGGTGGACGATGCGCAGGCCCTGGCGCGCGTCGCTACCCGCACCGAGATTCGGCAACCCGGCACCCTCGAGCGGTCGCTCGGTGGCGGAGCGATGGGCGCGATGGGCATGGGCGCGAGTCTGCTCTCGAGCTTCGCGATGGGCTTCGTCGGCAGCATGGTGGCGCAAAGCTTTCTCTCGGCAGTTGGGGGCGCATTCGATGGCGGCGCTGCCGAGGAAGACCCTGGTGCGCTCGCCGAGAACGAAACGCAAGCGGCTGACGAGAGCGGTACGGAAGGTGATTACGGCGCCGACGACTACGGCGGCGACGATTTCGACGTGTGACGGGCGCTCTTTCGAGCTGCGCTACTTGCGAAGGATGGTCTCCATCTTCTTGCCTTTGGCGAGCTCGTCGACAAGCTTGTCGAGATAGCGGATCTTCTGCATCAGCGGATCGGTGACGTCTTCGACTGCACGCTCCCCAGGATTCAAGTCGCGCCTCAATCCAAGCCTGCCGACCGACCGATACTCGTGCTTGGCGTGGCAGCTTGCACCGTTTGCGGCCGAGCGATTCACAGTCGACACGACTGTGACGGATCTTTCTTGCTCGCCCTCGGATCGTACCAACACAACACTCGAGCGGGTGTTGTGGGCGCCGGGAAGGCGTGCTCGGGTGCAGGCCATGCGGAGGCGACACACTCGGTGTGCCTCTAGTACTAACTGCAGCTGGTTGCAGGCTTCGGCCGAGACCAGCTGCTCACCTGCGGGGAAGCGATGAACAACATGAAGCACATTCGAACCGTTCTCAAAACTGCTGCGTGCGTTCTGGCGTTGGCAGCGACCGGATGCGGCGCCGAGGCGGGCACTGACGAGGCGCCCGAGTCCGCGGTTCAACCGCTAGGCACGAATCTGCTGGCAGGCCCGTGGCAGTTTGCGTCTGAGGATTTCGACCCGCCGACGTTCAATGCGGCATCGGTCTACAACGTGAGCGGGAACGCCATCAATTTTACCTACCAGGGCAAAGGTCCCTTCACCGTGTCGGGACCCGCGATCTCGGGCATCCACTTCACGCAGCCGGTTTCGCTCGTGCAGGGCGGTACCTATCGACTCCAGCTCGACGTGACGAACCTGGTGGGTGCAAGCCCGGAGCTCTTCTCGGCGCGCCTCAGCGGAGCCGCGGATCCCACCTCTTTGCTCCCAGTCATCGGCAATGCCTCGGGCACCATCGACTTTGCCGTGACCGCGCCCCCCGGCGCTTCGCCGACGATCGAGATCATCAACAAGCCCATCACCGTGCGGCCCGGTATCGGCATCCAAAACTTCACCGTGACCGCTACCCTGACGAAAACGAACTGAGTCCAATGGGCGCGGCGCGGATCAACCCCTCTACACACCTGCCCGCTCGCTTG
>JBEHXA010000685.1:0-4027 GCA_048498935.1 Myxococcota bacterium
TCGCAAGGCATGTAGTTCGGGCAGAAATACGCGGGTTCGGTGCAGGCAGCGTCCGCATAGTCGAAGGCGGTGGGCACGGTGACGACGAGGCTGGTCGGTACACAGCGAATCAGGCCGTCGGGCGTACGCAAGGGGTTGCAGCCAGTGCCCGCGACACTATCGAAGTAGCGGCTGCTGCTGCCGTTGAGCACGATGCCGTCGATCGCACGAAACAGCAGCCAATCTGCCAAAGGCACGAGGCCCCCACCGTCCGCCGGCAGACCGCGCAACTTCAACCGGCCGGTGCCGCCCGTCTGCCACGCGATCGGGGCCATCAGCTCGCTTTCGATCGGAGCGCCGGCCTCGACGAAACTGCCCACTCCGTCGGCAGTGAGGGGTGGGTGACGCGGCGAGCAACCGTGCCCACCCTGCGTGACCGGTCCCGCCCAGGTTCGTCCGACCGCGAAGCGATTCGCGAGGCTTTCGACGAACACGGGGTCTTCGCAAGCCTGCGCCGCCCAGACTGCAGGACCCGAGCAGGATTCGCCCTCTTGCCCCGCAGCCGAGGCGATCCCCGCCGGCCGGCACCAAATGTTTTCGATGTCGGCGGCGACGCCGCACGACTTGCCGAAATGCTCGTCGATGAAGTGGTCGTCGAAGCTCGCGCCATCGGTGGTTTCGATTCGGCGTAGGCGCATCCTGCCGGCGACGAGCGGGCCGTCCACTTCTTGCCCTGGGGCCCAGCGCTCGGGAGGCTCCGTGCTCGCGACAACGATCTCAGCCATGCCGTAAGTGGGCAGAGCCTGCGCCTGCCCTGTTTGCTCGACGCACGGCGTCCCCCCGTAGCGTACCCCTGAAGGAGCCAAGCTCAACTTGCCGAGCGCGTAGCGCCTCGGTGCGCAGTCCTGACGCGGCAAAGGAATGGCGCTGAGCTTCTCCGCGAGACCCAGCGCGTCCGCCGCGGGAGCTAGATAGATCCGCTCTTGGCAAGCAGCGTCGGCAAACGTGGGCGAGGCAGTAATCGTAGTGGTGTTCTTCGGCAAGCAGCGCAGCTGGCCCTGTTCGTCAGGCAGAAAACGACACTCCACTCGCTCTTCGCGATCGTAAATGCCAAGCACGAGCGGCGCGGCCCCGTCTGCTTCCAGCTGCCACGGCACGAGCCGCGGCATGCCGCCGTTGCCGCCCGCCTCCGCGCCAGCGACGCCCGCCACGCCGCCCGCAGTCATGCCCGCCGCTTGCTGCGCCGAGCCAGACGCGCCGCTCTGCGCGGCACTGCCGCCGCTTGCAGCATCGCCGCCACCCGCGGCGCTACCACCGCTTCCCGCGCTGCCGCCCTCACCGAGCGCAGGCACCTGATTGCCACCCACCCCGCGACCACAGCCAGCGACGGCCATACCAATACCCATCAACGCCACCAACCCGCTCCGCATGACTCAAGGATGACACGATTCGGGACCTCGTCGCCACCTCGGGCGCCCCCGTCCATCAAGAGCGACCCAAACCCACATTTCGCGTGGTTACCGGACCGCACGGCCGCTGGTCTCGCCCAATCGTCCGCTTTCCGATTACCACTCTTGAACCTCGACCTTCCTTATCTCGTTGCCATCGATACGTTCTGGCCGGCCACAGTTGTGCTTGATGTTGACGGCTCCGCCTTCGAACACCGCGCGCAGCGGCGAGCAGAACGTGTGCTCTCTACCGTCCTGCGTGGTGATGTAGACGATGACGGGAGGGTCGACTTCGACGATGCGCCCGTCGCTGGTCTCCAGCTTCACCATCATGCGGACCGCCCCGTTGTTCACGGCAAGATCATCGTTGAGCCTAGAGATCTGGGTTGGACGAATGGAGTACCGCTCAGTGCACCCCAGCAACGACACCGCAACGACGACCCACACCTCGCGCTTCACCATCAACGTCTTAATCCCGCCGCCATGCCGACCAGCACGTAGAACTGCCGTCGGTGCTTCACGTCTTTGATGCCGCCCCAGAAGGAGCTTTTGAAGACTCCTGAGTACCAAAAGGGCGCTTTGGTTTGGCCGCCGTGCCCCCAGTCGGGGATGAATCCCCGCTCCATCTCGCCCTCACACTTCGGGCAGTTCATGCTCGTTCCTCCCTCCGCAGTGCCTTCCAAACAAGGCCGCTCACCAATCGATCATAGGGGAGTCTAGCCGTGCGTCGTTGGCCAAACTTCCGCGCATCAGCGAACGTGGCTCTGGTCATCGTCAGAGCTCGACACGAACAGGGTTCTAGACGGGATTGTAGCGAGCCCCCCTCGCGTCAGCTGGGACGTTGCGAGCGATGCGAAGAGAGCCTCGCTCGCGTCATGCGCGCGGATGCGCGGCGCGACCGTCGCTTGGCGCGCTCAAGGCTGCGCTTTCCAGCGCACCGGGCGCCGGCTTCTCGAACACGCGCTCCGAAGTGTCGCAGATGCGATATAGCGTCAGTCGGCGAAACAGGTCGCGAATTCATTGAGGTTTTTGTGTCGCAAATGCGACATGGATTCGGATCGCAGAAGCGACGTCGCGAGCGATGCCAACAGACCCGCCGAAACGCGTCGAAGCCCCTCGACGTTTCCGCCGAAGGGCTTCGATCACATCGCGCCCACGTGGGCGCTAACCGTCACTCGTCGCCGACGGCTACGAGATCCGCCGGTTGCACTCGAGCGTAGGTCGGCGGAGCGTAGGTCGGCGATTTCTCGTCGATGACCACGTTGAGCCGCTTGTACGCGGGGAGGCCGGTGCCGGCGGGGATCAGGCGGCCCATGATGACGTTCTCCTTGATGCCGCGGAGGTCGTCCGTCTTGCCGCAGATTGCCGCTTCCGTGAGGACCTTGGTGGTCTCCTGGAAGGACGAAGCGGAGATGAACGATTCCGTGGACAGAGACGCCTTCGTGATGCCGAGGAGCATGGGCTCCGCGACGCTGGGCTGACCGCCGCGTTCCATCACGCGAGCGTTCTCGCGTTCGAACACGTACTTCTCGACTTGCTCGTCGACCAAGAAGTTGGTGTCACCCACCTCCTTGATGCGTACACGGCGCAGCATTTGCCGCACGATGCACTCGATGTGCTTGTCGTTGATGGTCACGCCCTGCAGGCGGTAAACCTGCTGGATTTCGTTGACCAACCAGGCTGCCAGCTCCTTCTCGCCCTTGACGCGAAGGATGTCGTGCGGGTTCGCGGGGCCGTCCTGCAGCGGGTCGCCGGCGCGGACGTGATCGCCCGGCTGCACCTGGATGTGCTTGCCCTTGGGGATCAGGTACTCGCGTGACTGGTCCGGGAGCAGGCCGCCGTCCGTGGCGAACGGCGTGATCAGCACCTTGCGCTTGCCCTTGGTGTCCTTGCCGAAGGAGACGATGCCGTCGATCTCGCTGATGATGGCGTGATCCTTCGGCTTGCGGGCCTCGAACAGCTCGGCGACGCGGGGCAGACCACCGGTGATGTCCTGCACCTTCGTGGTGTCGCGCGGCATCTTCGAGATGGCCTCGCCGGGGCTGATCTGCTCGCCTTCGAGCGCGACGATGTTCGCGCCCACGGGCAAGAGATAGCGCGCGTCGAGGTCGGTGCCCGGCAGCTTGACGGCTTCGCCGGTCTCCGCGTCGATGATGCTGATGCGCGGGCGAAGGTCGGCCGCACGCGACTCGATCACGATCTTGCGGCTGAGGCCAGTGACCTCGTCCACCTTCTCGATGACCGTGACGCCTTCGACCAGGTCGCCGTACTGCACGATACCGCCCACCTCGGTGAGGATCGGGGACGCGAATGGATCCCATTCGGCCACGATCTTCCCGGACGGGACGCGCTCGCCGTCGGCCACCTTCATCACCGCGCCGTAAACCAGGCGGTGATGCTCGCGCTCGCGACCGGTGTCGTCCATGACCACGAGCTCGCCGTGGCGGTTCATCACCACCACGCTGCCGTCGCGCTTGGTCACCAGCGAGGTGTTGCGCAGGTTGACGATGCCCTCGGTGCGCGTCTCGAGCGAGCTCTGCTCGATCTTGCCGCGCGCCGCCGCACCACCGATGTGGAAGGTGCGCATCGTGAGCTGGGTA
>JBEHXA010000686.1:0-4020 GCA_048498935.1 Myxococcota bacterium
CTTCATGCAGGTGTCACATCGCGGCACGTTCCGCGACCATCCGCGGTTCGTCGGCACGCCGAAGGACGTGGTGGGCGGCATGCAGGAATGGTTCGAGGCCCGCGCCTGTGACGGCTACGTGGTCGCGGCGTCGCATGTGGGAGCAGCGCGAGCAGGAGTTGTTCGCGCTGCCGAACGAGCTTTTGGCGTTGCCGCCCGCGGAGCCGCGACCGCGCGCGCTGCCGCGCGGCCCGATCGAAGAGTACGCCGATCGCGCTTGGATCGTGTCGCTCGGCGGGTTCGCGGTCAGCTTTCTCACGACTCGCAGCGTGCAGCGCGCGATCGCGGCGCTGTTCGCCGGCTTGCCGCAGCCGGCGCGGCTCGGTCGCGAAACCTTTTGCGCCGAGCTGTCGCGCGCACTGGCGGCGCGGCAGGCGCTGGTCATCGACACGGACGCGCTGCGCAACCTCGATCGCATCGACTGCCTGGTGCTCGAAGGCGGACTGGTAGCGCGCGATCGGTACGAGATCCGCGAGGTGCTCGTGGTGAGCAGCGCGGACGAAGCCGAGGTGAGGCGCGCCCTCACGGCGGCGCTCGACGTCGAGCGGCCGATCGAAAAGCGCACCGTCGGTGAGTTCACGTTCGGCGCGCTGGGCGTGCTCGGCGTGCCGGTGCCGGAGGAGCTGAGTCCTCGCGTTTCCGATCTCGGTCGCCGCGGCGGCCTCGTGGTCGGGCTGATGCGAGCGGGCGAGCTGGTGGCGCTGGCCGAAGTGGAGCTCATCCCCCAAACCGGCATCGACGAGCTGATCACGGCCGCTCACGAGGCCGAAATGCGGGTGGTGGTGGCCGGCAGCGACGAGGGCGTGCTGGCAGGTTTGCCGGCAGACGACACGATCGGCGGCGGCGAAGATCTCGCGCGCGGCATTCGGCGTTTGCAGCGCGAGGGCCGTGGCGTGTGCCTGGTCGCGACCCGTGAGTCTGCGCGCGCCGGCGTCGCCGACTTGACCATCGGCTTGATGCGCGAAGGCGAAGCCCCGCCTTGGGGCGCGCACGTGATCTGCAGGGATGATTTGTCGGACGTGCGCTTCATCATCCACGCAGCCGTGGCGGCGCGTCAGGTCGCCAAGCAGGGCGTGAACATCGCGCTCGGGGCCGCAACGCTCGGCGCGCTGGTCTCGGCTGGTGGCGTGCTGCCGCTCACTGCGCGGCGCGTGATCGCGGTGGTGAACGTGGCCTCGCTGGTCTCGATGGTGAATGGCGTGCGCGGCTCCTTTGCGCTGGCGCGACGCGCGCTGCCGGCTCCGCACGATCGCACGCCCTGGTACGCGCTCGACACGCGCAGCGTGCTCGTCAAGCTGCGCACTTCCGAGCAGGGCCTGTTGCGGCGCGAGGCGCTGCGGCGTCGCCGGCCGAGCCAGCTCGCGCAGCGCTCGCGCACCGGCGAGTTCTTCGAGGCCGTGACCGATGAATTGTTCAATCCTCTCGCACCCTTGCTGGCAGCGGGCGCGGGCCTGTCGGCGGCTGTCGGCTCGTTTGGCGACGCCGGCATGGTGGGCGGCGTGGTTGCGCTGAACGCGTTGATTGGCGGCACGCAGCGCTTCCGCACCGAGCGACGTTTGCGGGAGCTGGCGCGTGGCGAGCGTCGCTACGCTCGTGTGCGGCGCGGCGCGGCATTGCTCGACCTGCCGGAGCAGGATTTGGTGCGCGGCGACATCCTGGTGCTCGAGACCGGCGACGTCGTGCCGGCGGACTGCCGCATCTTGTCCGCCGAGTCGCTCGAGGTGGACGCCTCGAGCATGACCGGTGAGTCGCTGCCGGTGCGCAAGTCGCCGATTGCGTCTTTCGAATCGCAGATCGCCGATCGCAGCTCGATGCTCTACGACGGCACGGCCATCGCGGCCGGGCGCGCGGTGGCCGTGGTGGTCGCGACCGGTGACGAAACCGAAGCGCGGCGCGGTGCCAGCGCCGTCAAGCGTGATCCCAGCCGCGGCGGCGTCGAGCGCCGGCTCCGCTCGCTGATCCGCATGACCGGTCCAGTCGCGCTGGGCGCGGGCGTGAGCTTGATTGGGGCGGGTCTGGTGCGCGGGCGCAAGCTCGAAGACCTCGTCGGCAGCGGCGTGAGCCTGGCCGTTGCGTCGGTGCCGGAGGGCTTGCCCCTGATCGCGACGGCTGCGCAGCTGGCAGCGGCGGCGCGGCTCTCCAAGCGCGGCGCGCTGGTCCGCAATGTGCGCAGCATCGAAGCGCTCGGCCGCGTCGACGCGCTCTGCCTCGACAAGACCGGCACGCTCACCGAGGGGCGCATCGAGCTCGGCTCGCTCTCGGAGGGCGTGAGCGATGCGCCCGCGCGCTACGGCGATCCGGAGCGCCTCGTGCTGGCGGCAGCGCTGCGAGCGGCGCCCGAGCCGCGTCAAAGCGGCGCTAAGGCCGACCCGACGGACGCCGCTCTGTACCGCGCCGGCGATCAGTTCAAGGTCGCGGTGTTCGACGGCGCCGGCGGCTGGCGTCGCCTGCGCGAGCTGCCGTTCGAGGCCGAGCGCGGCTACCAGGCGGTGCTGGGCGAGACACGCTTCGGCGCGCTGCTGTCGGTCAAAGGTGCGCCGGAGCGCCTGATCGGAGCCGTGACCAAGCTGCGCCGCGGGACCGAAGAGGTCGACGTCGACGCTGCGGGCCGGACCGCGCTGCTCGAGCGCGCCAAGGAGCTCGGCGGAGCGGGTCTACGCGTGCTCGGCGTCGCCGAAGCGCGTGTCGCGATCGACTACGACGTGTCGCAGCTGCCGGAGCTGGTATTTCGCGGCTTCGTCGCCTTCCGCGACCCGGTGCGGGCCACGTCGGCGCAAGCGGTGTCCGACCTGCACGCGGCGGGCGTCGCGACCTTCATGCTCACGGGCGATCACCCGAGCACGGCCGAAGCCATCGCGCGCGAAGTCGGGCTCTTGCCGCCGGGCGGCATCGTGATGTCGGGCAGCGCGTTGGCCCAATTCTCCGACGACGAGCTCGACAATCACCTGAAGCGCGTGCGCGTGTTCGCGCGTGTCACGCCGGCCCAAAAGGTGCGCGTGGTGCGCGCGCTACAGCGCGCCGGCCGCGTCGTGGCCATGGTCGGTGACGGCGCCAACGACGCGCCTGCGATTCGCCTCGCCAACGTGGGTATCGCGGTGGGGCGCCAGAGCACGGCCGCTGCGCGGGCCGCAGCCGACGTGGTGCTCACCGACGAGCGCATCGAAACGCTGGTGCACGCCATCGTCGAGGGCCGCGCGATGTGGGCTTCGGTGCGCGACGCGGTATCGATTCTGGTCGGCGGCAACCTCGGCGAGATCGGCTTCACGCTGGCGGCGGGCTTGCTGGAGGGGCGCCCGCCCCTGAACCCGCGCCAGCTGCTGCTGGTGAACCTGCTCACCGACGTGTTTCCGGCCATGGCGATCGCGCTGCGCCCGCCCAGCTTGGAGACGCTCAGCTCGCTGCGCAAAGAAGGGCCGGAAGCGTCGCTCGGTCAACCGCTCAACCGCGACATCGCGCTGCGCGCGCTGGTTACTTCGCTCGGTGCCGGCAGTGCTTGGGTCGTCGGTCGCTTCGGCGGGCGCGTGCGCGCCAACACGGTGGGCCTGCTCGCGCTCGTCGGCTCGCAGCTCGGCCAAACGCTCGTTTCCGGCAAGCACAGCCGCCCCGTCCTGATCACCAGCGTCGCTTCCGCCGCCACGCTCGCGGTCATCGTGCAAACACCTGGCGTTTCGCAGCTGTTCGGCTGCAAGCCGCTCGGTCCGTTCGGATGGGTCACCGCCATCGGCGCCTCCGCAGGCGCCACCGCGCTCGCCAGCTACTTCCCCGAGCTGGTGAGCACCGCGATGCAAAAGCTCAATCTCGACAAGCCCGTCATGGTCGAAGACCCCGACGCCCTGATCGCCGCCCCTTGACCGCGAGGGCTGCCGAGGCCGCAGCCCGCTAAGCATTCTACACATCTCCCTCGACGAGGAGGGGCCAACGACGCGGGGCACGAAGCGGCACGAAACGCTCATCGGTAGCGGTGCCCCGGTGTCAGGCTCG
>JBEHXA010000687.1:0-4014 GCA_048498935.1 Myxococcota bacterium
TTCGTGTGACCCTTCTCGCCGGCAAAGCGCACTACCGAGAAGCCGCTGGCCCTTGCCGACCCTGTGGCAAGCAGCAATCCGCAGCACAAGCCCAGGCACACGAGACGACGAAACAAGCCAAAACCCTTAGCCGCCCTAACGCTGGAACGCTATCTTGTCGCGATGCGCTGGCCGCCAGTCGCTCGCCCCCTCGCCCTCTCGCTGCTCGCCGCTTTCGGCTCGGGCTGCGCCGACGCGGCGGAGCGCTTTCAAGCCTTCGAAGAGCGGCGCGCCGTCACCGGCCTCGGCGGCACGGGCGGCAGCTCCGAGACGGGCGGCGGCGGTGCAGACTGCGCACCCCCAGCTCCAGGGGTGGTCCGTGGGCGCGCACTGCTGGCGCTCGAAACCGCGACCTCGCCCGGTATCGCCATCTTGTTTCTGGGCCAGCTCACCACGCCCGAGATCGCTGGCCAAACAGCCGTGAAGTTCGAGTACCGCGCGCTCGATCAATCGGACCGCGCGACCGAGGTCGGGGACGAGCTCGTGGTCGGTCCCTACCCGATAGGCGACGACGGCAGCTTCGACGCACCGACCGAAGCGTCGACCTTGCCGGGCAGCGCCAACGCGATCTTGCCCGGCGCTCCGATCACCTCGCAGCTCACGCTGCACGGCACGATCTGCGGCGTCGCCGATTTTTATTGCGGCACCGTGACCGGCACGGTGACGAGCCCGATCAAGGCCGAAACCAACGGGCATTTCGGAATCACCCTCTTGGCTGATGATGATGTACCGGCGCGACCTCGCTACGGCTGCGAACCGGACGCTTTGGCGCCCGCGCTACCTTGAGCGGCATGGCCGCTACTCCCTGCGGCTCAGCTTGAAGACGCGCTTGCCGTTCTGCTCGGTGGGCGGCGAAATCACGAGCATGTCGATCGCGATTTCGCGGATGCGACCGGGCCCGTGCAGGTCGCGGAGCTTGAGGCGATCGCCGGTGTCTTGCAGCACCTCGCACAACCCGAACGCGAAATGGCGCACCAAGTCACCGCGCTCCGGGCGCTCCGGCTCGGCGCTCTCCGGCTGAAGCTCGGCAGCAGCCGCTTGCGCTGCGGCGGCCCAACCCGAAGCAGCGGGCGCTGGCCGTGGCGGCTCGAGCTCGAGCGCCGGTTGGGCTTCGGCGCGTGGCGGTGCCGCATCGACGAGCTCGCGTGTCGTGCCCTGCGCCTGCCACAGGGTCGCGGTGACGCCGGCAGAGCGCGCCGCCAGCAGCTGACCAGCGACGAGCTCGGCGCCCAAGCTGGTGTGCCGCGACAGCGTCGCGAAGTACGGTCCCCCGAAGGGGCCAGAAAGCTGGGCGAGCGTGAGCCGACCGCGCAGTTGCTTGCGCACGTCGGCGCCTTCACCCGCGACGCGCAGCTCCACCGAGTCCACGTGGCCGACCGCGGCGACCCAGCCATCGGCTTTGCCGGCCGCGTCGGCCAGAGCATCAAGCAGGTTTTCGCCGTCAGCGACGGTCAGCAGGCGTGGCCCAGCGGGAGGCATGGCCAGGGCGTAGCCAAACTAGACGTAGCGGGCAAGGGCGCGCTCGACCGACTCCACATAACCGCCACCGAACAGGTTGACGTGCACCATCAGCGGATAGAGCTGGTAAAGGGCGATGCGTTCGGCATGCCCGGCGGCGAGCGGCCACTCTTCCGCATAGGCACGAAAAACGCTTTCGGAAAATCCGCCGAACAGCCGCATCATCGCTAGGTCCATCTCGCGGTGGCCGCCGTACACGGCCGGATCGATCAGGCACGGCGCGCCCACGTCGTCGACGTGGAGGTTACCGCCCCACAAGTCGCCATGCAGCCGCGCCGGCGCCTCTTCAGTACCTACCAGGAAGGGCAAGCGCTTGCCGAGGCGCGCGAACCCTTCGCTCAGGCGCGCTGAAGCGAGACCCGCCGAAACTGCGCGCGCCAGCTGGGGCTCGAGCCGCTCGTTCCAGTAAAATTCGGCCCAGCTCGCGTGACTCTGGTTGCGTTGCACGAGCGAGCCGATGAAGTTGTCGTGATCGAGCCCGAAGCGCGGCGCGCCGAAGCGATGCAGGCGCGCGAGCCCTCGCCCGAGTCGCTCGTCGAAATCGGCGCAGCGCCGCCCGGATTTCAAGAGCTCCAGCACCAAAAATCCTGGCTCGCCGGCTCTCCCGCTCGAAACAGCGAGCACCTCGGGCACCCGCAGCTCACCGGCTGCGCGCAGCCAGTCGAGCCCACGCGCCTCTGCCGGAAACATGCTGGTCGCTGCCCTGGCGTTCGTCTTCAAGAACACATGCGTGCCGCTCGAGAGCTCGAGCTCGAAGGCGTCGTTGATATCGCCGCCCGAGAGCCGACTCGCTCGCTTGACGCTGCTGCCGAGCGCGAAGCGCAGCGCACGCTCGAGCTCGGCACCGATCACCGCTGCCCCAGCTGGTGCTCGCTCCTCACTCGTTCCAACAGCGGCACGCACGCCGCCAGGCAAATGCGTACGACGTCGTCGAAATCTTCGTCCTCGCCATAGTAAGGATCGGGCACCGAGGCCCCTTTCGGCGACGCCGGATCGAAGCTGCGGAGCAGGTGCAGCTTCGACAGCGCTGCCGGGCTCGGTGCCAAGCGCGCCAGGTCATCGTAGTTCGAGCTGTCCATGGCCAGCACGTAGTCGAAGCGCTCGAAGTCGGCGCGCTCGAAGCGCCGCGCGCGCCCGCCCACCGCGACGCCGAAACGCTTGCCGGCTGCGCGCGCGCGTGAGTCGGGCGGCTCGCCGCTGTGGTAGCCCGCAGTGCCGGCGCTATCGACCTCCACCACACTGCCGAGCGATGCCTGCTCCAGCAAGTGACGCATGACGCCTTCCCCAATCGGCGAACGGCAGATATTCCCCAGACAAACGAAGCACAGGCTCGGCATCAGAGCCGGCAGGCTAGCGCAAAAGGGCGCTCAGACGAAGCCGGCGAGGCCGCCGCTCTTCGCGTCCGTAGCCCCAAACTTTTCGAGCTCGGCGACGCCCATGAGCCGAGCGATGCTCACCAGCAGCCGATTGTGCTCGACACCCGCGTACTGCAAGTAGCGACCGGTTGGCAGCTGCCCCCCGGCGCCGCCCGCGACCACGAAGGGCACCTTGTCGAAGGAGTGCGAGTTGCCCTTGCCGAGCTCGCTGCCCCACACCACGATCGAGTTGTCGAGCATGGTGCCGTTGCCCTCGGGCACGGCATCGAGCCGATCCAAGAACTTGGCGAACATCTCGCTGTACCAGCCGTAGATGGTGGTGAGATCTTGGCGCGCCGCCGCGTTGCTGTCCGGCTCGTGCGTGAGTAGGTGGTGCTCGAGCGTCGTCAGACCGAGCCAGTCGTAGAGGTAGCCGCCGTCGTTCTCGCCGACCCGATACTGCATGCTTGCGAAATGGGTGAGCCCGCATGCGAGTGACGACGCCATCAGCGAAATCATCGCGTCCATCACCACCGGCGTGTTGCTCGACTGGTTGGCGTCGACCTCGTTGCCGAGCACTGGGCCCTCACAGGCGATCGACGAATTCTGCAGCCTGGTCTCGATTTCGCGCACCGCGCTGAGGTGCGCATCGATTTTGCGCTTGTCGGCGCTCCCGATCTTGCTTTGCAAGGCGACCAGCTCACCGTCCAGCACATCGAGCACCGAGCGACGCTCGGCGCGCAGCTGCTCGAGCTCTTCGCCCGTCTTGCCGATATCGCCGATCAGCCGCTTGAACGCGGACCAGGGATTGGTTTCGGGCGCGAGCGGCGTCTCGGCACCGGTGTAGATCATGCGCGAGCCGGGGTGGTTGCCGCCGGAGCGCACCCCGAACTCGAGCGACTTGTAAGGCGTGGTCGGAGCCAGCTGGCTGAGAATCACCTGGTCGAGGCTCGGAGCGCTGTTCCAGCCGTAATACATGCCGCCGGAACCATCGGCGCGCGTGAAGGTCATGTCGTCGTTGAGGGGCGACGCCGTCCACAACAGCGGTGGGCCCTTGGTATGCGGCGCGCCCACGCCGTCGGCTTGAAGATCCAAGCCGACG
>JBEHXA010000688.1:0-3999 GCA_048498935.1 Myxococcota bacterium
ATCCGAAGATAAAGCCGGGGGAATTGTATGTCGGTCATTTTACGAATATCCTTGCGGATGACCTTCCCCTGGAATCTCTGACGCGCAGCAGAGCTAGAGGCGCGCCAGCAGCTCGTTGGCAGCGCGCAGCGCCGCAAAATCGAGCCCGCGCGCAAACCCTGCCGCGACCGGCGCCAGCACGTCGCGCGCCCGCGCTACGTCCCCACGACGACGCAAAACTCGAGCCAAGCTCGTCGCGATCTTGAGCTCGAAGAGCCGGGCGCCCTGCGAGCGGGCCATATCGAGCGCGGCGCCGAGGGTAGAGAGCGCGCCGTCGGCGTTCCCGCTGTCGTCGAGCGCGCAACCGAGCAGGCGCAAGATCTCGGGTTCGAAATTGCGCTCCACGTTGGTGCGCATGAGCGTGAGCGACTCCTGAAGTAGCTCGACGCCGCGCTGCACGTCGCCCTTGGCGAGGTGAGCTTCAACCAGGTACTTCAAGTGATAGGCGTACGGCAACGTCGCGCCGGTGGCGCGATACATGTCGATGCCACGGCTGATGCGCGCGATGGCCTCGTCCACGTTGCCGCCCAGCTCGAGTGCGCAGCTGCCGCTCACCAGCAAGCCCACGCCTTGCCACAGCGGGAACGGCTTGTCGTGGCACAGCTCACACAGCGCGTTGCTCAGCTCGGCCGCGACCGCCACGTCACCGAGGTCGTGATTCAAAGCACTGCCGAACGCAAAGCAACCAGCGGTGACGTAGGGATCGTTTAGGCGCTCGGCTAGCGCTCGAACCGCCGCCCAGCTGGCGCGCGCGCCTGCCACGTCACCTTGCAGCACCTGCGCCCATGCCAGGTACACGCCCGAGTAAAAGAGCCCCTCGAAGCTGTGGTCACGCAGCAGGGCGCCGTGCTGGTCGCGCGGGTTGTCACGGTCGACCAGCGCGTTGGCGAGCAAGCTATGCTTGACGCTTCGCTCGTATTCGCCACGCCAGAAGGTCCAAGTCGACAGCGCGGCGTGACCCACCAACTGCGCGCCGGAGTCGACCCCACCGGACAGGCGCTCCAAGCTGGGCAGCATGCGCGTGGTGCTGGTCAAATCACTGCGCACCAAGTTGACCGCCCAAATGCCGTACAGCACCTTGACCGGAATTTCGTCGCCCAGCTCGTGACACAGCTCGGAGGCGCGCGCGTACGTCTCCTCGACTTCTTGCGAAGCGAAGCCGCGGATCGTGATGAGCGTGACGCCGAGCGCTGAGCGGAGCCCCATCTCGAGCCGTGAGGTTTCGGGGCCGCGCGGCAGCTGTCCGACTTGCCCAACACCTGCCGTGAAATGGCTGATGGCCTCGACGTAAGCGGCCGAGCTGATAGCGCGCTGGCCTGCACGGCTCCAATAGTCGACCGCGTTCCTGCGCTCCTCCGCGCCCGTGTAGTGGTAGGCGACGAGCTCGGGCTCGAGCTCCGCGCGCGCCGGAAAGCGCTCGATGATCGCCTCGGCGGCGAAGCGATGATAGTCCTGGCGGGCGCTACGCAGCAGGCTTTGATACGCCGCTTCCTGAATGAGCGAGTGCCGGAACTGATAGCGCGGGTCATCGTGCCCGCCGTCACGCAGCAGCAGCTGCGCTCCCACCAGGCGCTCGAGCGCGTCGCTCAGGCTGATCCCGGGCGCGGCTGGGATCTTGCTCCAAACGGCCTCGAATAGGCCAAAACGGAACTCCCGGCCCAGCACCGCCGCCAGCTGCGCGACCGGCTTGCCGTGCCCCAGCAGATCGAGGCGCCCCGTGAGCGAGTCATGCAGCGTGGCTGGGATTGCGCTGTCGCGCATGGGCGCGTCCAGCACGTACTCGCCGTCCAGCTCACGCACGAGGCCGCTGTCGATGACCGTCTTGGTCATCTCCTCGAGGAACAGCGGGATGCTTTCGGCGCGCGCGGCCAGCCGCTCGAGTACTTCGGCAGGCAGCGGCTTGTTGCCCGCCACCAACTTCACGAGCTCGAGCGTTTCGTGACGAGCGAGCCGCGACAAGGTCAGCGCGGTGACGTTCTGCGCCCACGGCGGAACGAATTCGGGACGCGCGCTCAGCACGAACGCCACCCCGGCAGGCGGCGCGGCGAAAATCGACCCGAGCAGCTCAATGGTCGCCGGGTCCGCCCACTGCACGTCTTCCACCACGATCAGGCGCGGGCCAGTCCCGGCCCCGCGCAAGAGCCAGGCCGCAATCGCCGAGAGCGTTGCTTCGCGCAGCTGAGGAGGCGGAGGCGCCAAGGCCGGATCGATCGGCACGCCGAAGAGCGCCAGCACCAACGCGGCCTGTGCCGCCGTAAGCTCGGCCTGCTCCAACACCGCCGCCAGCTGGCGGCGCGTGAGCTCACTGTCGTCGGCGTGCCGGTGCCCGATCAACCGCTGCAAGCAGTCGATTACGGGGTGCAAAATACTGGTGCGCACGTGCTGAAAGCAGCGCAGCTCCAGCACGCTCGCCGAAGCCCCGACCGAGCTCTTGAGCTCGTGAATGAGCCGGCTCTTGCCGATGCCGGGCTCACCGCTCAAAACCAAGACCGACGCCGGCCCGCCCGCCGCAACCTTGCTCCAACCGTCGCGCAGCGCGCCGAGCTCCGCCTGCCTCCCGACCAAAGGAGTGAGCCCGGCCACCGAAGCAGCTTCGAGGCGAGTGCGCGGTCCACGCTCGGCCGTGACCCGATACGCCACCTGTGCCTGAGCGAAGCCCTTCAACATCAAGGGCCCCAGCTCCGAGCAGTCGAAGAAGCCGTCGACCAAGCGCTTGGTGACGGGGCTGATCACGACTCCGCCGGTGGGCGCCGCTTCTTGCAAACGCGCAGCGAGCGCCGGCGTCTCTCCGAGCGCCAACGACTCTTGATGACGTCGCGAACCGATGTTGCCGACGATCACCGGCCCGGTGTGGATGCCGATGCGCACGCTCAGCGGATCGGCGGGCCCGACCACGATGCCGGCAACCTCGGCCACGATCTCGAGCGCCGCCGTGACCGCGCGGCGCGGCGCCTCTTCGGCCGCCACCGGATAACCGAAGTACGCGAGCAATCCGTCACCCAGGTACTGCGCGATATAACCGTGATGCTTCGCCACCAGCTCGCCGCAGCGCGAGTGCAGCTGGTGAATGACGCGATGCCACTCTTCGGGATCGAGTTTGCGACCTAGCGCGGTCGAGCCCACGACATCGCAGAACAGCACCGTGAGCTGACGCCACTCGGGCTTCGCCAGCGACGTCGGCGCTCGCTCTTCGTCGACCGGGCGCTCCAAGCGCGCCCCGCAGCCGCAGCAAAAGCGCGCCAAGGCCGGATTCCCAGCGTCACATTGGGCGCAAACCAACGCGATGGACGCACCACAACGCTGGCACTCCGCCGCTCCTTCCGGGCAGCTAGAGTCGCAGTCGGGACATCGCGCCATCAGCACCGATAGTACCAAATTCACGATCGCGACTGCAAGCCGCCAACGCCGATGAATGCCTGTATTTTCAGGTATTTCGACGCGCGTCTCAGGCGCGCTCGAAGACCCAGCGCACCAGCCCGTAAACGAAGCGCTTGTCGCGTGATTCCGGCAGGTATCCGAGCGCGGCGTCGAGCTCGTGAAACGCCGCGCCAGCCAAGCCGTGGGCCACCTTGCGCGCGTGCTCGACGCAGCCGTACTCATCGAAGCGCTCGCGAATCCACACCACGTCGGCGGCCTGGCGCTCGGCGCGCGGTGCCTGGAGGGCGGCGCCGAGGCGACGCAACTCCTCTGGTTTAGCCTGCTGAAACAGCCGAATCATCATCAGGGTGCGCTTGCCCTCCCAGATGTCGCCGTCGAGCTCCTTGCCGTATTTGACCGGATCCCCCACCAGGTTCAGCAAATCATCTTGGATCTGGAACGCGGCGCCCAGAAAGAAGCCGCAGCGGAGCAGGTTATCGAGCGCTGCCGCATCGCGCGTACCGATCAGCGCGCCGGCGCGCAGCGGAAAGATGGTCGTGTACCAGCAGGTCTTCTTCAAGACCATGTTCAGGTAGTCGTCGT
>JBEHXA010000689.1:0-3993 GCA_048498935.1 Myxococcota bacterium
CGGCGCTGTTCGCCACGCTGGCCGGCGCCATGCTGGCGGTCTGGCTGCGTGCAGAGGTAACCGCGCTCGAGTCGATGCAGGTCGGTTGCGGTAGCTTTCCCGGCGCCTTCGACGGCCGCAGCTACTCGTACAACCAGGTGATGAGCTGGAAGAGCGAGCGCGAGCCGCTCAAGCGCCAGATCAACCCCAAGGCCGTGTTCGACTTGATGGTGACGGCAGGCGCCAAGGACTCGGCCGGTATGGCAGACCCGGCCGCCGACGCCGCGGCTGCGCAACGTGCTGCCGAAAACAAGAGCGTGCTCGACGCAGTGCTCGAGAACGCGAACGGCCTAAAAACCCGCCTCGGCAAGCAAGATCAGCAAACCCTCGAGCAGTTCACGACCAGCTTTCGTGCGATTGAAAAGCAGGTCACCGAGATCGGCGCGACGGTCAGCAGCGGCTGCAAGGTGATCACGGCTCCCGGCGCGGTGCCTGAGCCGGGTGGCGCCATGCAGGGCCTCAATCAGGGGCAGATGGGCTACGACCGCGCCGCGCACGTCAAGGTGATGAACGACCTGGTCGTGATGGCGCTGCAGTGCGACGTGACGCGCCTCATCACGTACATGCTCGACGACTCACGCAGCGAGTTCAACTACACGTTCATTCCAGACACGGACAAGGTGTTCGGGTCCATCGGGGGCATCGACAACTTTCACGGCGGGTGCCAGCACGGCCCCGGCAGCATCCCGAAGGAAGCGACCGGCGGCGTGTACGGCGGCACCAGCAACGGCGGCTTCGCCACGGTGACGCGCTGGTGGGTGAGCCAAGTGGCAGACCTCGCAACCAAGCTCGATGCAATCCAAGAGGGTGATGGCACCGTGCTCGACCACACGCTCATCCACCTGGCGAGCGATATGCGCACGCACGATCACGCGGCCTTCGACCTGCCGATGTTGTTCCTCGGCGGCAAGGGCTTCTTGAAACAGAACGGTCACATCTCGCTAGCTGCAGCCCCGAGCGATCGCCAAGCGCGCGACCTCTACTACACGATTCAAAAGAATTATTTCGGCTTGGACGTGGCGTCGTTCGGCGAAGGCCCGACGCCCAACTCGATCATCGAAGAGATTCTGGCTTAGGCGCGACTTGGGGCGTTCTGCCCATGGCGTGGTGAAGCGCTTCAGAAGATCCTTGCATTAGGCGGGCGGGGTGACCTGACCTTGGCTTGAAAATACCGGCATTTTGCTGGTTTTCAGGCTGTGGATGACCGTCAGAGCCGCTGGAACGCGGCTTGCTAAGGAGAGCGCGCCATGACCGCCACGAGCTCCCTCCGTTCTCGCCCCATCGCCAGTGCCGCCCGCCGTCGCCTGCTACTCGTGGAAAGCGGCGCAACGGTGTTCACCCGGGAAGGCGCGGAGCAATTCGACGAAACGGTGGCAATTGCGCAGCTGTCCGGCGAGGAGCCGGACGAGTTCGCCGAACGCTGCTTGCAGCGCATCGCCGCTGCAGAGCGCGCCGGCAATGCGTTCCACGCCGCGATGCTGTTTACCAGCAATCACCACGACGCGGCGCTCGCGTCGGCCCGTCATTTGATCGCGCTGGGGGTGGCCGAGCACGCCGAGCGCATGAGCCAGCTGAACGAGCTGTTGGTCATCACGGCCCCGAACGCCGAGCCCGCCCTGCGCGGAGAGCTACTCGAGCTGGCCGACGACCTGCTGCTGTGCGACGGGCGACGCCCGCTGTCGGTCAGGATCTGCTTCACCGAACCGAAGCAGCCGATAGAGCAAGACAGCGGCGTCTTCTGGACGCTGCCTGACTCCGAACGAGCAGCGCTTCAGCGCGGCTTCGGTCGCAACGTCTCGTAAACGGCTTGCATGTCGGCCGGGATCGCTTGCTCGAAACGCAGGCGCTGCCCGGTCGAAGGGTGCTCGAAGCCGAGCTCGCGCGCGTGGAGCATGAGCCGCGGCGCGGCGATCGGCTCACCGCGGTAGCCCTTGGAGTACACGCGCTCACCCACGAGCGGGTGACCTCGCTCGGCCAAATGAATGCGAATTTGGTGGGTGCGCCCAGTTTCGAGCTGGCACTCCACCAAGGTCGCCCCGCGCAGCGCCTCGAGCAGCCGCACGTGCGTGACCGCCTCGCGCCCAAGCTCGTCGTCGTCGGTCGAGCCGCGCCTCCCGTCACCCCGGTCTTTGACGAGCCGACTGCGAATGGTCGCGTCCTTCACGACGCCGTGCGCGATCGCGACGTAGCGCCGCTCGGTGGTGTGAAAGCGAAACTGATTCTTCAGCGCCAGCTTGGCGGCGACGGTGCGCGCAAATACGACCACGCCGCTCGTCTCTTTATCGATGCGGTGCACGATGCCGAGCGGCGCGCGCCGCCCGCGCTGCGAGATCGTCTCCATGACGAGCTGGTCGAGAGTGCCGCGCTCGTTTTCGTCGTACGGCACGGTGCTGATACCGGCAGGTTTGGCCACCACGACTAGCTGAGCGTCGAGATGCAAGATCGCGCTCCGCGGCAGCGCCGGGGTGCGGCTCGCGCGAGGCGCGTTCTGACGGAGCTCGAGCTCGGCGCCGCCGGCGATCTGTTCGGTCGGGTCGAGCACCGCCGTGCCGTCGATGAAAATCTTTCCGGTGCGCACCAGGCGGCGCACGTCATTCCAGCTCTTGTCGGGCAGGAGCTCGCGCAGCCAGCGATCGAGCGGCTTCGGCGCTCCTTGAGGTAGCTGCTGCTTCACTTCAAGGATTGACGCGCGGGGTATTCCAGCGCGGTTTGATGTGGATCTTCAGCACGTCGCGATACAGGGCGAGCTGCGCGCAATGGTCCATCTTGTCGTTACCCGAGAAGCCGCGCACGTGAAAATTGCCCTGCGTGTAGCGCGAAACCAGCTCGAGGCCCAGCGGGCCGGCGCCCTTCGAGGCGCGAGGGGTGCCACCCACTTGGTAGATGAGAAAGTTCGCCGTCTCGGTGGTGGAGGCGTAGCCGGGCGGGATGATCGACGAGTGGCTCACGAACATCAGCTTGTGCCCGGCGGCAGCTTCACGCGCAAAGTCGGTGAACGCCTGAATCTGCAGAGCGTTCAAGCTTTGGCCCTGATAGCCGCAGTGCAGGCCGTCGAGCAAGATCACGCTGTCGACGCGCGCCTTGCCATACTTCTGGCCGAGGATCTTTTGCACGGCGCCGTAGCCGGCGCTCCAGGCGCTGAGGCCGATGCGCCGAGCAGTCGCGCTCTTGCGCCCGACCTTCTTGGCCACCGCGCGCTCGACGCTCTGTACCAAGCGCTCGAACGCGTCGGGGGCGTCGAATGCGGTCTCGTAGGGGCCTGAACCCAGCCCGAGATCGATACCGACCAGCACCGCGCCGTCCATGGTCGTGATCCACTCCTTGCGCGCTGCTTCGTGGCCGTGAAAGTGGAACATCACGTCGAAGCGACCGCCCGGTGCGAAGCGCTTGCTCTGGGGCATGATCAGCTGCCCCATGTCGATGCCGCGCGTCCACTTGTCGTAGAGGCCAAAGCCCGGGTCGGCGGTGTTGCATATTTTATTTACCCGAGACGAGCAGAACCTCTGGAAGGATGTGGTAAAAAGCCTGGGACAGCGCTACGCACATATTGCTAACTTCCCGGAGAATCCGTTGATGAATTAGGGGTTAGTTGTATTAGTTGTAAAGGTTGTATTAGTTGTAGTAGTTTTTTCTTTCGGACTTCCTGACTTGCCGACTTCCGGACTATTTCCCTTCCATCTCCCTGGCTGATTCTTCTACTTTTTGTTTCAATGTTTCTTTGTAATCGATCAGATTTTTAACCAGTGTTTCGTCGCCTGTAGATACGATCTGCGCTGCAAGAATGCCCGCGTTTTTGGCTGCATTAAGCGCTACGGTAGCCACAGGGATGCCATTAGGCATTTGGAGGATGGACAGAATAGAGTCCCAGCCATCAATAGAATTGCTTGATTTTACAGGCACACCTATAACAGGCAAATGGGTTAATGAAGCTACCATGCCTGGCAAATGGGCTGC
>JBEHXA010000690.1:0-3973 GCA_048498935.1 Myxococcota bacterium
GATCGCGGCGGCATCACCGTCTCCCTGCACACCAAATCGATTCACCGAGCTTTGGCCCCACGCACAGCGCCAGCGAAAGCCGACCGACGAGCGGCGCCCCGCATGCGGCGAGACCCACACCCCACGCGCCCAAATCGAGACCCGGCGCCGCCGCGCCTTCGATCGACATGAAGCGCGGGAGCCAATACTCACCCTGAACCAAGGCCGAAAAGCGAGCGGTGCCCAACTGCGCGCGCGCGCCGAACCCCAAGCCGACGTCGGGCAGCACCGAGCCACCGACGACCCCGAGCTCCGCGCCCCTCCAGTGCAGCGGGGACTTGGAACGCGCTGGCGCTGGAGCGCTGCTCGTAACGGCAACGGGCTTGGGTGACGGCGGTGGCGCGGGAGCCGGCGGCGGCGGTGCAGGCGGATTTTCCGGGGTTTCGGCGCCCTCCTGGAGTGTCAGGGAAGGGTCGATGGCGAGTGCGGTGACCAGCGCGGCAGCTTCGATGAGCCCCGCGCAGTCTTGGTGCGACAGGTCGCGCTGCTGCGTGCCCCGCTCGGTTTGAACCCTCAGCTTGGCGACATAACCGCCGGTGCTCGACTCGACCTCACACTCGATGACCAGGCTTTGATCGCGCTGTGCGCCGAGCGGTTGCCCGAGAAATTTCTCGACCTGCGCCGTAAACGCGGCCTCTTGGGGACACGCTTCAGGCGCGCGCCAAACGCTCACACGGGTCGGTGTGTCGGAGCGCGCCGCGGGGGAAAAGCTCGAGACGAGCAGAGCCGCGAGCACCTCGCAAAGCCAGCAGGGGAACCGCACCGCGCGCCTTTCTATCAGTGAATGGCGCATCCGGAAATCGTCATCTCGCCACGAGGCGAGCGTGACGGAATAGGACGGATGCGCGGCCGATTTGTCCTGACCTACCAGCCGCAGTCTATGCTGTCGGGGTGAAGAAACGAGCGTCGCGCTTGGTCGCGATCGGTGATCTCAACGGCGCCTTCGATGCGTTGGTCGATATTCTGCGCGGCACCGGCATCGTCAATCAGCGGCTGCGCTGGGCGGCAGGGCAAGACGAGCTCGTGCAGCTCGGCGATCTGTTCAATCGCGGTGAAGGCGCCGTCGCCGCGCTGCGGCTGCTGCTTCGCTTGCAGCGCGAGGCGAAGCGGGTGGGTGGCAAAGTCACGATCATGCTGGGTAACCACGAGGTCATGACCGCGCTCGGCCACGAAGGTTACTGCACCGAGGGTGAGTACCTGAGCTTCGCCAGCGCGGAAGAGCGGCGAGCGTGGCCCGAGCGCGTGAGGCGAGCCCTGCGCCGCATCGTCAAGCACCGCCCCCAAGGCGTGGTCATGCCGATCGAGCCACGCTTGGAAGCTTGGAAGGTCGAGCATGTACCGGGCCGGGTCGAGCTTCGCCGCGCGCTCGGTCCCCGCAGCACTCTCGGGCGCGCGCTGCGCAAGTTGCCTGTCGCGTACCAAAGCGGCGAGCTACTCTTCGTGCACGCTGGCTTGCTGCCCGAGTGGGCCGAGCTCGGCGTGGACGGCTTGAATCGCCATGTCCAGCAAGAGTGGGCCCGCGGTGCGAAGCGGCTCTGGCATTGGCCCGAGTCGAGCCTGTTTCGCTCCGATCGCGGCCCGCTTTGGGATCGCAGCCTGGTGCGGGGCGGCGTCGCAGCGCGCCGCAATCTGCGAAAGTCACTCGAGCTGCTCGGCGCCAAACGCATGATTGTCGGACATACCCCGACTGCGACGCTACCCGGCGGTGGTGACGGACGCCTGCTGGTGCTCGCGCGAGGGCGCTTGATCGGCGTCGACGTGGGCTTGCGCGAGGGCGCCGATAAGCCGCGCGCCGCTCTGATCGTCGAGGGGTCGCGCGGCTTCGACTGGACGCCCGAGCGCAAACGGCTCCTGTGGGGCGCCGGGCGCTAGCTAGTTAGCGCGCCACCACCTTGGTGGGGCCGCTCAAGCGCCGAGCCTCGTCGAGCATCGCGATGAACTCGCGTCGGTCGCCGTGCAAATCTGGACCGACCGCGCCGGCCGCCAGCGCGCGGGCGCTGTCCAGGCTGCTCTGCTTCACGTCGCTCGAGCCGCGCAGCAAGAGCGCCGTATTGGCCACCGCCACACCGAAGCGGTAATCGTCGGACGCTTGCTCGATCGGCTTGCTGCTATCGGTAACCACGACGCTGAGCTTGGTGCTCACGTCACCTTGCGGGGGCTTGTAGCGGACGTTCACGGTCATCAGCTCGGCCGTCGCCGCAGCGGGCGAAGGCGCGCCAGGAGCCTGATATTTCAGCGGATCCACTGCCGCTCCGTTCGGCGCGGCCACGCCCTTCGGCACGATTTCGTAGAGGGCCGTCACGGTGTGACCGGCGCCGATCTCACCTGCGTCCTTCTTGTCGTCGTTGAAGTCTTCCTTCGCGAGCAGGCGATTTTCGTAGCCGATCAGTTTGTAGCTCTGCACCTTCAGCGGGTTCAGCTCCACCTGTAGTTTGACGTCCTTGGCGATGGTCACGAGCGTCGAGCCGGCTTCGCGCACCAGCACCTTGCGCGCCTCGTTCAGCGTGTCGATGTAGGCGTAGTTGCCGTTACCCTTGTCGGCCAGCATCTCCATGGTCGAGTCCTTCGTGTTGCCGGTACCGAAGCCGAGCACGGTCAAAAACACGCCGCTCTTGCGCTTGTCCTCGATCAGGCGAGTCAGCTCGCCTTCACTCGTGGTGCCGACGTTGAAGTCGCCGTCGGTCGCCAGGATCACGCGGTTGATGCCGCCCTTCTTGAACTGCTGCTGCGCGATCAAGTAGGCCAAACGGATACCGTCGCCGCCGTTGGTGGAGCCGCCAGCCTCGAGCGAATCGAGCGCCTTGATGATTTTGCCGCGTTCGCGC
The DNA here is from genome assembly GCA_048498935.1 of Myxococcota bacterium. GTDB lineage: Bacteria > Myxococcota_A > Polyangia > Polyangiales > Polyangiaceae > PMG-095. Next base: position 2,865 of record JBEHXA010000690.1, read on the forward strand.
CCCGTCGTAGCCGGCAAGACGAGCCCCGAATTGCCGGCGTAAACCACGATTGCGATCGAATCCTGAGGGCGCAGCGACTCGGTCAGCATCGCTAGGCCGCGCTTCACGAGCGGCAGCTTGTCCGCCGACATCATCGAGCCCGACACGTCGAGCAAGAACGTGAGGTTACGCGGCGGCACGTTTTCTTCGCGGATCTCTTTGCCCTTGATACCGATGCGCACCAGCTTGTGCGCGCTGTTCCAGGGACACGAGGTAACCTCGGTGCTTACCGCGAACGGAGCATCACCAGCCGGCTGCGCGTAGTCGTAGCCGAAGTAGTTCACCCACTCTTCGATGCGGATCGCGTCCTTGGGCGGTAGCGAGCCCTGCGCCAAGAAGCGACGCGAGTTACTGTACGAGGCCGTGTCGACGTCGATCGAAAAGGTACTGAGCGGCTGATTGGCGACTGCCAGGAACGGATTTTCGGTGACGTGCGAGTAGTTCTCCGTGTTCATCTCGGCGTCGCGCGCCATCGGCGCCACCGTCGGGGCCGGTGCAACCGCGAGCGCGCGCGGCCGTGCGGCAACCGCCGCGCGTCCCGCTCCCACGCGTCCCGAGCTCTCAAACGACTTCAGCGCTCCACCGCCGCCTTGCCCAATGCCCGAGAGCCCCTTCAAGGCCATGGGCGCAGCTGCCGGCGACTTGCGCTTTTCACTGCTCTTTTGCTCCGCTGGCGCGGCGAGCGTCGGAGCCGCCTCAACCTCCGGCGCTATGAGCTGAGCTTCGTCGCGCCGCGGCGCCGCTTCGCCGGCCGGCCCGGCGCTCACTTGCGCCTGCTCCCCCTTGGCCCTGGTCCCGAGCCCTGCCTCCGACCGCGTAGCTTCGGTGACCGGCGCGCTCTGCGTTTGTGAGCAGGCGGCGAGCAGTGACAGTGCAATCAGCCCCACCAATGGCCGACGAAAGCGCGCAAAACCCCGTGCCGACGAAACCAGGACGCCAGTCATTTGAAAACCTCCGATTGAGCGAGTCAGCGATTCGACGCCTGGCAACGCCGAAAGTTCTGTCCGACTTACACCCCCTTGAGGTTTCGCTCGCTAACAGCCGAGCGGTGGCTAGGCGCCGCGTGGACG
>JBEHXA010000691.1:0-3959 GCA_048498935.1 Myxococcota bacterium
CCGAGTACGTGCGCGACGAGGCCTATCGGAACAAGTTCGCCGTCGACCAGCGGAACCGACCGACGGTGGTTTATTCGTCCACGCTCGACGGCCAGCTTGCGGTGAGCGGCATCGACTTGTCATCGGCTGCCCACGCGCGGCTCGACCAGCAGGGCCTACAGGTCTCCGGCATCTTCGAGACTCCCCTTTCGCTCGTCGACATGAGCGGCAGGATCACCCGGCAAGGCGTCGACGTGCGTGGACACGCCGAGGTCACGATCCCGATCGTCGCCGGCAAGGAACAGCTGCAATGGGTCACCGACGCCGCCGTCTGCGGCTACGAGACCGTCACCGACGCCGCCGTCTGCGGCTACGACACCGTCGCGGACGGCGCCAAGTGCGGCTACGAAACGGTCAAAGACGGCACCATCTGCGGATTCCAAACGGTCAAGGACGCGACGCTGTGCGGAACTGAAACCGTCAAAGACGCCGCCGAATGCGGCGTCCACGCCGTGACCAGCGCCGTGGAGTGCGGCGTCAGCGCGGTGAGCTGCGGTTGGAGCTGCGTCACGAGCTTGTTTTCGAGCTGCAACTGCAGCCAGGCCAACACGTGCAACGTTGCGAACACGTGCACCATCGCCAAGAGCTGCACTACCCCCGCCAGTTGCAACGTCCCCAAGCACTGTGAAGTGCCCGCGACATGCGAGCGTGTGAAGACCTGCCAGACCAAGGTCACGATCCCCGACTTCGACTACGGGACGTTCAAGGGCGTGGTCGACTTGACCATCGGCACGAGCGGGCTGACCGGGCAGGTCGAGGGGAAGTACTGCCAGAATGACGCTGGCTGCACCGCGCTGGCCGGCGGCCGCGTCGAGCTGTCGAGCAACAAGCCAGAAGCGTGCGTGGAGGTTGCCGGCCTGGGCGAGTTCTGCGCGCCGTTCTGAGCACTGACGCCCCGCCTCCGCGCCTGCCGGCGCCCGGCCCGACGCCTTCTCGGAAGAGAACGGCGTCGGGCAGCGTCTTGTGCGAGTCCATGGCAGGCTTGGGGAGCCGTATGTTGGTCGGTCGCTTCGTGGGGTTCGTCGCGTTCGCTTGGGTCCTGTGCGGATTGGCTCGGCCAGCTGCTGCCGCCGAGCCACCGCGCCGAGTGTCGGTGCTGACGATGGGTCCAGGCGAGCACCCGTTCACGCGCTTCGGCCACGACGCATTGCTGCTCGAGTGGCAGGGCCCGGGTGGCGGGCGCAGTCTCGTGTACAACTTCGGCACGTTCGAGTTCCGCGGCATGAGCGGCGTGATGGATTTCATGGCGGGTCGCTTCCGCTATTGGCTCAGCGTGAGCACGCTCGAGCGAACTACGCAGAGCTACGGCGCGGCGGGTCGCTCTCTGGTCGCGCAGGAGCTCGAGCTCGATGCTCGCCAGCGTTCCGAGCTCGCAGCGGCGCTGGCAGACAACGCGCTCCCCCAGCATCGCTATTACGACTACGACTACTATCGAGACAATTGCACCACGCGCCTCCGCGAGTCCCTCGATCGCGTGCTCGGCGGCAACTTGCGCCGCAACGTGAGCGGCCCTGGAAGGTTTACCTATCGCCAGCACACGCTGAGGCTCCTCGGCGACGCCCCGTGGGTTTATCTGGGCCTGGATCTCGCGCTCGGGGCTGCCACTGACCTTCCCATCACCCGCTACCAAGAGCTCTTCTTGCCGGGTGAGCTGCACGACGAGCTTGCGCGCGTCACCGTGGAACGTGATGGTCGCACGCTGCCGCTGGTGCGCCACGAGCATCGCTTGCTCACAGGCACGTTTCACGCGCCACCCGCCGCGCCGCCCGATCGGCGCTGGTCATTCCTGAGCGTGGGTCTGCTGCTCGGCGGGATCGGCGCCGCGCTGGGTCGCGGGGGTGAGCGCCGCCGCGCGCTGCGCATTGCGTTCGCTGGGTGGGCAGGGCTGTTCGGTGTTGCTGCGGGTCTTCTCGGCAGTGTGTTTGCCGGCTTCTGGATGCTGTCCAAGCATTGGGCCGCGTATCGCAACTACAGCCTGCTGCTGTGCCCCCCGTGGGCGCTGTGGCTCGCAGTGTGCGGCGTCTTGCTCGCGCTCGGTCGTCCGCGCGCCTACTCCTGGCTGAACGGAACGGCAGCCGCGCTCGCAGGTACGAGCGCGCTCGCTCTGCTGCTGAGCGCAGTGCCGGCATCCGGCTACGCCAGCCCAGAGCTCGCCCTCGCTTTCTTCCCTCTCTGGCTCGGTGTGTGGTTCGGCGCGCGTCACCAAAAGGTAAGCGCCGCACGCGGCGTGCAGCGGTAGCGCTAAACGTGCACGGGGGCCGGAGGCGGCATGCTGCTCGGCGTGCGCCGCACTGCCTCTTCAGGCGAGGGCGGCGGCACGTAGACAGGAGCCGCATGCATGACCGCGCTGGTGCGCGCCCCGCGTAGCGCTGCCCTGATCACGTCGCGAAAAATCGTGAGCTCGACGCAGAAGCTCGTGACTCGCAAGCTCGGTCGCGTTTGAAACGTCCCGACCTCGGTATCATCGAGCAGCCGAACGACGCTGTAGCAGTGCGGCGCCGAGCGCTCGATGCGATACGTGACTCCCCCCACCTGAACCATTCCCCGACTTACACCGCGTGACATACCAAGCAGCATAGACGCGGTCCGTATCGGGACGGTCGCAAGAAAGTGTCGGCTGAAGATTTTCCTAACCCTGTGGGATTTACCGGTATTCTGCGTATTTTGACTACCTTTGCGCAGCTTGGATCGTCGCTCGGTCAGAGCAACGGCGGACGGTTCGATAAGAAACTCTCGCGGGTTGCGCCGCGAAACGCGCCAATGACGCTCGAGAGCGTCATCGCCTGAACCAAACACGATCTGTCTGCGCTGAAATTGCGGAGGTCGCCAAGACGCACCTGGAACCGATTCCACGTAGACACCGCCGCTTTCACCACGAACACGCAACGCTGGTGGTGAAAGCGGCCAAGCGGTCGGCCGCCTAGGCCGACTACGAAGGCTGGCGCGAAACGCCGGGCCCAAAGCTCGTGGGCCCGATGCCGACCTTCGCGGCACGCATCACTAGCGAGCCGCCAACGAGGCGGCTCGGCGGCAATGGCTCATCTGGTGTACGGTGAGGGGCTGGGGCAGACCAAAATGCGATCGGATTGGCTACGCGACGTCGACCTGGCCCGCGCCGAAGCCGGCGGCATGCGTGACTTGCGGATGGTGATGGCGGATCTCCTCGATCGCGGCATGCCCAGCGCCGGCGACGACTTTCCCTGGCCGGTGCTGCTCCATGACGGCGCACGCATCGTGCACGCGAACCCTGCGGGGCTGCACTGGCTCGGCTGCATCGGCGACGGTGCCTTGGTCGGAAAGCAGCTCCAAGCGCTGTGCAGCTCCGACGACGAGAAGGCGCTCCTGGCGGCGATCGGGGCCGGTAGCGACGAGCCCCCGAGCGTGCCGCACATTCAGCGCTTCCGCTCGCAATCCGGGGCGCCCTTGATTGGCCGCCTGCTGGCGCGCCGCGTGCGGCTGGGCGAGTCGGACACCACCTGTGCGCTGATCGAGCCAGGCACCGCACCCGATCGCCCTTTCGAGCTGCTACGGCTGCTGGGGCAAGCCGTCGATCACCTGAGCGACATCATCTTCATCACGGAAGCGCACGCCATCGACGGCGTGGGCAGGCGCATCGTATTCGTGAACAAGGCCTTCACCGAAGCGTCGGGCTTTTCCGCCAGCGAAGTGCTGGGCAAGACGCCGAACATCACCATCGGGCAAGGCACCGACCGCGAAACTTTGGCCCGCGTCGAAGCGGCCCTGCGCGAGACACGCCCGGTGCGCGAAGACTTGCTCAAGTATGCCAAAGACGGCACGCCTTACTGGGTCGAGCTGCAGATCATTCCGGTCTTCGACGAGGCCGGGCAGCACAGTCATTGGCTCAGCATTCAGCGCGACATCAGCGAGCGGAAGCGCCTCGAGCAGCTGTTGCTCGAGGC
>JBEHXA010000692.1:0-3951 GCA_048498935.1 Myxococcota bacterium
AATCCTCAGACGTGCACGTATCCAATAAGCGGAGCGCGAGCGGCAAAAAGGGGCGCAATTGGAGGGGTAGACGGATTCTTATTGGATACGTGCACGTACTCAATTGCGGAACGGGAAGGGGCACACCGCGCGGCTCTCGTTCCACTACGGGTACGACAAGCAGTCGCGGCTGCTCGCGAACGCGCTGCGCGCGGGCGGCGGGACTTGTCGACGACGTGTTTGCGTCAGGGCAACGAGATTGTCGGCGACGCTTGGGTTGCGGGCGAGCGACCGAGGGCGTCGAGGTTGCGGCGCGTTGCTCTGCGAGCGACGAGCTACGAGGCGCGCAGGTCGGCGAGGCTGGCGACTAGGTGCGCTTGGACGTGGCCGTTGGTGGCGAGCAGGCCGCGATCGTTGCTGAGGGAAGGGGCGCGGTAGTCGATGGGGTCGCCGTGGGTGTCGGTGAAGGCGCCGCCGGCGGCGGTGACGAGCGCGTCGGCGGCGCAGGCGTCCCAGAGTTTGCCGGCGTATCCGGGCGCGACGTACGCCTCGACTTCACCAGCGGCGACGAGCGTGCCCTTCAGGCCGGCGCTGCCCATCACGACGACTTCGCGCGGGCCCAGACGCGAGAGCGCGCGCTCGAGCTGGGGACCGCGGTGCGAGCGCGAGCCGACGATGCGACCCTGACCGATGTCGGTGATGTCGCTCACGCGAATGTTCGAGGTCTGGCCGTCGCGGATGCGAAAGGCGCCTTCGCCCACCCACGCGGCGAAGACGTCGCCGCGTGCCGGGGCGTGCACCACCGACGCGATGGCGCGCGCGCCTTCGACCAAGCCGATCATGACCGCGAACTCGCCGTTGCGATCGACGAACTCGCGCGTGCCGTCGACCGGGTCGACGAAGAAGATGCGCTCAGAAGAGCGAAACTCGGAGAACGTTTGCGGGTCGCTCTCTTCGGCGACGATCGGGATGCCCGGAAATTCGCGCGAAAGCTGCTCGACGATCAGCGCGTTGGCGCGGCGATCGGCTTCCGTCACTGGATCCTGCGGCGCCTTGTAGTCGACCGAGAAGGGCGCCGCGTAAACCTCCATCACCACGCGCGCCGCTTCACCGGCGATGCGGATTAGTGCCGTAAGCTCGCTGTTCACCCTTTGATCCCCACTCCTGCAAGACGATTCATCAGCGCGGTGCGCGCGTTCTGCGGCAGGTACGGCGGCTCTTTGCCGGCGTCGCGCAGCAGTTGGTCGAGTTGGATGGTGCTCTTCGGTCCGATCACCGCGGCGCTGACGAGCGGCTCGTCGAGCACGAAGCGGAGCGCGGCGGCGCGCAGGCTCGTGATCGAGCCGGCCACGACCGGGCGCAGCGCCGAGAGCTGCGAGATGCGCTTTTTGAAATCGTCGTTAGTCCAGCGGTCACGCCGGTGGTCGCCGCTCGCGAACGTCTTGGTGGACGGCCACTGGCCGCAGAGCAGGCCGTGCGAGAGCACCGAGCGCACCAGCACACCGAGCTGGTTGTCGCGGATGGTGCCGAGCAAGTCGTTGAGCTCGCGCTGGTAGAATGCGCTGTAGGCGATTTGCAGCACTTGCGCGCCGGCTTCGATCGCGGCGCGGCCAATCTCGGCGTTGCCGACGCTGACGCCCCAAGCCTTGATCACGCCGTCGGTTTGCAGCTGCGCCATCAGCTCGCGCGTTGCCGGGCGCCCGAGCGGCACGCTCGAAGGGTTGTGCAAGAGCAGCACGTCGATCGGGCGCTTCAAGCGCTCGCGCGACTTGGCGACTGCCTCGCGCAGGTAGTCGACGTCGAAGCGCTTTTGCGGTGGGCTGCTGGAGCGATCCGTACCGACCTTGGTGATGACGATCGCGTCGGGGTGCTTTTCGAGCAGCCGACCGAGCCGGCTCTCCATGGCGCCCTGGGCGTAGGCGTCGGCGGTCTCGAAGGCGGTCACGCCGAGTGCGAGCGCGCGCTCGATGACCAGGTCTTGCTCGGCCTCTTCGACCGGGCCGTAAGCATCACCGGAGAGGCCCCAGGTGCCGAGGCACAGCTCGGGCACTTCGAGACCTGTTTTGCCGAGGGGACGGCGGCGCATGACGCGGCTATAGCACGCCGAACGACCAGTAATGGAACGTCGCGATCGGTCGCGGGCTCTGCAGCAGGAGGCGCGCGCTGCCGGAGGCGACTCCTTCTGGCACGATGAAGCCGACCTCGCGCAGTTCGCCGGCTTCGACGGTCACCTGGAGCAGGGGCTTTCCGTCTCCTAGATGGAGGCTCAGCTCGGCCGGGGCGTCGCTGCCCAGGCGCACGATCACGAGCCCCCCCGCCTCGACGTGCAGGCTCAGCTCGTCGCGGAGCCGTTGCGCGCGCCCGCCGTCGGTGATGTCGGCGTCTCGCCCCACGATGTTGTCGACCGAGCGGGTGACGCCCAGCACGTAGCCGTGAGCCGCTTCGCTCTCCAGATCGGCGACGTCCAGCTCGTCGAGCAAACGTCGCGCTCCGACGTCGCTGCGCGGCTTGGAGCCACTGCCGAGGCGCGCGTAGTCGGCGTGACACGCCACCATGCGCGACCCTCCCAAGATCGTGGCGCCCAGCACCTCGCGCTCGGTCAGGCAATCGCCGAGCAAGTCGGGCACCGCGAACCACTCGGGATACACCATGAAATGCGTGGGCAAGTCGCGGGGCGACAGGTGCTCGTAGTGTTCGAAGCGCGAACCCGCTCCGGCGACCCAATAGCGCGCCTCGCCCCGCGTGGTGAGACCGACGACGTCGAACGTCTTTCGTTCCGAATAGAAGGCGATGGCTCCCGCGTCGTTGACGCCCAGCCGCGCCTCCACCGGCAGGTTTTGTCGCGCCCAGCGCCCGAGCGAAACCTGCTGCGCGTCGATGGCCGCCGCGCTCCGCGCCAAATCGGCGACCGATACCGAGAAAAGGTCGGAAAATCCGACCGCGCACGTCATCGGCAGCAGCGCGCCCAGCACCGCCGCGCGCGCACTGAAGCGCCGCAGCGGCGCGCTCAGCAGCTCGCCGACCGCCGCCAATCCCAACAGCCACGGCCCCGCGAACGGCCACAAATAGCGCAGCCGATTGACCAGGAACGTCTCGTAGCTGGTCGGTAGCAACATGCCGAGCCCGACCAGGCAAAGCAGCGCAGCGTGAGGGCGCGCCCGGCGCAGCTCAGCGGCGGCGAATAGCGCGGGCAGGGATGCGAGCGCGAGCCACCGATAACCCTCAGGTATGAAGGTCCACGCCCATACGCGCCCATCCAGCAGCGTGTTCGCGAAGATCTGCAGGTTCGCCAGGATGCTCTGGCCCAAGATGCCTCGGTAGTACGGGTTCGTGGGCAGCCACTTGGCGAGCGTGGTGGTCTGCGCGGCGCTACCGGTGCAAAGCCAGTTGATGAGCGCGGGCAAGAGCGCGATCGCGAGCGCGGGCGCCGCTTGCCAGCGCTTGTCCCGTTCGCTCAGGCCGAAAGCGATCGCGACGGCCAGCACGCCCAGCACGCCTTCGGGGCGCATCAACACGCACAAAACCGCGAGCGCCCAGAGCTCGCGCCGTCGCGCCTCGCTCCGGGAGCCTTCGAGGTACTCGGCCGAGCGCCGCGCCGCGCGCAGCAGCAAGAAGCCGAGCGGCACCACTTCCATGCCGCTCGCCGCAAACCAGGTGTTGGCGGAGAAGGAGAGCACCAAGAGGCCCGCCGCAAATGCAGCAGGCCAGCTCATGAAGCGACGCCCTGCCAGCAGCACCTCGCGGGCTTGGCCGAACAGCGCCGCGAAGCTCAGGCAGTAGCAAACAGCGACCAGCCCCGGGCCGGAGGCGCCGAGCCACAGCGCTGGCGCCAGCAGCATCGGCCAAAGCAAGCTCGTCGCTCCCGGCACGGGCGGCAGCCCCGGCGTGTACTCGAGCGGCTTGAACCGAGCGAAGCTCTGCGCGAATTGGAAGTGAATGTAGCTGTCGTCGAGCGGCGCCCCCAGGGTGCCG
>JBEHXA010000693.1:0-3947 GCA_048498935.1 Myxococcota bacterium
ACGCGCCGAGAGCCAGCCAGTCCGTGAAGTTGTACTGCAGGCGGCCACCCAAGATGATCGTGCGCTGGTACTCGTCGAGCAGGGTGAACGTCACGGCCGGCGCGAACTCGAAACGAGCTTGGCGGTAGAGACGGAGCTTACGCACGGCAGGTGCGCCGGCGAGCGGGCCCGTCATGTACAGCTCTTGAGCCTGCGACGTCTCGGTGAATGCCAGCAGACCGACACAGGCCGCGAGGGCGGTGAGGAGGCGCTTCGTGAATCGGGGATTTCTGGTCATCTTCATTCGCCCCATCACTTCGGAAGCCTGTAGTCGAACGAGAATGGTACGAAGATTGACAAGCCCGTTTGGAATTCCACGTTCTGGGTGAACGACTTGTCGCCCAACCAGGTGGATTGATCACTCGGGTTCACCTCGTCGATCGAGAGATTCTCGAGCTCCTCGGAGTACATGTAATCCTTGACGGCGACGTTCAGCGCGAACCATCGCGTGAAGAAGATTCTGATGCCGATACCCGCGTCGAAGGCTAGCTTGGGCTTGTATTCGAAGTTGCGGTTGTCTGGGTCGACGACCGCGATCGGACGGGTGCTGAGGGCACCGACACCACCGAGCACGTAAGCGTCGTACTCGAAGATGAAGTCACCGAAGCCTGCGAACTTGCCGTAGGCGAACACGTAGTTGAAGTCGAGCGACGCGCCCCACTGGTACTCGTTCAGCGGCACCGCGACGCGAGCTGCGCGACGCACCTGACCGTTGAACGGCTTCTCCGTGTTGAACGGGTCGTAGTAGCGGAAGTTGGCTCCGATACCGAGGACGTTGGTGATGTAGTAGGTGAGCGCGATACCGGGCCCACCGTGGTTCACGAACTGGTCGTTGAGCGACGCAGCGTTCCACCACGGGTTGAGCTCGACGCGGCGAGCGCGCATCACGTAGAGCTGCTGAACCGCGTAGATGCTCTCTTTGATGTTCCGCGCGGCTTCCTTCTTCATATCGAGGACGGGGCACGCCGCGGGATCGATCTTACAGATGTCCCCGACACCCTCGCCTTCGGCACCGATGTCGCCTTCGCCTGCAGGAGCAGCAGCGGCTGCGTCACCCGAAGCCGCTGCGTCGCCAGTTGCCGTGGCGTCAGCTCCTTCGGCATCGGCGTCTATGGTGGCTCCTGCCTCGGCCTTGGCGCCCACTTTCACTTGAGCGAAGCCCGTTGCCGGGACTGCGCCGAGGGCCGCTATGAGGAGCCCGATGCAACTTTTCTTCATCGATGCCTCTTACGATTCCCCTTCGACGCCGTTGCCGTAAATGCCGAAAACTATTGGGAATTTCCGCCAATCGGAAACGCCGGGGGACTATATCACGCCAAATTTCAGACGATCAACAACCAAAAGATTCTAGTGCTATGCGATCTGCTCTAACTCGTTGTCACGCACGCGAGGATAGTTTCAGTTCGTCGTTGCAGTGGCCCCGCCTGATTGGCTGTGAGGACCACTCGCTTCTGCTTCGCGCCCGAGCAGTGCTTCGACGAAGTCACTGGAGGAGAACTCGTGAAGATCGTCGGGGCGCTCACCTAACCCCACATATCGCACCGGGACACGCAGACCGTTGGCAACGCCCAACACCACACCACCCTTAGCCGTGCCGTCGAGTTTTGTCAGCACGATACCGGTGAGCGGCAGCGCTTCTTTGAACTCCTTGGCTTGCGCGAAGGCGTTTTGACCGTTCGTGGAGTCGACGACGAGCAGGATTTCGTGCGGCGCGCCGGGCAGCGCCTTCTCGGCCGTCTTGGCGATCTTCTTCATCTCGCTCATGAGGTTCGATTTGGTGTGTAGGCGACCCGCGGTATCTGCGAGCACCACATCTGCTCCAACCTCTTGCGCCTTCTTGATGGCGTCGAAAACGACGCTGCCCGGATCGGCGCCGTCTTTGCCGCGCACGACCTCGCAGCCCACGCGATCGCCCCACACGATGAGCTGTTGCACGGCTGCCGCACGGAAGGTGTCGCCCGCAGCTAAAACGCATTTTTTACCAGAGGCGCTGAGCTTGGTGGCGAGCTTGCCGATAGTGGTTGTTTTGCCAGCACCGTTGACTCCGACCATCAATACGACCGTCGGCTTGGCTCGCAGCTCGAGCGGGCCGGACGCGGAGCTGTCGAGCAGCTTCAGGCAGGCGGAGTGAAGCTCGTTCCAGACGACCTCTGGGTCCGACAAATCGCCTTTGGCGAGCGTTGACTTGACCTGCTCGAGCAAGAGCGCAGTCGTCTCGACCCCGACGTCGGAGGTGAGCAGCACGTCCTCGATCTGGGCGGCGAGGTCGGGACTCAGCTCCTTCTTGCCGGAGAAGAGCGCGCGGAGGCGTCCGAAGAACCCTTCGGAGTCGCGCGACTTTGCCAAGCCTTTGCGCAGGCTGCCGATGTCGCGAGCGCGCGCCGCCATCGACGGACGATCGGCGGTCGATGCTGCGGGGGGAACCGAGCGACGCGAGGGAGGCGGAGGGCGAGCCGAGGGGCGAGCCTCCACGTCGGTTACTGGAGCTGTTGCTTCCTCTTCGTCTCTCGAAACCGGTTCAGCAACGGGCTCTTTGACAGAAGCGCGCCTGGCCGGGGCCGGTGCACGCTCAGAGTGCCGAGGGGGACCCGGAGGGGTCGTATCTTTCGGCGGAAGAGCTGGCTCCCCTTTGCGGAAGAACAAAAAGTACGCACCGGCCGCGAGGGCCAGAGCCAGGAGGACGTAGAGGAATTCCATTCTGCGCGTACGGCTGAGGGCCCGCGACTATAGGGAGCCGCGCTCCATTCAGTCAATGCTGCTGTACTCGCGGAGCCCGAGCAGGTGGGCTCAACTCCTACCCGCGGCGTGTGACGTTCGGGGGCTCGGCTGCGTCGCGTGGCCGTTGGGCTCCGAGGGCCGAGGACTCCGGCGTGTGGAGCGTTGGCTCCCGGGTGACGTTGGCGGCAAGCTCCGCTGCTGCATCGGGCGCTGCCGGCCCGAACGCCAGTCGTTCGACCGATTGAGCCCAGCGCTCTACCTCCGGCTCGTTTTCTGCCCCGGCGACTGCTGCCACATGTGCGGGGGTGGCGTCTCGAGTCGGCTCCGTCCATGGTCGGCCGCCTCGCTCGGCCCAGCGGACGAGGCGATCGAGCAGCGCCCGCCGGCGCGACACCAGCGAGAGCTGCAGTACCCCGGGGCCTGGCAAAGCAGCCGTGAGGCTGGCGTGAAACGGCGCCGTTACTTCGAGCCGCGTCCCGGGCGGGAAGGCTTGTTCGACCTGAAACGACCCGTCGGGTTGGGTGGCGGTTTCCAGAAGTACCCTGGTGGTGGGCTCAGCTGTGACGAAGCTCAACACAGCGGGTGCGATGGGAGTCCCTTCGTGGGCGTCTCGCACCACACCCCGGTAGCCGGCCCCGACGCCTAGCGCTTCGATGACTTCCAAGCTGGGTCGGGGGCGCGCTGGCAGAGCTTCTTCGGGGCTCGGCCGTTCCCGGGGTGGGCGACGCCAGCCGAGTGCGACCGCGATACCTGCCAAGAGCGCCGCGCAGATCCAGAGCGCGTAGCGCGCATAGCTCGGGCTCGGTGGCAGGGCACGGAGCTCGAGAAGGGGACCCGACAGCCAGCCAGGCCCGTCACCCACGTACTCTAGGGTCACGAGCGACCCGCTGCTGGCGCCCAGTGAGCTCGGCAGGGTGAGGTGGGCTTGTCCTTTCACGACCGGGGCCGCCGCGATGCTTCGGCCTTGGCTGCGCGCTTCGACCACGCCGGACGGAGCAGGACCGAGCGCCGAGGCTGCGCGCACTTCGAGGGTCGCGCCGGCCGATACCCCTCGAGGCGACTCGGGCGCTAGCTCGAGACCGACAGTCGCTGTGCGTAGCACCCCGACGCTGGCCTGCGCGCGCTCTCGTCCCTGGCCTCGCAGGAGCGCGACCAGGCGCGCCGGGCCGGGCGTGCCGAAGCTCTGTGAA
>JBEHXA010000694.1:0-3945 GCA_048498935.1 Myxococcota bacterium
ACTCAAGAGGTGTGTGATGCCGCGGGGCTACCGCGTGCGACCACACCGACGTCCTTGGCAGAGTCGGAGTAGCCGAGCATGATCTCCTGGTGCATGCCGCGGGCTTTGAGCTGCCGCGCATACACCGGGTCGGCCACGAGCTCGCGCAGCACCTTGGGTGCGTTGGCGAGGTCGGCCTGTGTCTCGAACAGGGGCGCGACGTCGAGCCGTGAGAACGGCGGATCGCCCGCGAGATCGCAGAGCCCGACCTCGCGCGCGAGCAGCAGCACGCGCAGCAAATCTTCGGCCTTGCGGCACATCGAGATGATGTACGTGCTGGCTGCGCGCTCCCCGAACTCGTCCTGCACCTGGCGCATGGTGCGGAACACGTTCACGACCTTGGTGGCCTCTTCGTCGAGCGTGGTGTGCGGCGACAGCAGCGGGCGCTTGCCCAGTAGCTCGCGCCGCAGGCCCTGTTCGTCGAGCTTGCCCACGTCGACGCTGGTCGAGATGGCGTCGACGGTGCGGGTGTGCGTCTCCGAATCGTCGCGCAAGTCCAGGTAGTAGCCGGCGAAGCCCAGCGTCTCTACCTGAGCGACGAGCGGAGCGATCAGGCTGCGCACCGCGCGCTCGGCTCCACCGGCCCGCACTGCGTCCTCGATCAAGCGCAGGTCGGCGAGCAGCTCCTCCGAGTTGGCGTATGCGCCCTCGAGCATTTCGGGGCGGTTCGCGTCGCGCGCCGCTACTTCTTGGCGCGTGGCCTCGATGCGACCGACGATGAAGGTCAGCTTCAGGCGCAGGCTCTCGTTCGCGTTGCGCCGCTTGTTGCGCTCCCAAGCGATCGGCAAGAGCGGCTTGTCGCGCTCGAGCGAGTCGAGCAGCGCTTGCGTCGGCGCCGAGATGCGGTCGGAGATCGACAAGCGGCTAATCAGCCCGCGCACCTTGCCGGCGTAGTGGCCGAGGATGGCGTGGGCGTTGCGGCGCGCCGCCGCCAGGGTGATTTCCGGGGTGACGAACGGGTTGCCGTCGCGGTCGCCGGCCACCCAGCTGCCGAGCGGCACCTTCAGGGTCACGCCCAGCTCTTCTCCGAACACCTCGCGGAAGGCGTTATTGGCCGACTCGCCCACTTCTGCGCTGGCGTCGAGCAAGCGATCTTCCAGGTACCAAATCACCTGGCTGACTTCGTCGAGCACGCTGGGCCGATTGCGACGTACCTCGTCGGTCAGCCACAACAGCTCAATCTCGCCCTCCACGTGCTGCTCCAGCCGCCGCAGCTCGCCCGCCGAAGCGCGCTCGCGCGCCAGGAGGGCGTCGGCGAGGCGCGCTTGCAGCTCGAGCAGCGTGCGGCGCGTGGCCTCGGTGGGGTGCGCGGTGAGCACCGGCCGCACCTCGAGCTCGCGGATGTATTCGCGGAGCTCGGCCGCCGTCTTGCCGCGACGCTTGAGCTCTTCGAAGGCCCACAGCGCGCTAGCCGGTTGAGCTGCTGCCGGCGAGGTGCCCTCGGAGGTGGCGTAGCTCTGCCGCCGTCGCACGCGGTGTACCTGCTCGGCGGTATTGATCAAAAAGAAGAACACCGTGAACGCGCGCGCCACCGGAGCTGCGATCTCGAACGGCAAGGCGTCGACCTTGGCGAGCAAGTCTTGCAGCGACGGAGCCGTGGGATCGCCGCGGCGGCGCGCGCGGCTTGCGACGCGCAGCTCCTCGACGGCCCGAAACACTGCCTCGCCCTGGAGGCGCTGAATGACGCGACCGAGCAGGCTAGCAAGCCAGCGCATATCGTCTTGAAGGGCGCGGTCCTCGGGGCGAGCTTCGGCGGGTTTCACGAGTTTGGGTGTCGCATGGACTGCACCGGCACAGCAAGGCCCGAAGACCGAGGCAGGAACGAGCACAGGCGGGAATTCCGGTCGCTCACGCCTGGCGTGCGACGCCCGGCCACTTCCCCGGAACCTGCGCGAAGCGTGCGCGTTACAGTCTCAAGGCACGGGTCGTGATGCCCCCGGGTCGGGCTCGCGGGCGCCGGCGGCTTGCTGTACTCTCGGGCTCAGGTGGTCCTCCCGCGCCTTCTCGAAGCGCTGGATTTCGCAGCGCAACGTCACAGCGCCCAGCGGCGTAAGGGCCCAGATGCGGCTCCCTACGTCAATCACCTCATCGAGGTGGCCATGCTGGTGGCGAGTGTTGCGCAGGTCCACGACGTGGAGGTCCTGATCGCCGCCGTGCTGCACGATGTTTTGGAGGACACGCCCACCACCGCGGCCGAGGTGGAGTCGCTGTTCGGCGGGCGGGTGTGCGCGCTCGTCCAAGCCCTCTCTGACGACAAGTCGCTGCCGCGCCGCAAGCGTCGCGAGATCGCGCTGGCCGAGCTCCCGGACATGGAGGGGCTCGTGAAGGTGATCAAGCTGGCGGACCTGAGCAGCAACATCAAGCTCTTGCCTCCCAACTGGTCGGAGGAGCGCAAGTTCGAGTATCTGGAGTGGTCGGAGCGAGCAGCGACGATCTGTAGCTCGGTGTGTCAGCCCCTAGCCCAACTGTACTGGGAGCGCGCAGGGGCAACGCGTGCACGGCTCGAGGCATCCGTGAAGGAGTCGCAGCAGGGTTAGCGATGCTGCGCTCGGTGAAAGAGTCGAACGACTCTTTCGGCCGCGGCCGCCAGCAGGGGTTGGGCGTCGCGCATCGCTTCCTCGAGCGGGAGCGGGCGCGGACAGATCGAGAACATGCCTGCGAACGTCGGAAAATCCGCGTCGCAGACGTCGCTCGCGATGCCGCCGCCCAGCGCGACCACCGGCACTCCCTGGGCAGCGGCACGGCGCGCGACACCGAACGGGCCCTTATTGCGGAGGCTCTGTCGATCCAGCATGCCTTCCGCCGTGATGCACAGGTCCGCCCCCGCGAGCGCGGCGTCGAACCCCACCGCGTCCAGCACCAGGTCGACGCCCGGCACGAGCCGCGCCCCGAGCACACCGCAAAGCCCGGCCGCGATGCCGCCGGCCGCGCCGCCCGACGTGACGGTTCGAACTTCGCGCCCGAAGTCGCGCGCGATCACGGCCGCGAGTCGCGCGAGCGCTTGCTCCAGCTGCGCGACGTCGGCTGGGCTCGCGCCTTTCTGAGGACCGAACAGGCGCGCCGCGCCGAGCTCACCGAGCAGCGGGCTGTCGACGTCGCAGGCGATGTCGAGTGGCACACTGCTGGCGCGCGGATGAAGCTCGCTGACGTCGATGCGAGAAAGATTCGAGAGGGCCGCACCGCCGGGCGCGAGCTCGTTGCCCGCGGCATCGAAGAGCCGCGCGCCGAGCGCTTGAAGGATACCGGCACCGCCGTCCACGGTGGCGCTACCACCCACGCCGAGCACGATGCTGCCCGCGCCGGCCTCGAGCGCTGCGCGGATGAGTTGGCCGGTGCCGAAGCTGCTGGCAGTAAGCGCGCTCCGCTCGGTGGGCGCGAGCAGGGCCAACCCCGACGCGGTCGCCACGTCGATTACTGCTGTCGCATCGTCGAGCCAGGCGTAGCGCGCACCGCGCGGTCGCCCGAGTGGATCTAGCGCGCTGACTTCACGGAAGGTGCCGCCGCGGGCCTTGCAAACCACCTCGGCGGTGCCGTCGCCGCCGTCGGCGATGCCGAGCTCCACGACCTCGACGTCACTCAGTGCTCGCCGCGCGCCCAGCGCAATGGCCGAGGCCGCTTCGAACGGCGAAAGGCTCCCCTTCAGGGCGTTTGGCGCGGCGACGAGCTTCATCGAAGAGCGTGCTCGGGGATCTACTCGTCCCGGCGGCGCGCGGAAAGGAGCACCCAGCCCTGCTCGCGCGTGCGCCTCCGCACGTCGAAGCCGGCTGCCCGCACGGCGCCTCGCACGTCAGCCAGCTGCGACTCCAGAAAACCCGTCACGAGGAGCTGAGGAGCGCGCCGCGCGGCTGCCGGCAGCGCGCCCAACCCTTCACGCAGGGGCATGAGCTCGATGTTGCTCACCGCAAG
>JBEHXA010000695.1:0-3942 GCA_048498935.1 Myxococcota bacterium
CACCAAGGGCGGCCCGAACTCACGCGGCACGCAGCAACTTCTCATCGGCCCCTGGCTGCACGGACGGTTCAAAAGCACGAACAAGACCGCTGATATGGAGTACCCCGAGAACGCCAAGTTCGACACCGAAGCCCACATGATTCGCTGGTTCGATCATCACCTGAAGGGCAAAGACAACGGCGCGAACCCTGGTTTTCGCGTCAACATCAAGGGTCTCGGCAAGTTCATGCTGAAGACCGATCCGGAGACAGAGCCCGACCGCGCAACCGGCGCCACCGCCGTGTCCGCCCGCATTTATCACGCGGTCGGCTACTACTCGGCGTGCGATACGGTCGTCTATTTCAGGCCCGAGCTGCTGAAGCTGAAGCCAGGCCTCACCGTCACCAACAATCAGGGCGTCACCAGCGCGTTCGACCAGGCGCGCCTGAACGCGATCTTGCGCGGCGCTTCGCACCGCAACGGCCTGGTGCGCATGGTCGCGTCGACTTGGCTCGAGGGCAAGCCGATCGGTCCGTATCGTTACGAAGGCACGCGCGACGACGACCCCAACGACGTGATCCCGCACGAGGACCGGCGTGAGCTGCGCGGCGCGCGCTTGGTGGCAGCTTGGCTCAACCATTTCGACACGCGCGAGCAAAACACCATGGATGTGTTCATGCCCGCCGACCCGAAGCGCAAGGATGGGCCAGGCTACGTTCGCCACTACATCATCGACATGGGCGACTCCTTCGGCAGTCGCTGGTCGGATGACGAGATTTCGCGCCGCCTCGGCCATTCGTACATCTTCGACGGCGGGCACGTCGCCGAGGACTTCCTGACCTTGGGCATGGTTCAGCGACCGTGGGAGCGCGCTCAATTCAGTACGAAGATCTTCGGCTACTTCAGCTCGCGCGACTTCGATCCAGAGGCGTGGCGCGGCGAATACCCGAATCCCGCCTT
This sequence comes from Myxococcota bacterium, assembly GCA_048498935.1. GTDB lineage: Bacteria > Myxococcota_A > Polyangia > Polyangiales > Polyangiaceae > PMG-095. The sequence goes on from JBEHXA010000695.1 coordinate 940, forward strand.
CATGCGCATGGTCGAGCAGGACGGCGCTTGGATGGCGCGCATCTTGGCGAAATTCAGCGATGACCTGGTGGCGGCAGCAGTGCGGGCCGGCAAGTACGACCCCGGCAGCGAGGCTTACTTGACTCAAACGCTGATCGAGCGCCGCGACCTGATCTTGCGCCGCTACCTGTCGAAGGTCTCACCGCTGAGCGCGGTAACCACCGACACGACCGGCGTTTGCGCGCTCGATCTGGCGCGCGAGAGCGGCGTCGTGCCGAGCGAGAGCCTGAGCTTTCGCGCCTACGTGTACCGCGGCGCCTCGCTCGAGCCCGCAGGCAAGGCGCGCTTCCGGCCGGTGCCGAGCCCGCGCGTCTGCCTCGACATCGCGCACGCTTCGCTGTCGCCGGCTTTGCCTCCAGGCGCAGCGGAGCGCTACTTGGTCGTCGACATCACCAACGGCTACGCGCCCGGGCCCCTGCGGCTGCACCTGTACGACTTGGGGCCAGAGCGCGGGTATCGCGTCGCCGGCATCGAACGGCCTAGCGTGCTCAAGCCCCCTGAGTGACGGGGCCAGCGGGCGGGCGGCGCTGAGTCGTGTCCTCCAGATCGAGGATCGGCTCGAGCTCCGAGACCAGGTATTCGAGCGTGCCGCGGGCCAGGCCAGGGTGCTCTTCGGCCTGATCGTAAAAATCCTGCTCGCTGATGCTGAGCACTACCGCGTCGGACTCGGCACGCGCTGAATAGCCGTGGAGCGCACGGCTGAGCGCTGCGGCACCTCCCACCAGGTCGCCCGCCGCGTGCTGCAGTCGAAAATCATCGCCCGCGCGGAGCTCGACGGCGCCGCGCGCCACCACGTACCACTGCTCGTCCTGCGTTCCGGCTTCGAACAACAGCTGGCCCTGCTTGAGCTGCACGGCATCTGCCACCTTGGCCAGGCTCGCGATGGCCTGCATCCCCGCCAAACGCAGGAACGGCGCGCGCCGCAGTGCCAAAATCTTATCGTAGGTCTCGAGCGCGGGCGGCACAGGACCGGGTGGCGGCTCGCTCGGGCGGCGCACCCGCGGCGCCAACGTGCGCCAGCTGATGTGCAGCTGCGTGGCGAAGTTGCGGATCGCAGCGCGCGCGATTTGACCGTTGTCCTCGAGCATGTCGAACCAGTCGCTGGCACGAATCGAGAGCATGCGCGAGCGTTCGAGCGCTCGGCAGGAGCGGGTGCGCGCTCTGCCGAGCACCACGTCGATCACGCCTACCACCGCGATCGGCACGAATTCCCAACTGCGGAAGCCTTCCCGCTGCAGCACCACACGGCCCTCGATCAGGAACAGCAGCCGATCGGACGGATCTCCGATGTCGAACAGGGTCTGACCCGCCTCGACCTCCACGTCTTCGAGCAGCTCGATGAAGCGAGCATGCGCCGCAGCAGGCATGCTCGGGAACATGGAGCGTAGTAAGATCTCGCGCTTGAGGCGATCGGCGTCGGCGATGGTCATGCCGGGCGCTCCTGTAACACCGTGAGCTCGCCCGAGTTGGCCACTGGAGCCGGCCCGAGCCGACCGAGCGCGCGCGTCGCCAGCAGGCTCACGATGTCGTCACCGTCGGCGGCAAGTATCCGCAGCGTGCTGCGGGCGTCGCCGAACTCGCCCACGAGCGGCGCGGCGCGCTTCGCTCGCTGATCGTCCGGCAGATCATCGACCACCAGCCGAAGCAGCGCCGCGACTTCGTCCGAAGCGCGGTCCACACCGTGAATGAGCGCGTCCAAGAACTCGACCGCTCGCCCGCGGCGACGCCGGTCGCTCGAGCGGAGCGCCGCAAAAATGGCGGGAATATCGTCAGCGCGATGCAACACCTGCAGAAGGCGCGCCAAGCGCTCGCGCGATTGCGCAATCTTGTCGTCGAGGAGCTCCCGCACCAGCTGCACCTCGAGTCGCCCACCCACCGCTCGGTCTTCGAGCAACGCGAGCCGCGCCGAGAACAGCCGCAAGTATTCGCGCGCGTTTCGCGTCAGCTCGCTGAAGATGGGTGACACCTCGATGCGCAGGGACGTCTCCAGCGCGAGCTCTTCCAGGCCGCGCAGCGCTTTGTAGCGCACTAGGCCGTTGTCGTGCTCCACCAACGCACGCAGCAGGATCGCGAGCGCCTCGGCTGACAGAAACGCCGACACGCTGCGCGGCAGGTGAATGCGGACTCTGCGGTCCGTGCTCGGATCCCACAGCGCACGCTCCAACGCCTTGAGCGCCGGCTGGCCGAGGCGCCGCAGGCCGCGACGCGCCGACAAGCGGTCGTCGGCCCACTTCAAACGGCCAATCAAGAAGTCGATGGCGGTCTCGTCACCGGCGGTCTCGAGCGCCTCCGTGACCGCGCTGCCGAGCGCTGGGAGGCGGGCAAAACCCAGCAAAATGCGCGGCGTATCGGGAGTCGGGTGCGCCTCGAGCGACTCGATGAACGCGAGCTTCAAGCTGTGCTCGTCGTCGTCGTCGTCGAAGAGCTCCCAGTGCAGTGGGTCGCCCGTCAGCTGCTTTCCCCCGAGCTGAGCCAAGTACAACCCAGAGAACGTGCGGAGCGCGACGTTCGGGTGAATGGAGGCTCGCGCCACCAGTGCGCTTTCGCCGGCGAGCGCGAACGCGCGCACGGCAGCTTGCGCGACGCGCGTCGAGGAATGATCGAGCAGCCGCTCGCCCAGGGCCAACCAATCCTTGCGGCCGCTGGGACCTAGCAGCTCGAGGGCACGCACCAACACGCCCTCGTCGTCGTGCAGCAGGATGAGCGCCGGCATCAAGCGCTCGCGCTTGCGCTCGGCCAGCACGTTCATGGCCGCGATCACCTCGCTGGGCTGCGGGCGCGCCAGCGCTTCGAGCAGCGTTTCGACCGAGGTCAGGTCGAGCTCCGCCAGCATGAACTCTCGCTCTACCCCACCGCGGCTGATCGCTTTGCGAAACAGCTCGATGTAGGCGGTCCGGATGCCGCCGGCCAGCAGCAGCCATAGCACGGCCAAAACGGCCGCTGCCGCCGCGAGCTCGCCTGGCG
>JBEHXA010000696.1:0-3926 GCA_048498935.1 Myxococcota bacterium
TCCAAGTTCGACTCGGCCGCGAAAGCCGCTCTCGATCAGCCGCGACCGCACTGGTTGCATTCGTTTTGATATCGCTTGCTGGATACGATCCACTGGCGTTACTCGAGCAGCTGATGGGTCGGCCCAGCCGCTCCGTCGTTGCAGCAAGCATGTTGGCGCTGACGGCGCTTCCGGCGCTCTCTTCTCTGTCGCGGGGGGCGGCCGATTGGTCAACGGAGCGACCCCACTTGGATGCGCTGGCTTCGTTCGCTGGAGATTGGTGGGCGAAAAGCCAGACATCGCCAGAAAAGCCGAAAACGGATGGCGCACTCGGTGCGATTCGCGCCGAGTCTTTGCGTTTCGAATACCTTGGTCGTCGTCTAGGCGAGCCGCGTACGGTGGTCGAGGCCAGCGTCGTTTGGAAACCGGGCGAGACGCTCGCGATCAGCGGCGCCAACGGTTGCGGTAAAACAACGCTGACCTGGCTAATCATGGGGATCATTGAACCCCAGTCCGGGGCTGTTGCGATCGAGATGGGAGGCGTGACCCACTCGCCTGCCGCGTTAGCCGGGCGGATTGCGTACCTTCCGCAGCAACCTTATTTCGAGGAACTGCAAACTGTGAACGAAGCAATCCGCTTCGTCGCGCCGAACTCGTCTGATCGGGAAATTGCGGAACTCGTCTCGGTATTGCTGGACGGGCATTACTTGACCGGTGACGTACAATCGCTGCTGAAGCGGAGCGTGATGTCGCTCTCCGCGGGTGAACGGCGAGCAGTGGCTCTCGCACGAGTACTTCTGCGCAAGTCCGAGCTCGTGATTCTCGATGAACCAGAGGCGAACCTAGATGGTCAGCTTCGGCAGCGCGTACTGGTGGCGCTTCAGGGCGCAAAGCTTCACAGTCGCATGTTGATTGTCACCCACGACGACGCGTTCGCGGGCATTGCCGATCGCATCTATCGGATGCCCTCGATGCACCCTCAGCAGGCCTAGCGCTGCTTCAGTCGATCACGCCCCCGGCGAGCGGCGGCCATCAAACTGGCCCACGGTTCGCGAGCGATCTGAGACAAGAGCCTGATCACGGGCCCATCCAGGCGATAGGAAATGGGGCCTTTGCTGAAGCGCACCGCGCGGCCGAGTAGCTGGCTCGGGACAACCGGTGCATCGGCAATGGGGCTCGAGTCGGCGCGCGTGGCCAAAGTACCGGGCCCCAGTTCGACCACGCGATGCGAGATCAGCGTTTTCCCGTCGAACCAGACCGCAATGTCGCCAAGCTTCAGCTGGGCCATGGTGCAGCGCTCGATGTGGAGCCTCCCCTTGGGCCAGATCCAAGGGCGCATGCAGCCGCCGGCCGTCGGCAACACGAGCTCGTTCATGCGCTGCCACTGAGCGATTGCGGTATCGCGGATTCAGGGATCAGGACGGCGTGCCCGGCAGCAGCCCCGTGCTCTTGCCAAAGCTGCACGCGGTAGCCCGCCGTTGTCGCCTCGGTTGCAAACGAGGTTTCGGTGAAATAGTGGACGGCGCCTGCGCCTCGATGCAGTCCATCTCCCGTCTCCACCGTGGCGTCGGTAGTCCCCAAAAGCCGTCGCAGCCTCGACCGAAACCGCCCGGGTCGTTCGGCCTCGTCCTCAACTTTGACGAAGAAACTGACGAGCACTGGACCCCGGGGACAGAGCGCACGAAGGGCGCGCAGGAACTCAACGCGGCGCTCGGCTCCCAAGATATGCGTGTAGCTTCCCCAGCCGATGAGCGCCGCATCGATGGGGGTTCCTCGTTGGCGAAGTTCCGCGATCGGGAGCATGGCCTCCAGTTTTTGGTGAGAGCCGACGCAGATGCGATCCCGATACTCGAAAAGCCTCGGCTCGTCGCGCAGCGCGTCGATAAAAACCGTGACCGGATCGTAGGCAGCGGCGATTCGATATCCGCGCTCGACCAGAGCGAATAGCTCGCGTCCACCGCCGCATGCGCCCACGAGGAGCGATGCCGGTGGGGCAGGGAAGTGCTCATCGAGGGCAGCCTGCTCGAATGCGAACAACCCGCTTTCGTTGTGCTCCGAGCCGTTCGAGTACTTGGCGGCTCGGCTGTACAGCTCGCGACCTACCGTGAGCCAATCCTGCTCCGACAGCATGTGCAATGCCAATTCCTCGCGCGTGATTGCCAACACTCGAGCGATTCGATCGAGCTCGAAGCTCCAGCTGAGCAAACGGGCGCGCAGGGTCATAGTGAACGATTCGGATCCGAGCGAGCCCATTCCCACGCAGCGCGCAAAGAGCGGAGAAGCTGAGCTGGGCTGCGCCGCACTGATGTGCCTCGCCATTCGGTCAACGCCCCGAGGCGGAGCCGGATGGCGTAATGACGATCGAGCTGGCTTGCGAGCGCGTGACGCAGAATGATCCCGGGTCCACCGGCCATGGCCGCTTCGAGGTCACCTTCTCGCAGGGCTCGCGCCAAGGTTTGCACATTCGTCAGGTCTTCCGCTGTCATCGTAGTGGATAGGTACGCACGAGCTTGTTCAACAACGCCCGGCCTCGCCAAGTCCAAGTCAGCCAGATCTGCAAAGGTTTTGAGCGCGGAACACACTTGAGGCACTTGCGCGTGTTGAATCAGGCCGTGGGCGATTGCGTGTGCCGCGACAATCGCCGCGTCGGGGAGCAAGGCATTGTCCGACTGGATGGTCAGGCCAGCGCCCAACAGGTCCTCTGCACGAGCGAAGGGTTGCCCCTGACCCAAGGTAACCAAGGGCACGTGAACGTGCAGTTCGATCAGAATCCCGGTGTGGTCCCGAAGCGCCGGCAGCTGATGGCTCGACTCAGGCAGCTCTAAATCTTGATAGCCGCTTTCCTGGAGGATCGCTTGGAACTGTCGAGCGCGGGCGTGTGGCACGAGCACGTCGACATCGCTCGCCACTCGCGAGCCGACTCGCAACACGCCCATGCGGTTCAGGGCCGCATATTTGAGAAGAATGCACGAGACGTCCGAGCGTCTTGCTCGCTCGAGCAACTGGTTCAGGGCGTGGTCCAGCAAGGCCCCCCGCGCAACCGTACCGACGTATTGTTCGCGCAAGCGGTGAGCTGCCGTGGCGCCCATCTCTCGCTCGATCAGCTCGCGCGGATGTCGCGCTCCGATGCGTGCCGCAACATCGAGGCGAAGTGCGACGTCGATCAGTCTCTGACCAGAAAGTGACGAATTGGGCTTCCAGGTCAGCGGGCCCAACGCCCTCTGTAACACCCATTCCAATTCGGCATCGAGCGGGAATGGAGGCGGGCGAAAGCCCAGGGGTCGCATCCGCACGGGGTGCTGCTTTTGCCGAAGCATGCTGCTCGCTTTCGTGCTCGATTAGGCACCGTGCAAGATAAGCGACGGACATGACCGACCGCAAGCCCAACCTCAACCCCGCACGTAGACGGCGCCCCCAAAAGCGACGGAGCAAGACAGAGCTTTGGGGCTTGGTTTCCGATGTCGTGCTCGTGCTTGTGCTCGTGGGCTCGGTGCTGGCTATCGGCACGGTGCACATTCCTGCTCTTATAGGGGTCGCGGCGCTTGCGCTGATTGGCGCGACGCTCGAAGTGATGGCTCTTCGGCGAGTGCCCTGGCCAGCGGTGGTATTGGCGGCTCTTGGCCTTTTTTCCGCCCTGCAGGCGATTAGCCTGCCCGCGTCCTGGGTCAAGCGCGTGTCGCCCGCCTCCGCTGACGTCTGGCTGCGGTGCCTAGTGCCGTTCGGCGAACCGGCACTCAGTCGCTTCTCGGTGTCGCTCGACCCATCGGCTTCCATCGCCGAGGCGCTGAAATGGCTGACTTACGCGTCCGTGTATATCATGGCAATGCGGACCCGGGCCCGCCGTGGCTCTGCTTGGCTCGCGGTCTCGCTATTCGGATCTGTCACGTTCGTGTCGGTCATCACCTTGGTTCATGGCGTCGCCTACCTCCCTGAGCTCTACGGTTTGT
>JBEHXA010000697.1:0-3926 GCA_048498935.1 Myxococcota bacterium
GCCCGCAAGATCGCCGCCACCCTGTCGTCCACCGGCACACCCGCCTACTTCGTGCATCCCGCCGAAGCCAGCCATGGCGACATGGGTGCGATCACCCAGGCCGATGTGCTGCTGATGCTGTCCTGGGGCGGCGAGATGTTGTGGGTCTCGCTGGCCGACATGAAGACGGCGATCTCTTTGAGCCCCGCCGCGAGCGCGCGCTCGAAGCCCTTGGCGTTGGGTACCAGGGCCGACACGGTCACGCCGGCCGGCACTTCGAGCGCTTTCACCAGCGCGTCGGCGTCGGCCAGCTGGGGGACCCAGCGCGGCGAAACGAAGCTCGTGAGCTCGATGCGCGTGAGCCCAGCAGCCATGAGCGCCCGAACGAGCTCGAGCTTGCCTTCCAGCGTGATTGGAGCCGCCTCGTTCTGCAGCCCATCCCGAGGCGACACCTCGTAAACGGACACGCTGTCGGGCAACTGATCCAGCATCAACCCCAAATCATAGCGCTCCTTCGCGCCACGTACAGCGGGCTGGCTGACTGCGCAGTCGACGCACATCGACGCACGGCTCGAACCCCAAAATTCTCGCCTCGCGGACCTCCCCGCCTCCCTGCGAATCTCGAAGGCCTTCGCCACGAGCTAGCAGGATGGAAGCAGCCCCAGACCTGTCGTTCAGCGAGACCCGGGACGCTACGGCAGCTTCTGCAATCGGGCTGCGCATGGGCAGCCCTTTTTCACCTACACGTCGAGCAGGCGCATTTGCCGCTGGCGCGGGTGCGGGACGAACTGGATGGGGTATTCGCCGGTCCAGCAGGCGACGCAGAAGGAGTCTTTGCTGAGCGGCTGCTCGGATTGGAGCACCGGGAGGCGGGAGCGGCCCGGTCCGGCGGTCGGCGTTCGGGCGCTGACGACCGACTCGATCATCGCGTCGATCGGCAGGTACGCGAGCGTGTCGCTCGTGATGTACTGGTTGATCTCTTCGACCGAATGGCTGGAGGCGATGAGCTCGCCGCGCGTCGGGGTGTCGATGCCGTAGTAGCAGGGCCACTTGGTGGGCGGGCTCGAGATGCGCATGTGCACCTCTTTGGCGCCCGCGTCGCGCAGCATCTTCACGATTTTGCGGCTGGTGGTGCCGCGCACGATGCTGTCGTCGACCACCACCACGCGCTTGCCCTCCAGGGCGGCGCCCACCGGGTTCAGCTTCAAACGGACGCCGAAGTGACGAATGCTTTGCTGCGGCTCGATGAAGGTGCGGCCCACGTAGTGCGAGCGCACCAGCCCGAGCTCGAACGGGATGCCCGCTTCTTCGGCGTAGCCGATGGTCGCCGGCACGCCCGAGTCGGGCACCGGGATGACCACGTCGGCGTCCACTCCGTGCAGCTGGGCCAGTTTGCGCCCCAAGTTTTTGCGGGCTTGGTAGACGCTGATGCCGTCGATGATCGAGTCGGGACGCGAGAAGTAAACGTACTCGAAGATGCAGCTGCGACGCGGCACCTCGCCGAACGGACGCAAAGTGCGCAGCCCGGACTTGTCGATGACCAGCATCTCGCCGGGCTCGATCTCGCGGACGTACTTGGCGTCGATCAGATCGAAGCTCGACGGCTCGCTGGCGACGACGTAGGCGCCGCTGTCTGGCATCGTGCCGAGGCAGAGCGGGCGGATCCCCATCGGGTCGCGCACCGCGATCAGCGCATCGGGCGTCAGACAGACGAGCGAGTAGGCGCCCTGCACCTGGTGCAGCGCGTCGGCGATGCGGTCCTCGGCGAGGCGCTGCTGGCTGAGCGCAACCAGGTGCACGATCGTCTCGGTGTCGCTGCTGGTCTGAAAGATAGACCCGCGCTCTTCGAGCTTTTCGCGGACGCCTTCAGCGTTGGTCAGGTTGCCGTTGTGGGCTACCGCGACCGAGCTGCGGGCGTAGTCGACCGCAATGGGCTGGGCATTTTTTAGGTACGAGCCGCCCGCCGTGGAGTAGCGGACGTGCCCGATGGCGTTGTCACCCTTCAACCGCGCCAGATGATCCGGCGGGAAGACGTCGATGACGTGGCCCATACCGCGGTCGGAGTAGAGCTGGGTACCGTCACTGGTGACGATGCCTGCGCTCTCCTGGCCGCGGTGTTGTAGGGCGTGGAGCCCCAGGTAAGTGAGGTTTGCAGCTTCCGGGTGACCGTAGATTCCGAAGACGCCACACATGGGGGGTTAGCGGTGCCTCTCGTGGTGACGGTGCGGGGGAACCGTCGCGCGCAGCGGTGCCACGAAACGGGGTGCGACGCCAGTCATCGCGGTGCCGGCCAAGAGGCCGAGCCTTCGCAATGATGCAAGACGTGGTGACCAAGGTGGGACATGGGGTACCTGTGCGTGAAGGGATAACCACCACGAAGTGATGCGTCGACCCCGCTCGGCGTTTTGGTGTGAGGGTTTTACTGAGTATTCTCGGGGCCTCGATGCGAGCGCTCGAAGAGCTTCTGAACTCGTGGCGGGCCAACCCCGATGCCGACGCCACGATCGCCGTCTGTTCTTTCTTGGGGGGGTCCAATCGCGAAGAGCTGATCCGTGAGGTCGGGGCGAGCGCCGAGACGTGGCACTCCGGCGATGGCAGCGTGATGCTGGCCGTGGGGCGCATGTACCTCGAAGCGGACATGCTGCAGGAAGCGCAGACGAGCCTCGTGGCTGCGGGCAAAGCGGACGCGCGAGATCCGCGCGCCTTCCGGTTCCTCGGTGAGGTGCTGCTGCGTCGCGGCGACGCTTTGCGAGCCGACAAGGTGCTGGCTCGTGCGCTGCAGCTTGGCGCTACCGGAGACGACGTCGAGCTGTGGCACGAGCGCTCGGTGCTGTATTCGGCGCTTCAAAAGCGCGTCGGCGCCGAAGCGGTGGCGGCCGAGGTGGCGCGCAGCATGCCGCGGCAGGTTTCGGTGCCTCCGCCGCCCGATAGCGATCCGCTGCCTTCGTTCGGGCTCGAAGAAACGACCGGTGGCCGTAAGCCGATGGGCAGCGCACAACCCGCTATCGCGGTGAGCCGTAAGCCGACGCTCGTCGGGTTGCCCGAGCCAGCAGTGCAATCGGCGCCTTTACCGCGCTTCGATTCCGCTGATTCGCTCACCGGCAGCGCCGATCCGATCCGGCTCTCGGATTCCGATCTCGACTCGGTGACAGAAAATCCCGCCCAGGTGTTGATGGGCGCGCCGCGGGGCGGTTTGCCGGCGCCCGCCGCAGCGGCTCGAGCTCGGCAAGATCCGCCGGCGCCGCTCGCGAATTCGTTCCTCTCGTCCAAGACTTCCGCCAAGCCAGCTGCGACTGCCGCGAAGCCCGCCGCTGCCGCCAAGCCGGCCGGTGTGAAGCTGCCCAGCACTGCTGCAAAGCCTGGTGCGGCCAAGCCGGCCGTGGCCGCCAAGCCCAGCTTGAAGGCCACGCAGGTCGGGGGCTTCAACGCCAGCGCGGCCGCAGAAGCGGAGCCGCCCGCACAATTCGATGAAGCGGTCACGGTCGTAACTCCGCCGCCGTTCGCGGCTCAGCTGATCCCGAAGGCTGCGTCTGCTGCACCGGCGCCTGCTCCAGTGCGGAAGCCCTCGGTCCCGCCGCCGCCTCTCGCTCCGCCGCCCGCGGCCGCGCCGCTGCCTTCTTTCGGCGTGCTCGAGCCGCCCGTCCCGGTTCCGAGCTCGCAGCTCGAAACCGTGCGCGCTTTCGAGGCCGCACCGTTGCCTGAACCGCTGCGTCGCGTGCCTTCCGCTCCGCCGCCACCGCCGCGCCCTGCAGTCGCGTTTGGTGCGGGAGATGCCGCAAACCCCGAGCCGGCAGTGGTGCTCGATCACCTCGCGCAGGTCGGGCTCTACGAGCCGGGCGGTGGCGCTGCGCCGGCCTGGGAAACTCCGCCGCGCCAAAAGTCGCGCGGCGCCACGGCGCTCTTGATCGCCACGGTGCTGGTTGCTGCCGCAGGCGGCGGCGGGTACG
>JBEHXA010000698.1:0-3925 GCA_048498935.1 Myxococcota bacterium
GCGTGGCTGCTGGACGCGAAGATTCGCCGGCCGACGCAGCGGCCGTGCAGGCCTTCGCGGAGAGAGTCGAGCGCGAGCTCGGGCCGACGTATTTGCTGGTCAACAACGCGGGCGTCGGCTTGGCTGGTGGCTTCTTCGCCACCGAGCTGGAGGATTGGGAGTGGGTGCTGCGCGTGAATCTGTGGGGGACGATCCACGGCGTGCGCGCCTTCGGGCCTGCGATGCGTGAGCGGCGCGCGGGTCGCATCGTCAACGTGGCTTCGGCGTCGGGCATCAGCAACCAGCCCAGCCTGACCGCCTACGGCACCACCAAATACGCCGTGGTTGGCCTGTCGGAGGCGCTCCGGGCGGAGCTCTTACCCGAAGGGGTGAAGGTGAGTGTGGTTTGCCCCGGGTTCGTGACCACGTCGATCCTCGAAGGGGCGCGCATTCGCGGCGCGGTCGACGTCGAGGCCGAGCGCAGCGTACTCTGCGCCTTTTACGAGCGTCACGGCCTGGCGCCCGAAATCGTCGCGCGGGCGGTCGTCGCGGCCGCCAGAAGTGGTAAAGCCATGGTCCCCGTGTCGACGGAAGCCTGGTTGCTCTACCTGATGAAGCGAGCTGCGCCGTCGACGTTGCCGTGGCTGCTGCGCGCGGCAGAACGCCTGTATCGGAAATGATCGAGTCGGAGATGGTGAGCACGCCGGGCGGAACGCTCCACGTGCGGGTGATCGGCACTGGTCCCTGTGTCGTCTTGCTGCACGGCTTTCCCGACTCTTCGCTGGGCTTTCGCGACCTTTGTGAAGCGCTGGCGGCGCGCGGCTTCCGCGCCATTGCGCCCGACTTGCGCGGCTATGGACTTTCGAGCAAGCCCGAAGGGTTAGAGCCCTACCGCTCGACGGCTTTACTCGAGGACCTGGCGGCCTTGGTGCGCTGGACCGGTGAAGAGCGCGTGACACTGGTGGGACACGACTGGGGAGGGCTCCTGGCTTACTGCTTCGCCGGGCAGCACCCCGAGCTCGTTCAGCGCCTGGTCGTGATGAACGCGCCGCACCCGGACAGCTACGCGAAGGCGCTGCGGCGTACCCGGCAGCTCTGGCGCAGCTGGTATTTGGTGCTGTTTCAGCTGCGCGGCCTCGCCGAGTGGCTGGTGACGAGGCGCTCGGTGTTTCGCTGGCTCTTGCGTAAGCTCGTCGTTAAGCGGCAGCTCTTGAGCGACGGAGCAGTCGAGGCAGCGAGGCGCGAGCTGATGCGGCCCGGCGTGGCGCGAGCCGCGCTGAGCTACTACCGCGCGGCCGTGCGTTGGCCGCTCACGTGCCCGCAGAAGATCGGCGCTCCCACGCTAATTTTATGGGGCGACCGCGATCCGGCCCTCGACGTGAGCCTGCTCGACGACCTACAGACACATGTCGAACGCTTGACGCTGCAGCGCTTTGAAGACGCCGGTCACTTCGTCCATTGGGACGAGCCGGAGCAAGTGGCGTCCGCACTGGCCGCGTTCCTGCGCGTCTGACGGTATCCTACCTGCTCGGATGAGCATGAAGCGCCGCGCTTCCTGAAGCGCGTGTCCACGGTGATTTAGCGGTCACAAGCGCCGCGGCAGGTCTGTTACGCTTCCAGACCGGCCTTCGCATGACCACCGTACCTCCGAAGTCCGAAGCCCCGAAGACCGAAGCTCCCAAGACCGAAGCCAAGCGTCGGGCGGTGAGCGTCCTGGCTGTCAAGCTGTGGGAAGTCGCGGAGGCTTTGGAAGAACGTCTCGACGACCCGACCAACGTGCTCGAGCTGCTCGTGAGCGCCATCGCCAAAGGCGAGGTGCCGATCGAAGCCTGGGAGCGGCTGCATCGCGCCGCAGTCCGTCACGACAAGGTTTCGGACCTTGCCATGGCCTACGAGCAGGTGGCGATCGACAAGCGCATCAAGCTCCTCACCGGCGAGCAGCAGGCGTTCATTTACCTGCGCGCGGCCGAATTTTTCCACGCCCAGCTCGGGGATTTGGACGGCGCTATCGGCTACGCCGAACGCGCTGCGTCGGCGATGCCGGGGCACCCCGAGTCGTTCGCAATGCTCGAACGACTCTACGGAATTGCCGAGAAAACCGCGCGTTTGGCGGAGCTTTACGCGGATGCGAGCTCGCGCGCACAGGAGAGCGACGTCAAGCTGCAGCTGCTACGACGCGCTGCGGAGCTGCTTCAGGATCCGACGCAGGGCGACGACCTGGCGATCGACGTCGGCCAGCGCATTCTCAAGCTGGCGCCTGGAGACGAGGCGGCGCGCGAGGCCGTGGTGCGTCGACTGCTGGCGCGCGGACGCCACAAGGAAGTTGCCGACGTCTTCGAGCAAGCGCTGAAGCGCGAGCCGGCGCCGAGCGCCGAAGAGGCATTGTTGCTGCGCGAGCAGCTGGTGGACCTGTGCGTCGGTGCGCTCAAAGATCTACCGAGAGCGCTCGGTCACATCGAAGGCGTGCTGCAGCTCTCGCCCGGTCACCCGAGCGCGCTGGCGGCAGCCGAGAGCCTGCTCGAAAATCGCGCGCTGGCGCAGCGCGCGGCAGCCGCGTTGTCGGACGCTTACGAGCGCGCGGGTCGCACCGATCGCGCGATCGCGATGTTGAGCTTCGAGCTGAAAAGCGTGCGCGGCCCGCGTCGCGTCGAGGTGCAGCGCAGGCTCGGCATTCTGCGCCAGGACGTGCTGAGCGATCCGGCAGGCGCGCTGGAGCTGCTAGCGCCGGTCGTGGCGGGTAGCCCGGGCGATGACGATCTGCGGGCGCGCTTCGTCACGTTGAGCCTGGCGTTGAGTCAGCCGGAGCAGGCGGCGCGGCTGTTGTCGCGTGCGCTCACGACCAGCAAGGACAACGCCGTGCGGGCGCGCGTGGCGGCCGACGTGGGCCTCGTGTACCTGCGCAGCGGCGACGTGAAGCGCGCCAAGGTGGCGTTTCAGCAGGTGATAGACCTGGGTGAGCGCGGCCCGGCGACGCTCACGGCGGCGCGCGAACTGTGCGAGCTGTGCACCGAGTCGGCCGAGCTCAAGCAGCTCACGGCCGCGCTCACGCTGGTGGTCGAGCTCGAGCCGGAGCGCGAGCCGCGACAAGCAGCGGCTCGGCGCCTGGCGCGGCTGTGCGACGGCGAAGCAAAGGACACCGAGCGCGCTACCATCGCGTGGCGAGCGCTGATCGGGTCGCCGTGGACCGACGAGGCGCTGCGTCGCCTCGAGACCCTGTACCGCGAGGCCAACGACGAGGACGGCCTCGCCGAGGTTCTGTTCCACCGCGCGGAGCGCACAAAGGATCCCGACGAGGCACGCGCCCTGGCGCTGTCGGCAGCCGAGCTCGCGACCGAGAAGGGGCGCAACCCGGACGGTGCCATCGAGCTCTGGGAAAAGCTGATTGAGCGCTTCGGCGCGAGCCCCGAGCTGCATCGACGGTTGATGCCGCTGCTGGTGCAGGCCAAGCGCTTCTTCGAGGTCTGCGATCTGGTCGAGCAGGAAATCGGCTGGGCAGAGCCTGCCGCGCGACCCAAGCTTTACCTGGATCTGGCGGAGCTCCGCATGACGAAGCTGGGCGATCCGGAGGGCGCGCTCAACGCCTACCGCGAAGCGCTCAACCTGGAGCCGGGACACCGCGGCGCGCGCAGCGCAGTCGAAAAGCTGCTCGCCTTGCCGGACACGCGCGAGCTCGCGGCCGAGGTGCTCGAGCCCGTGCTGCGCCGCGAGGAGCCCAGCCCGGCGCTGCTGCGTGTGCTGGAGGTGAGGGCGGAGCTGCTCACGAACGTCGAGCAGCGGTTGGCGCTACTGCGTGAGGCCGCGGAGCTCTCGTCCGGCCCGCTCCGCGATCCGGAGCGCGCACTCGAGCTGGCCGGCACGGGCCTCGGTATCGCGCTCCACGAGCGACGCGAAGATCTCGCCTTGTGGCTCGCGCTCACGTTGGGCCTCGCCGATAGCGGCAGCTCGG
>JBEHXA010000699.1:0-3922 GCA_048498935.1 Myxococcota bacterium
CATGGACGACCTGCGCGAGGAACACCGCCTATGCCGACCGCGACGGTCACATCGCCTACTTCTACAACGACGGCGCGCGCTGGTACGCGCGCGGCACCGCCAAGAACCTGGACCTGCCGCGCAACTGGGCCTTCGTGCGCTCACTGATCACCGAGACCGACGTCGATTTGATCCTCATCGATCACTCGATTCAGGTGCTGCTCGAGCAATACGCGCTCGAGCAAGGCGAAGATCGAGCCTGGCTGGCCGGGGTGTTTCGCGGCGCTCCGGGGCAATTGCGCCCGATCATTCGCCACGCGCCCGGTCACGCCACTCACATCCACATCCGCTTCTTCAACCCCACCGCCCAAGAGACGGCCCGGCGCTGTCACGCGCTCTTGATCGAAGCCAAGCTGACCAGCGCCCCTCAGCGCTACCTCAGCCACAAGGTGAAGAAGAACGAGACGCTCGGCATGATCTCGCGCAAATACGGGGTGAGCGTCGCGCGGCTGCGCTCCGTCAACGCGCTCAAGTCGAACCTGATCCGGGAGAAGAGCATCGTACGGGTGCCGGTCGCGTCACGCGGCCCCGAGCCTGCGAGCGCGCGCGTGCGCATCCCTGCCCGCCGCCTGCCCCCGCCGCGTCGCCCCGATCGTGCCGCAACGAGCCAGCTCGCCCTGCCTCAGCCGCCGCCGACCAGGTGAACGATCTCGACCACGTCACGGTCGCTCAGCACGGTCTCACCATGCAGGGCCCGGGGCACGACCTCGCGGTTGCGCTCGACCGCGACCGGGCCCTCGGTGAGCGCCAGAGCCTCGACCAGGCCTCGCACCGTGATCCCATCGGGAAAAACGCGGGGCTCTCCGTTCACGATCAGCTGCATGGGCGTAGCCTTGACCAGCGAACCTTTGGCCGCAAGCCGCGGTCCGGGTAAAATCGGGGTGTGCGGGTCTCGGTCTCGAGCATGGCTGTGGCTACGGTGCTCGCTTCGGCGCTGGCCGGCGCGGCCGTGGCTGCGGCTCCTGCGCTCGAGCGACGCCTGCCCCTCCCGGCGGCCGCCACGCTGGCCGGGTCATTCCCGGCCACCGACGAGCCGCTCGAGACCTGGCTGCAGCGGCGCGCCACGCTCGAGGCCGCACGCGAGGTGCTGCTCAATCATCCCGATGGCGCGCTCGTCGCACCGCGCGCCGAGCTCGGTCAAACGTTCGACACCGCTGCGGCGCTCGCCGAGCTCGGCAAGCCGCGCCGTGCCCCGGGCCTGCTCACGCGCCTGCGCGTGGCCTTCGGCGCCGACGCGCCGACGCCGATCGACATCGAACCCAGCTACCGCTTCGATGCCGCGCGCGCCGCGCGCTTTCTGGGCGACGTGGCCGCCGGCCTGCGCGTCGAGCCGATCGACGCTCGCCTGGACTTACCGGGTCATGCGCGAATCGAAGCGCGCTCGGGCCGCGAACTGGATCTGGGAGCGACGTTGTCGCGCCTGGCAGCGCTCGGCTCGGGCGACGCGGTCGACCTGGTGTTCACGGAGTTGGCCCCCAAAATCCCGAGCTCCGCGCTGGCCGACGTGGACCCGTCGCTGGTGCTGAGCGAATACGAAACCGACTTCGCCAAGCGCGGCGGCCCGCGCGTGAAGAACATCGCCCGCGCGGCCCAGCTGCTCGACGGAACCTTGATGCTGCCCGGCGAAGTGTGGAGCTTCAACCGCAGCATTGGGCCGCGCACCCTCGAGCGCGGCTTCGTCGACGCACCCGTGATCGTGGCAGACGAGCTCGAGCCCGGGGTGGGCGGCGGCGTGTGTCAAGTCGCGACCACTCTGTTCGCGGCCGCGGTGCTGGGCGGACTGGACGTCGTGCGTCGGCGTAGCCACAGCAGGCCGAGCGGCTATGCGCCGCTCGGTTTGGACGCCACGGTAATCGATGGCGAGGTCGATCTTCAGCTGAAGAACCCGTACCCCGTGCCCGTCATCGTGCACGCCTTGCTGCCGACCAAGACGCGCATTCGCGTCGAGATGCTCGGCACCGTAGCCCCCGGCAAAATCGAGCACAGCTACGCGGTCCGCAAGAGTGAAGACTTTTTCCGCAAGGTGACCCGCCACCCAGAGCTTTTGCCAGATCAGGTGAAGCGCCACCAAAAGGGCATCCCCGGCTACGACGTCGTCAGCACGGTGCGCACGCACTACGTCGACGGCAGTGAGCGCGTGCGACGCTACTCGAGCACGTACTACCCCGTACCCGAGGTGTACTGGGTCGGCAGCGAAGTCGACCCAGACTCGTTACCGCCACTGCGCGAACGCGCTACCCACACCGTGGTGTCGAACGACGGTCAAGCCGACGGGGCCGAAACGACCCCAGCCGCGTTCGCGCAGTAGCCGGCGCCTTAGGGCGCGCCGCCCTCTCCGGCACTGCTGCCAGCGGTGCCGCCCGTGCCAGTGCCGCCCGTGCCAGTGCCACCCGTGCCGGTGCCGCCCGTACCGCCGGCACCCGTGCCGCCGGTCGGCTCGTCACTGGGGAAGCACTCAGCCTCCGCGCCCTGACAATCGACGGTCTGCGCGGTCTCGTCGAGGAAGCCGCCGAGGCAGGACACGATTTCGTGCAGGCCCTGCACGTCGTGAAAGCAATTCAGGTAGGCGTTGAGCAAATCGTCCGAGGTCGCCGTCTGGCTGCAGTTGGCGATCACGGTGACGCCCTTGTCGCAGTCGGCGTCGAGGGCGCCGTCGGTCGTGCAGCCCGCGCCCTGGAGGGTCTCGGAGCAGCCGTTCGACAGGAAGCCGTCCTTGGCCCATTCCTCGGCGCAGCTGGCGGTATCGAGCTCGTTGGTTTCGGGGTTGCAGAACTGCGCGGTTGCGTCGTCGACGCAGCTCACCGGCGTCCCGGTGCAGCCGCCACCGACGCCGGTGGAGCCACCTGTACCGGTTTTACCCGCTTGGCCCGCGCCGACCTTGCCGGCTGTACCGCCATTGCCGTCGACCAAGCCACCGCTACCCGAACTACCGCCGTTTTTGCCGCCCGTTTTTGAGCTGGAGCAACCGACCAAGCCAACGATGACTGCGACCGACGAAACCGACACCCATTGAGCAATGCGCATCCTGCCCTACTTTCAGTGGCACTAGATTACCCGGGTCGCGCAGCGCAGCGTCAGCAAAACGTTCCGGGACAGCGAAAAAGAGCCCGTCCCGAGCCTCGAGCGCTGGCTAGGGACCGCTCTGCCGGATCTTTGCGTGCTCGGCGGCAAGGTCGACGTAATGCGCCGCTCCTCGCCTTCCTTCGAGCCGCTCGTCGTCGCTCAGTTCCCGCACGACCCTGCCCGGCTGCCCGCGCACCATGCTGCGCGGCGGAACCACCATGCGCGGCGGTACGACGCTACCAGCGGCAATGAGCGACTCCTCACCGATCACGGCGTTGTCGAGCAAGATGGAGCCCATGCCGATGAGCGCGCCGTCGTGAACGGTCGCGCCGTGGACGATCGCGTTGTGGCCTACCGTGACCTCGACACCGATCACGGCGTGCGAGAGATCGGACGTCATGTGCAAACAGCTACCGTCTTGCACATTGCTGCGAGCGCCGATGCGGATGTAGCCCACGTCCGCCCGCAGCACCGTGTTGTACCAAACGCTGGCGTACTCGCCGATTTCGACGTCACCGATGATCACCACGCCGTCGGCGATGAAGGCGGTTGGCGCGATCTTGGGCGTCTTGCCGCCGTAGGGGCGGATGATCACGAAGGCACCACCGGCAGCGCACGCGGGCGATCGGTGCGCGGTAGGGGTGGGCGCGGCGCCGGAGCGCCGTGGCCCGCCCCGCCGGGCAGCTCCCCGAGCAGCGAATTCTTGTACGAGCCGGTGATCTCCACCTCGCGGAGCGAGCCGATCAGCTCCGGACCGCCTGCAACGTGCACAATCTCGCTGCGTTCGGTAGTTCCCTCCACCTGCCAGTGTCGCAAAATC
>JBEHXA010000700.1:0-3913 GCA_048498935.1 Myxococcota bacterium
GCTTCGCGCCGGTGCCCTTTGTGCTTGAGAAACAGCGCACCCGGGTTCAATTCCCGGCGCCTCCACTGAAAACCCCAACCAAGGTTGGGGTCTTCCCCGCCCGGGTCCTCGCGTTCGTCGACGCCACCCGGCGTCAGAATCCCAGCACGTCGAGCAGGGCCACCTTCATCTGCTCCCAGCGCTGAATACGACGCCGAGCGACAGGTCTGAATGATCTCCATGAGTTGCCGACATTCGACCGATGAAGGTCGAGCGTGCGCATCCTTTCCGTCGCCTGGATCGTTGAGGAGCTGAGGACCTTCATGAAAACGATCATGGTTCGCTACAAGACCAAGCCCGAGCATGCGGAGGCAAATGCCGCGCTGGTGCGCGCGGTGTTCGAAGCTTTGCGTCAGCAGCCGTCCGCCGGGCTCTGCTACGCCAGCTACCGCTTGCAGGACGGTGTGAGCTTCGTGCATGTCGCTACGCACGTCGATCCGAATCCGCTCAGCACGCTGCCGGCCTTTCAGGCATTTCAGGCGCAAATCAACGAGCGCATCGATGAGCCGCCAGTCGTCACTGAGCTGTTCGCCGTTGGAGCTTACGGGCTGACGCCATCGCCTTTGGCAGGCACCCCGTGAGCAAAATTAGAGGCGCCGGTACCGCTGACGCGCCGTGGCAGCTCAAGACACCGCCCGGCACTGCCGAATTTCAGGCCTACCAAGACGAGGCCGCCGAGCCGCCCGCTTTGGTCGTGCAAGTCGGCAAGACGCAGCTGCGTTACCACCTGCGCGCGATCGAAGATCTGCACAAGATGCTGAAGAAGAACGGCGACTGGATGCTGCTCGGCGCGGCCGACGAACAGAAGCCGGCAACCGAAGGCACCGTCGAGGCCTGGGGCCGCGCGAGCACCAATCCCGTGAAAGGTTGGTACGGCCTCAAGAAGGGTCTGCGCGGTCGCTTCGGCATGTATTTGCCGCCCGTGCTCGAAGCCCTGGGGCTCGCCGAGGTCGAGCACAACCCGAAGAACAACCGCATGCGTGCGAAATGATAGGTTCTACGCGTGACCGAGACTCCGCCGACGCTGACCGAAGCCCGGGAGCAATTCCTGTCATTGGTCGAAGGCATTCGCCCCGAGCTGCACCGCTACTGCGCACGGCTGACCGGCTCGGTCGTCGAGGGCGAAGACATCGTGCAGGACACGCTGGCCAAGGCATTTTACACGCTCAGCCTGATGGCGGAAGTACCGCCGCTGCGGCCGTGGCTCTTTCGGATCGCTCACAACGCTGGCTTGGATTTCTTGAAGAGTCACGGGCGCAAATACGTCGAGTCGGTGGCTGACCTCGATGAGGTCGCCAGTTGCGATGACCCGCCGGATGCCATCGTCGTGCGCTCGGCGCTGGCCGCGTTCGTGGTGCTGCCGGTCACGCAACGCAGCGCCGTCATCTTGAAAGACGTGCTCGGTCACTCACTCGAAGAAACGGCCGAAACCATGGGGACGACAATCATGGCCGTCAAAGCTGCACTCGTGCGCGGTCGCGCCCAGCTGCGTGAAGGGGCCCGTGAAGCGGAGCCCGCTAGCGCCGCCTCACGCGCCACCCTCGACCGCTACGCCAGCCTGTTCAACGCCCGCGATTGGGACGGTATTCGCGCCCTGGTGAGCGACGATTGCCGTCTCGACCTCGTCTCCAAATCCAGGCGCCGTGGCAAACAAGTTGGCTACTATTTCGCGCGCTACGAGAAGGAGCAGCTCTCGGCCCGCGTCGTGCGCGTGGATGGTCAACTCGCCCTCGGCGTCTATCCCCCCTCAGCGACTGACGCCACCAAGCCTGCCTACTTGATCCTGCTGGAGCAGGCGAACGGCCAGGTTATCTCGATACGCGACTTCCGCTACGTCCCGTACATCGCCCTCGAAGCCGCGATCGAGCTACTCGACTAGATCGGTACGCCCATGAGCCTGAGAACCCCCATTTGAAGAACGTCAGCTAGGCGGTTGGTCCCACGTCCGCCTGCCTTTCGTGGTCAGGGACCTGCCTGAGTTGCAGCTCCGAGATGCGACGCCGAGCAAGCCGTACACAATCTCGGCAACGGGTGGGGTGCGAAAGCGCCTGGCACATCTCCTGCTCTAGACCCCGGCATGGAGCGTACCTGGGACTTGGATGCCAGTTGGATAGTATCCAGCTCGACGAGCGCTAGCGGCGGAATTGGCTTCTTTCGGCAACGATTGGTGCTGATTTGCAAGGTGCTGGCGGGCATCAACGTCGGGTACTTCACATTGTTCGTGCTCGCGCTGTGGCTGGATTCGGGGCGCGACGTACTGACACTGGTGCAGGAATCATTTTCGGCGGAAACGCTGGGAGAGTATTTGCTGCTCGGGGGCATTGCGGCTGGCTGCCACTTTGGGCCTCAGAGCTTGCGGGCGCTCCGCGTGCTCGACGCGACTTGGATTTTGGGGCTCGGGGTGCTCTGGGCGTCCTGGTGCTTCATCCACCCGTACCCGGCTCTCGGCGCCTACGAAATGGTGCTCGCGCTCGTGGCCGCGCCCGTCTTGCGCGCAGTGCTGGTACCCAGCAGCGGGGCGCGCACGTTCGTGCTCACGACGCTGGCTTGCCTGCCGGGGCTGGCAGCGTCCTTCTTCGCATCGCACGTGCGGCAACTGACGATGATGACGCCAGCCACACTCACGGTGCTGGTGCTCAATTGGTGCGCGATCAGCGTCGTTTTCAGCACCGTCGCGTCGAGTGTCATCTACGGGCTTCGGAGCGAGGTGCGGCGAGCGCGTCGGCTGGGCCAGTACACGTTGCTGGCTCCCATCGGGCGAGGCGGCATGGGCATCGTGTACCTCGCTCGTCATGCCCTGTTGCGACGCAAGACCGTGGTCAAGCTGATCAACGAGGATGCATCGCCTGAAGCCGTGAATCGCTTCGAGCGCGAAGTACAGCTCACGAGTCAGCTCACGCACCCGAACACCATCGCTGTCTACGACTTCGGGCGCACGGCAGAGGGCACCTTCTATTACGCCATGGAACACCTCGAAGGCTCGGACCTCCAGCGCATGGTCAGCACGACTGGTTCACTGCCTCCCGCGCGAGTGATCCATGTTTTGCGGCAAGTCTGCGGAGCGCTGGAAGAAGCCCATGCCGCTGGGCTCATCCATCGCGACATCAAGCCGAGCAACCTCTTCTTGTGCCCGCGGCGGGGCACGACCGACGCGATCAAAGTGCTCGACTTCGGCCTGGCGAAGGAGCTCGTGGCTGATCCACGTAGCGTATCGCTCACGATGGCCGACGGGGTGCTCGGCACGCCGCTCTACATGTCCCCCGAGCTCGTCTTGCCCGAGAACAAGCCCGACGCGCGCAGCGACCTGTATGCGCTAGGCGCGGTCGCCTACTACCTGCTCACGGGCACGCCGCTTTTCACCGGGACCTCAGCCGTCGCTGTGTTGTTGCAGCACGTCACCGCGGCACCCGTCCCTCCGAGCCAACGCGGCGCTGGGTCGATTCCAGACGATCTCGAGCGCGTCGTGTTGCGTTGTCTCGAGAAGACTCCCGAGGCGCGCTTCCCGAATGCCCGAGCGCTTCGCGAAGCGCTCGACGCTTGCGCGGACGCGCACGCCTGGAGCGAGGGCGACGCCGTCGCCTGGTGGCAGGAGCGCGGCACCCCGCTACTCGCAAGGAACCCGAGAGCCGCTCTGGCGCACGCGGACGCGCCGACGATGGCCGTCAATCTCGCTCGCGAATGCGAAGCCCTCTGAAGTCGGGCAATTGGTAAGGGTTTGGTCAGGGTCTGAAAAGGACTTTCGGGGCTAAAAACCGCACATTCACTCCTGTCGGGACGGAGCGAAGGTGCTGCGGACCCCGGCGCTGACCCGGTTGGCTGAAGCCAACCCAGAAAGGACACGGAGCATATGTACACGTACGTCATCACTCGCGCG
>JBEHXA010000701.1:0-3911 GCA_048498935.1 Myxococcota bacterium
GCGAAATTGACCGGTCAAGAGTTCGTCAATTCGGAGGACCGCGGCCAGTACGTGCTGGAGGCGGAGCTTCCGGCCGGCACCTCGCTCAGCGAGACCGCCCGCGCCACCGAGCAGGTCGAGGCTGAGATCCTCAAGCACCCCGACTTCACGACGGTTTTTGCGACCATCGGCGACGGCGACCAGGTCAACAAGGTCAAGTGGCGCGTGGTGGCGGTCCCCAAGTTCGAGCGCACCACCAAGCTCGCCGAACTGAAGGAGATCGGGCGCGCCGCTGTCGCCAAGCTACCGGGCGCCAAGGTTGCCGTGACTGATCCGCCCTTCGTCGAAGGCGCCGCCACGGAAGCGGTGATCATGATCAACGTGCGCGGCGTCGAGTTTACCGACATCGAGCGCGTGGCCAACCAGATCGAAAAGATCCTGAAGAGCACGCAGGGCGTCGGCGACATTCAGGTCAAGTACTCACCCGGCCGCCCGGAGCTGTCGGTTTCGGTCGACCGCCAACGCGCCGCCGACCGAGGGCTCACGGCCGCAGAAGTGGCGATGGCTCTGCGTAACGCCGTGGAAGGCACGGAGGCCGGCAAGCTGCGTCAGACCGGCCAAAAGGACGACATCCCGATCGTCGTGCAGCTCGACAAAAGCTATCGGGACGACGCGGCATCGCTGGCGAACATCACGCTCGCCACCTCGCGCGGCCCCGTGAAGCTGTCGGACGTCGTGAACATCACTCGCACCGACGGCCCGCAGGTCATCGAGCGCGAGAACCGCAACCGTCAGATCACGATCTGGGCGACGCCGATCGGGCGCCCGCTGGGTGACGTGGCCGCCGAGTTTCAGCCGCAGATCGCCAAGCTGGCTCTCGCGCCCGGCATGAGCATCTTTTACGACGGGCAGCTGCGGCTCATGAACGAGAACAACTCGAACATGGCCATCGCGCTGCTCCTCGGCGTGGTGTTCATCTACATCGTGCTGGCGTCGCAGTTCGAGAGCTTCATCCACCCGCTCACGATCATGGTGACGCTGCCGCTCGCCTTCGTCGGCGGCATCATGGGCCTGTTCTTGACGGGCAACACCATCGCCATGGGCGCGCTGATCGGCATCGTGCTCCTCATGGGCCTGGTGACCAAGAACGCCATCTTGCTGGTGGACCGCGCGATCGTGCGCGTGCGCGACCACGGTGAAACGCCGCTGCAAGCCATCCTCGAAGCCGGCCCGGAACGCCTGCGCCCGATCTTGATGACCTCGGCCGCGATGGTGCTCGGCATGTGGCCCACCGCAGTCGGCAACAGCGAAGGCAGCGAGTTTCGTGCGCCCATGGCGATCGCCGTCATCGGCGGTGTCATCAGCTCCACGCTGCTGTCGCTCGTGGTGGTGCCGGTCGTGTACCTCACCATCGAGAACCTCAAGGGCTTCATCTCGCGGCTCGGTAGCGGTCGCGGCCGCAAGGCCACGCAAGCGCACGCTCCCTATGCCGAGCCCAATTCGGACAGCGAGCTCGCTGGCGCGGCGCCCGCCCTCACTAAAAGCCTCTAGGTACAGCGCGCCTCGGCGCGCCGTCCTCGCATTCAATATCCCCCTCACCTTCGAGTAACCATGACTCGCACCGCCTCGATTGCCCCCAGCGTGCTCGCGTTCGTGCTCGTCACCCAAATCAGCCAAGCTCAGGCGCCCGCAGCGGCCCCTGCCGCAGCGCCGCCGCGCGCCCCGGCTGCCGCAGCACCCGCCGACCGCCCCAGCCTGATGCCACCCGCACCAGCGCCCGGAGCTGAAGGTCCAGACGCGCCGATCAGCAAGACGACGCAAGAGCTCCAAACCCGGCTCAACGCCATGTTGGGCGGCGGCGCCGGGCTCACCGCTGATGAGGTCGCGACCCGTACGGTCAAGAACAGCAATCAGCTAGTCGCCAAGCGCAAAGAGCTCGAAGCGTCGGACGCTCAGGTCGACCGCGCAGCAGCTGCGTTCATTCCGACGCTCAACCTGAGCGCTCGCTACACGCGCTTGTCGAAAATCGACACTCCCAACTTGGGCGTACTGGCCGCTCCCGAAGATCAAACGCCAGGCCCAATCGCCCCGGGCACGCAGTTGATCGCAGTGGGCTTGAAGTTTCCCTACGTGCTCAACAACTACGTGCTCCAAGCGCAGCTCAACGTGCCGTTGTCGGACTACGTGCTGCGCACATCGCGCGGCCTCAAGGGCGCCAAGCGCGTCCGAACCGCCAGCGAGCTCGATGAGCAAGCCACCAAGCTTTCGGTGGCACGCGATGCTCGCGTCGCCTACTACCAGTGGATCCGTGCTCAGGGCGTCGCGTTCGTCGGCACTCAAGCGCTCGAGCAGTCCAAGGGTCACCTAACCGACGCCAACACTGGTTTTCAGGCGGGGCTGGTGTCCAAGGCCGACGTGCTGCGAGCCGAGGCCGGCGTGAAAAATTCCGAGCTCTTCTTGGAGCGCGCCACCAGCAATGCCCAGCTCGCCGAGACGCGGCTGCGCATCTTGATGAAAGACGAAAGCCGCAAGCCGTACGAAGTTGGCGAAAATGTGCTCGCGCCCAAGGGTGCGCTGCCGAACACCAGCGACGAAGAAGCCGCCTACAACGAGGCGGCGAACAATCGTCTGGAGCTGAAGCAACTGCTCGAGACCGAGCGCGCGCTCCATGATCAGGCCGCGGTGATCAGCGCCGACAACTACCCGCGTCTCGACCTGCAAGCCGGCGCCCAGTACTCCAACCCCAATCCCCGCATCTTCCCCGCTGAGGAAAAGTTCAACGGCACCTGGGAAGCGAGCGCCACCCTGAGCTGGGCTCCCACCGCCATCTTCGGCGCGCAGGCGGGCTCGCGCCAGGTCGAAGCGCGCGCGGCCGAAGTCGCGGCCCAGCGCCAGGCGCTCATCGACAGCCTCAAGCTCGAGGTTTCGCAGGCGCTGCGCGCCGAGCGCGACGCGCGCTTCGGCGTGAGCGTGTCCGAGCAAGCGCTGATCGCCACCGAGGAGGGTTATCGCGTGCGACGCGAGCTGTTCCGCAGCGGCCGCGCGACGCTGGTCGAGGTGACCGACGCCGAGACCGAGCTCACGCGCGACCGCTTGGAGCTCGTCAATTCGCACATTGCGCTCCGCATCGCCCAGGTCGAGCTGCACCACGCGCTGGGCCGCGACGTCGGCAAGTGACTTGCCCGGCTCGGGGCGTCGGGAGCTTCAGCAAGCTTCAGACGCGCCCGAGCAGGAGCACCACCGCGACCGCCACGGAGACCAGAATCGCGACAGGCAGGAGCAGCTTCCAGGCCGCCTTGGGGGGAGGAGAGCTCGGTACCTTCGCCTCGAACTGCATGGAGGCGGGCGCGCGGTCGACGGAATGAACCGACTCGGCCATGATCTATCAGCGTAGGACCAATAGGCCCCTTTAATCAAGTTCAGAGGCCGGTCAGACCGCGCGCGGCTTGCCCAGGCTCCGACTTGGGGACGCCGATGAGGTAGGTGAGCTTTGCCGGGAGGCGCGGGACGGCGACTCGGGCGCACTGCCAGTCGTAGCTATCTCGGCTATTTTGCGGCAATTCGGCGATCAGGGCGCGGAGCTCGTCGGGGTCATAGACCCGCAGACACGAGACGACGCCGTCCCAGAGCGTGCAAGCCGGGACAATTGGAACTGCATAGGTAAAGACTAGGCGGCTCCACCTGAAAGGCTTGATGAACGGCGTGATCAACAGCTGCCAGACGACCCCGAACACAATCTGCACGATGCTGAACGGCGAGCGCTGCGCGAGCTCCACCACCGCCACACCACGTCGCTGCTCGACCGCGTCGCGCAAGCACTCGCGAGCCTGGTCCGGCCGCAGATGATGAAAGCCGTTACAGACCAGACGAAAGCCTGCCAAATCACCCGGCACGGCGCGCAGGTCGACCGAGCGCTCCTCGAGCTCCACCCA
>JBEHXA010000702.1:0-3907 GCA_048498935.1 Myxococcota bacterium
GGTGTCGGCGTGGCGCTGTTGCTCCTCTCACTGGCTGGCCTCCGGCTTGGTACCGGCTTCCCTCGGGACAGCGCGAGTCGGCTCTCTCGATAGAGGGGTCAGACTGCTGGTGTTGAAGACCGTTCGCAGCTCCGCCTTCAGGGAAGCGGCGATGAGCAGAGGGTTCACTACAAGCAATCTGCAGAACTTGTCTTCGCGGTTGTTGAATTGGTCGAAGACCGGGAAAATCGGCATTGAGCGAAATCCCATGCTTGGCGGATTTGCTACGAAAGATGGGATACGGCTCGGGCTACTACGACTCGGCGGGAACAGAGGGCGCGACGCCGCTGCCCATGAGGCAACGCACCTGCTGCAGGAGATCACCGAAGGTGCCCTTACCAAGGAGGCTGGGGAGGGCCTGTCAGTCGCAGAGATTGGCAGATACGAGTCACAAGCATATAGCATCGGAATCGAAGTTGGCTATGGCGAGAAGTCGAACGGTGAATGGTATGGCGCAGTCGCGCGATTCGTCCACAAGATAAAGGGCAACAAATGACAGCAACATCAGATTTTCTGCGATGGTCTGTGCTTGCCGTCGTTGGCGGGTCCTTGATCGCAGCCGCCGTTACGGCCAACCTTCAATGGCTGCTCGGTGTCGGCGTGGCGCTGTTGCTCCTCTCACTTCTTGGCCTCCTGTTCTCTTGGAGAAGTGGAAGACGGCGCTGAATGCCTTACGTAGCTGCGGCAGGTCGCCGACGTGTTGATGGCGCAGCTCGGGGCACCGTTTCCTGATTGGTGGCATCGCCTCATCGACGACGATGGACCGCGTGACGCTGCTCGAAAGATGGCCCGCATCCTTCGCGGCGTGGACGCGAACCTTCCTGCCGCTGTGCTTCGGCAGCAGCAGCCCGTTGGCCTTCATCACGCGATAGGCGCGCTTGTGGTTCACCGCCGGCGTCGACGGCGACGTCGCGTTCAACCTCGCCGCCACGCGCCTGCAGCCGTAACTCGCGCGATTCTCCACGAGCCCCTTGATGCGCTCTACGAGAGCGGTGTCGTCCGACTTCCTCTGGCGCGGCGTCTTCACCTTCCTCGACGACGAGGAGAGGTGTGGACGGCTGACACCGATGGCTCGCGCAATCGCGCTCACCTCGTGCCGCCGTTGTTCGACGAGCCGCCGCGCCAGGGCAGTTTTTTCGAGTGAACCAGCTCCAGCGCATCCTTGAGCAC
Organism: Myxococcota bacterium; assembly: GCA_048498935.1. GTDB lineage: Bacteria > Myxococcota_A > Polyangia > Polyangiales > Polyangiaceae > PMG-095. Next base: position 1,210 of record JBEHXA010000702.1, read on the forward strand.
TTCGGCTTCGGCGGTCTTCCTGCCGAGCATGCGTTCCTCGCGAAGATGGATGACGTCGAACTGCGCCTGGCAGCCTGCAATGCGCGGCACCTGCCGGAAGTGAGAGCACTCCTCACCACTGGCTGCTTCTGACATGCAACCTCGAGTTACCGGAGGCTTCGTGTCGTCATCATCGAGAACCGCGTTTCGTGAAGCGCCGCTCAACCTCGACGGGGAGAGCCTGAGGTTCGCCTTCGACCTCGACCAGAGCAGGGGCGTCGCGGACATGGAGTTCATCGTCAGCGAGCGGGAACTCTGGAGGGAACGCGCGATCTGGGAAGACATCGACACCTTCAACAGGGCCAAGGCGGATCTCAGAGGCGCCTACGGCACACGGTTCGCCGGGCTGCACGTCAGCGACGCTGCAGAGGCTGTTTTGCTCGGCGACCGAATCGCGGCGGCACCGCTGGAACCCCTGTAAATGTTTTTGATCCGACAACGTTTGTGCTATCGGATCTAGGACGTGGCCTCACGATCGTAGTGTTGTCCGCCATTCAGTTTACATAACTGATATTATCGAACAGCGAAGCTTGGCTCTAAAACAGCTTCTCACCGCGCATCTGCGACAGATTACTCAGACGAGCCCAGCCGTCGGTGAATCCGAGCAACTGAAGGCAGCCCAAGTGAATCAGAGCGCGCACACGCCGCTGCAACAGCAGCTTCAAGCTCTCTCAGGAGGGGCGCCGCCCACCGCGGAATGGTGCGGTTGACACTGCGATTCGGTGCGGAATCTGGACCTGGGGAGACCAAACGAAGCTCCATTTCACAGCGGGAGCCGCTGGATGCTGCGAAATGGAGCCAGATCTCGCAATAGACGGGCCCAAACCGGCTCTATTTCGCAATGCGGTCCGAGTTGACAGATTCTGCAATCTGTCAACTTCGTCAGGCAGGTTTACCAACGGAGCTTCGAACTGCTCGCCCCGAACAGTTCGCGCAACTCGCCCGGGTCGGCTTTGTAGCTGCGAGCTCCGCGCCGGACGTGAATGTCCCCCTTCTCATTTGCATAGGGCCGCGATGCGCCGACAGGGACAGTGACGAGGATGACGGGCTCGTCCAACACCTCGAGCAGCTCAATGTCGCACTGCACGACGGGCTGCGTGCGCTCCGCGGCGAGAACACGGATGCGCGCAGCGAGCTCCTGCAGCGTTTGCTTGCTCTCCTGGCCCTTCACCAAGTCCCGAAGAGCCCTCCGCCCTTGAGGTTCCCCGTCGTCGGTGACGCCGACGTACAGTCGGCCACCGCCGGAATTCGCAAACGCAACAAGCGTGCGGACGATCTCTGCTTCCTTGTCGCTCTTCTGCTTGATGAAGGGCTTGAACTCGACGCGCTCGTTCTCACGGCTTCGGCCTCGGAGGTCTGCCAGAGCGGTTGTCGCGCCGTCCGCGAACGGTCGCGGCGCGCGAGTGACCCGGCGGCTGCAGACGAGGCCAAGCTCACGGTGGAGCAGGCACACCGTGGCTTCGACGACAGTCGGGTCAAGATCGAACGACATGCTGCCACTGGCGGGACGAACCTCGAGCGCGCTGGCTTTCGATCGATCATGGGTGAGCACGTGGACCTCGCACTCGGAAATTCTGTCGCCGTCGCACTGAATGTCGAGGTTGCGGTCGCTGAGGTGACACTGCTCTACGCGCGCGTCGCGAACAGGGACGACGATGCGGAGCTGATCGATCGCCCCCCTTTCGTCGGCGAAGCCGCACGGGCGCAGAACGAGTTCGCGGAAGGCCAGCTCGCTGGACGCGAACGGTGGCTGCCCGAACGCGAGGAGTGGCTGACCCGAGCTCAACGACGGGCCACCAAGCGAGTTCCCTCCGCGGGCGACGGCTTCGGGCCAGCCCGAGCCGACGCGACCCATCTCATGCTCGTAGGAGAGGCGCAGCTCAAAGGGTCGGTCGCTGCGTGCACCGCAGCCGAAGGGATCGTCGCCCGCGACGATCTTCGGGAGCATCGTGCGTGCAGTGGCGGCGTCGACGGTGCCGGCGGCGAAGCGATAGTCTCCGTACCGCCGCACGCTGATCGGCGCCTCCGAGAACTCGCCGAACACGACGAGCGCGGCAATGTGAACGAACCTGTCATCGTGAAGGCGGCCCGCGCAGAGCCCTACTCGCGCCGTCGGCCATGGCTCCGAGCGCGCACAAAGCCCGCGCAAGATTTCAGCGGTCGCATCGCTTGGTGCCGGGCGTTGTTCCATGCATTGCCTATCGCGAGGTGCCGTCGTTTCTGGTCCGCAAGCGAGAATCGGGGCGTCCGCCCCAAATTTCCACCGAAGCCTTGCGTACTATGGAGCTTGAGGCGATAGTACCGACGTGGGCGGGGTTTTCATCGTCGAATCACCGAACAAGGTGGCCAAGATTCAGGGCTTCCTCGACGAGCTCTATGGGCCGCGGGCTTGGACGGTCATCGCGAGCGTTGGCCACTGGCGCGGTCTCCCCGACATGAAGGGCATCGCCTTCGCCGACGCCGTCGACCCGACGAGCTGGCAGGAGCGCTGGGCGATCCACAGCGACAGGGTCGTAGCGCGCATCGGCGCCGCCCTGCGTGGGGCGAGCCGGGTGCTACTGGCGAGTGATGCCGACCGCGAAGGCGAGGCCATCAGCTGGCACGTCGTCGACGAATTTGGCCTGCGCCGCGTCGAGCGCGCGACCTACACCGAGGTCAC
>JBEHXA010000703.1:0-3896 GCA_048498935.1 Myxococcota bacterium
CGCGAGGTTCTCGCCCTCGAGCAGCTCCATCGCCATGAACGGGACCTTGCCGTCGATGCCGTAGTCGAGGATCTGCACCACGTGCGGGCTGCGCAGCGTGGCCGCGGACTGCGCCTCGCGCATGAAGCGCGAGAGCGTCTCTTCGTCCGGCACCACGGTGCGGTCGATCACCTTCACGGCGACTGGCGCGTTCAGCACCAGGTGCTGCGCGCGCCAAATGGTACCCATGCCGCCGGCTCCCAGCTGCGAGTCGAGCCGATAGCGGCCGACGAGCACGTGGCCTGCGGAGACAGCCGATTCCGCCATGAGTAGCTGAGGGTTAACGACCATAGCGCGGATTCCGGAGCGCGCCTATGATTCCGCCCTCATGGAACGCATCGTCTGTGACTCGAACGAGCTTCCCGGCCGCGCGGCGGCGCGCATCGCGCTCGAGCTGACTTCGGCCCTGGGCGCGCGTGGTCGCGCATCGCTCGCGCTCGCTGGGGGTACGACCCCGAAAGCCACCTACGAGGCGCTCGCAATTCTGCCGCTCGACTGGTCCAACATCGACGTGTTTTTCGGTGACGAACGCTGCGTGCCGCCAGATCATTCCGACAGTAACTATCGGATGGCCAAAGCGGCACTTTTCGATCGCATCGCGATCAGCGCCGAGCGAATTCATCGCATGCAGGGGGAGCTGGGCGATCGTGATGCCGCGGCGCGCGCGTACGAGCGCGAGCTGCCGGCCGCGCTCGACGTGGTGGTGCTCGGCATCGGTGAAGATGCGCACACCGCGTCGCTATTTCCGGGTGCTGCCGCGCTGAGCGAGCAGGTGCGGCTCGTCTTGCCGGTGATCGGACCCAAGCCGCCACCCGAGCGCCTCACCCTGACGCCCCCGGCCCTGCGCGCGGCGCGCCTGTGCCTGATGCTCGCGAGCGGCGCCGGCAAAGCCGAGTCGGTGCGACGCGCGCTCGTCGATCCCATCGACATCAGCGCGGTCCCGAGCCAGCTCGCTCGCCAAGGCGTCTGGTTCCTCGACCCCGCCGCAGCGGCAGCGCTGTAGGCGTTACCAGACCGCGGCCAGCCGCTCGATAGCCGCCAGCGCCGTGGTGCCCTGAGCCAAGAACGGTAGCTGAAGCTGCGGCGCGGGTAGCTGCGCGAGACGCTGCAAGCTCTCGGCCTGGATCTGCTCGCGCGCAGCACGGCGAATGCCCGCGGCGAGGGCTTGTGCGTTCGGCTCGCGATCGCTCGGCTCCTCGAGCGCAGCCAGCGCGCTTCGCTCGGGCACAGCGAAGATTTCGCCGACCACCTGATTGACGACCAACGCCGCGAGCGGCAGCCCGAGCTCGCCACCGAGCACGTCGCACAGCTCGAGGCTCTCGTTGACCGGCATCTCTTCGGGCAGCGTCACGACCACCACGCCCGATTGCGCGGGATCTCGAAACTGCGCCCAGGCGCGCTCGGCGTCGGCGCGCAGCACCCCGGGCGGTGATAGCTCCACGATCGTCTTGGGCACGCGCAGCATGTCGAGACCATGACCGGTGGCGGGCGCGTCGAGAATCACGACGTCGAAGCGCGGCGACCCGTCGGCCAACAGCTCGGTAGAGTGGTACCAAGCCTTGCCGAGCGCAGCCCACTCTTTGAGCCCGGGCGCGCCGTGAAAAAAGCCGCGCACCAGCGCGTTGTCGAACAGCGCGCTGACGAGGCGATCGCTCTTGAGCACGATGCGGCCGTACTCTTTGAGCGCCACGTCGGGGTCGAGCAGCACGCCGAACAGGCGCGGCGAAAGCTCGGTGATCTGCGTCGGTAGTGCCGCGCGACCAAACAGCGCCGACAGCCGCTCCTTCCCTGTTTCGGCCACCAGCACGCGCTTGCCCTGCTTGGCGAAGCGATGCGCCAACGTGGCCACGACGGTCGTTTTGCCCACGCCTCCCTTGCCGGTCACGAACAGGAACCGACGCTCGAGCTGAGCGTCAACGGAGTTGGCAGACGGTGAAGGCGACAAGCGAGGCTAAAAGGAATGAGAGGCCGGCAAGGTGTGCTAATGACGCGAGACGCAGGTTACCGCAAGAGAAGCCATGCGCCCGCGTCTTTCCCCGCTCCTCATCCTCACCCTGGCCGCCAGCGCGCTGAGCGGTTGCGACGGCTGCAACGGCGAACGCCCGATCAGCGCTGACGAGCGCGAAAAGCTGCTCGTGAGTGCGCTCGCCGCTTCGACGCCGACACCACCGAGCGCGGATCAACCGCCACCGGCGCCGACCGCCGGCGGTATCGGCCACGCCGTGAACGTGATCGCGGGTCAGGGTCCGCGCCGCATCGAGAACCAAGGCCGCATCGGTACGCTCTTTCCGATCGTGCCGGGTCAAGGCATCGGTCCCATCAGGTTCGGCGCCAAGAAAGCGACTATCGAGCGCTTGATGAATGCGCCGTGTGACGACTCGACGGAAACGCTGTGCCGCTACGTGGCGCGCGGCGTCGACTTCACGCTGAAGGACGACGCGACCGTCGAGATGCGTGTTTCGCGCAAAGGTCGCGAGGCCAAGCGCAACGCGGCTGGCGAGATCGTCGAGTACGGCTTCTTCAACGGCGCGATCCCGCCCGACTTGTACTTCGGCATGTTGCCCCCGGCCGTGCAGCAGTACCTGGGTCAACCGCAAAAGGTCGAAAAGATCACGCCGATGGGCCCCGACGGCTTCAGCGAACGCCACGTGTACGACGGCATCACGCTCGAGTACGACGCCTGGTCGACCGGCAACCTGGTGCTCGGCGCTGTCGTGCTGACCAAGAGTCCCGCCGCCGCAGCTGCGAGCGAGAAGGCCGAAGCAGAACGCGCCAAGCAGGCCGCCGAGAAAGTCACGCCCTTGCCCAAAGGCGCGGACGTCGGCAACCGCCCGCTGCGCTAGCGCCCGCTCGGCGACACGGGCCGCTCTTGCCGGCACAGCTGCAGCCAGCTCTCGAGCGCCTGGCTGCGAAACTTGCGTCGGTGCAGCACGAAGAAGAACGAGCGCTCGAAGTCGCGCTGCGGGACCGCGCACGCCACGAGCGTCCGATGCTCGAGCTCTGCTTCGAGTGACAGGCGAGACACACAGCCGAGCCCGAGCCCGGCCGCCACAGCGCCTTTGATGGCTTCCGTCTGCGAGAGCTCGAGCGCGATGGTCAGCTGCGGCAGAAGCCCATGCATGGCGCGCTCGAACGCTTGCCGCGTACCCGAGCCGCGCTCGCGCACGATCCAGGCAGCGCCCGCCAGGTCGGCGTCCGATAGCGCCTCGTGCTGAGCCAGCTCGTGCTCGGGAGCGCAGAACACGCACAGCTCGTCGCCACGCCAGGGCATGAGCTCGAGCTCCGGATCGGTCAGCTCGCCCTCGACGAGCCCGATGTCGATCTCGAAGCTCTTCACCTTGTGAGCGATCTCGGCGGTGTTCGCGATTTCGAGCGAGACGCGCGCGCCCGGCTGCTCGCGCATGAAGCGCGCCATCAAGGGCGGACACACGTGATCGCCGATCGTGAGCGTAGCTCCGATACGAAGCTCGCCCGAGAGCTGTTGTGCAAGGCTCCGCTCGAGCCCGCGCGCTTGCTCGCACAGCGCCTCTGCCTGCGGCCAGAGCGCACGCCCCAGCTCACTCAGGGCGAGCCGCTTGCCGATGCGCTCGAACAGCCGCACGTCGAACTGCCGCTCCAGATCGGCCAGCGCACCACTGACGGCCGATTGCGACATCGCGAGCGCTTCGGCGGCCCGGCTCACGCTCTCTTGCCGGGCGATCGCCGTAAAAACTTCGAGTTGACGCAGGGTGTACCGCATATCGGTAAATCCGATTATTCTTTACCGTATAACCCGTTTTACCGAATAAGGCCACGGCGCTACGGATTAGGCCGTGAGCAACCTCAACCGCGAAACCGTCCTCAGCGTCCGGCACTGG
>JBEHXA010000704.1:0-3893 GCA_048498935.1 Myxococcota bacterium
CCTGACCGTCCTCGTCGTCGCTCTCTCCGCAGGCCGCGAGCGCCCCGGCCAACTCACGCGGCGACGGAACCCGTCGCATTCGTCACCACCGCGTCGTCCACCACCGTGCCTGTGGAAGCGTCGCTCTCCCTCCCGAGCGCCCGACGCGCCAACGCCTCGCGCACGAACAACACGTCCGGATGCTCGTTCGCCGCCGCGCGCGCGAGACGTCGCGCAACCATGTGCGGGCTGACGCCACGCGGAACGCGCAGTGGCACGCCGCCCAACGCCAACAGCACCCGTCGCTCCTCGAGAGAGCTCGCCCAAATCTTTCTACCACGTACCCTCATGACACACCTCCGCTGTTCGAATCCTCGACAAGTCAGTACGCCGTCGAGACGACGGCTATCGTCCGTACGGCCCGCGCTCGTCGAGGTCCGGGTACCCTTGAAACAGGTCCGGATGACGACGCGCGTCGCGCTGAGCAGGCGCGCGGCCACGTGAGTGCCGCACCGCCACCTGATACACAGGTCGGTTCTGCAGAATCAGGAACACGCCGCTGTAGCGCGCGCCATCTTCAGTCAGCAGCTCCAACCCAGGCGGCGACCTCGCAACGTCCTCCAGCCAGCGAAACGCCAACTGCACCCGCTGCAAAGGCCGCCACCTGCACTGCTCGATCGCGTCCAAAAATGCGTCCGCGATCGCCTCCGCGATCAGCTGTCCTCCCAGATCAACGTACTGATCATCGCCATCAGCGCCCCCGCACCCGCAGCCGCCACGCCCTTGCGAAACGACTCGTTCCGAGCAACACGCACAAAGAAACCAGTGAGCTTCTGAACCATGATCGACTCCTTGAGGTCGGCGCGCCGTGCGCCTCATGGTTCTTATTCCCGACGCAGCTCTGAGCTTTCATCGGGACCGGGCACCGTCAGAAAGGGAAGCGCCCACCGTGAACAGCGACGCCCCCCCGCCCGCCCCAAATACTCCTGAAGCGCGGCAGAAAGGCCTGCACCACCAGAACGGGCACCACGAACAACCGGGCCGGCGGCCTTGAAACACTGAGCCCGTCGCCTCGATCGCCCGGGTCAGGCTATGACCACGTAGAACGGCTCGCTTTGCCCAACGAGCATCCTGTCATTTCGACGGACAACGAAGGCTTCAGCCGTATGTACGCCTCGATACTCTAATCCTTCCCAGTGCGAGGAGCCGTCGTTCGCCCTTTCGAAGCCTCCTCGCAGGGCTTGGGCTTCGAGCGCTTCGCGATCGGTGTTCGCTATCCGCCAGTACACACGATACTTGTCCTCGGGGAACTTGGCGCCGTTGGCGGCGCGGACATCGAAGTGAATCCAGCTCCCCTTGCGTAGTGGCCCGCCGCCGGACGGGGCGTCGGCAAGCCTTGCTCCAAACTTATCGGAATGAATGCTTGCCGTAGTGACCAACGAAAATCCGCCGTACGGCGTACTTCGCCAGCGGGGGCGCGCCTTGTGCGGGAGGACATTGAAGCCTGGAGGAAGCGCCGCGAGTCCGAATCGCGTCACAAGAGTGACGAGATCATCATGGCTTCCGATGGCGGCACCAGCAAGGGCGAACCGGGCTGCCTCCGTCACTCGAGCGGCCTTGTCGCTCACTACGCTGGAGGCGAAATCATCGCCAAAAATGCGCCTCCACTTTCCAATGCTCTCATCGCGATCGGGCTCGTCAAATGCCTCGTCGATCCAGTTCCGGTAGAGATTGATCTTGGCCCGAAAGTTCCCGTACTGATCTTCGCTCCACAGGTCACTGAAGATTTCTGAGGACAGCACCGGGTTCGTGACAGAAGGCTTCGTTGGACGACTTTGCAGCCAGTCGTCAAGGCGACCGACCACCGTTCGCAGTGCGGTCGGGGTGTCCGGGAAGGCGTGCTTGTTGAGCGAGTCGAGTACCGTTACCTGCATGCCTAGTAGCGTCGTCAGGAGGATCGATGGACACGTGAAGTTGCCCTTGATGTCTCGGAGATACTTCAGCAGCCGAGTAACCTTTCGCAGGCCGTTGCCTCCCGTCCAGGCGTTTCGCTCGCGCAGCCAGCTGGTGTAGGCTTCCGGCTCCGAACGCTCGAACTGGTTCGAGTTATAGTTGCAGACTTCGTGTCCACCTGTGCCGATGCGATCACGCACGCACGGAGCGAGGTCCACCTTCCGTTCGCCCGCATACTCTATCGTCACGCAATGCGAGAAGCGCCGAACCTTGTCCTTGTAGGTACCATGGGCGGCAAAGACTGAACGGAGAGTAGAGATGTACGACTTCGCGTCCCAGCCTTCGACCGGGTCTACGACGACGAGAAGATCTGCGTCGAAGGCGTTCCCATCAACCGGTCTGATGATCGTGCGATGTGCCCAAGAGCCTTGCTCTTGAAACTCGATCAGTTCTGCACCCCATTCCGAGTCGCGGATTGCGTCCTTGAGAGCTTCGACGCTGGCATCAAGGTCATCGATTCGCGTCGAGTTCAGGTTGACGGTGTCAGCGAGGAACGTGGCGAAGTGGTCGACAAGTTTCACGTCTTTGATCCTGGCGAAGCGCGAGTCACTGTCGGCGCGCTGACCGGGCCTTGTGTCGCCTCGAGCTCACGGACCAGGTCATTCGTACTTGCTTGCACCTGCTGCTCGTGAGCAGGGCGAAGCAAGCCGTAGAGCCAGTCGAAGACTGGTACGTTCCGCTTTCGGTGCTCGAAGATCTCGTCCTGCAGCCTGCGGGCTGCCAGGGTTAGCTCGTGCTCGCCAGCGCCGGCGAGAGCCTGCGCGCAGAGCTCGCGGGCGTGGTGCTTTAGCTTGTCCAGCCGATGGGCGGCATCCGAGTTCTCCTTGTACTGGCGCAACGCAAGTACAATCCCCGACGAGAGGGGCAGGAAGACGGTCAGCACGAGATCAGCAACATGTAGACCAGCCGCAACACCTAGAACCAGGAGACCAAGGACCAGCGTGACGACGATTCCGACCAGAAGGAAGGCGTACCGTCGCCGCTGGTTGGCGTCCCACCAAACGTTCACTCTCTGGCACGCTATTCGCGCCAGAAACAGTGGCAGCCGACCGGCAGCGGCAGGGTACCAGTCGAGCAGCGAAGCAAAGGACGGCTCGACCTTCCGATAGTCTGCTGCGCGCTCGTGCACGAGCTCGGGGTCCACTGGTGTCCCAACCTTGACGGGTTGCCAGGGGAGTTCCAAGACGTCACAGTCGAATGCCTCTTGGACGGCCGCGGCAGATTCTCGAAGCGTCTTCTGTCGAGGGGTAAGCCAGACCACATCCAGAATCGTCAGTGTGGCCCCCCAGAGCGCGGCGTATGGTTTCAGGCCGAACCATTTCTGAGCCGCGAAGGCCAAGGCAGCGGCAACAACGGTCGAGAGCAAAGCGTGAACCGCGAAAACACGCTTCGCAGATCTGTAGAGCGAGCGTTGCGCCGCAAGCCGCGCCAGTTGCGGCTCGCTGTTTTGCTCGGAGCAGATCTTGTTGGTCGGTTCGGCTAGATAGCTATGCATTGTAGGCTGGCCTGTTGAGAGCCGCCGGCCTCAAGTGGGGAACTCGCCGTTGAAGACGATTGACCACTGTCGGATAGCCTCTCGCCAGTTGCCCACGCTTTCCGCCTCGAGCGCCGCGTCGGCGTGCTGCGCGGCGTCGTAGACGGTTCGTAGAGCCTGCTGTCGCTTGGCCTCCGTGCTTGCTGCCGAGATCAAGCCTGAGACACCAACGGGATCTCGAATTGCCGCGCAACGCCGATTGGCAAGCGTCACAAGCAGCTCGCGCACTATCGCTGCATAGCTTCGCGCGCCCTCGCATAGCCCGAGCTCGGCAAGCAGAAGCTCAACGTGAAATGCACTGATGGGGATGGGGACGGATCGAGTATTGCGCCAGAACTTGAACAGCTGACTCACGTACTTCAGCTGG
>JBEHXA010000705.1:0-3872 GCA_048498935.1 Myxococcota bacterium
CGCACGCCGTGTCGACCGCCTGATCCGCGACCTGTCCGACCGTCTCAAGGTGACGAGCATCGTGGTGTCGCACGATCTGCCCTCCATCTTCGGCATCGCGGACCGCATCGTGATGCTATACAAGGGAAAAGTGAGGCTCTTGGGCACCCCGGCGGATTTTCGCGCTACGACCGATCCGGTGATCGTTCAGTTCATCCACGGCCGCGCCGACGGGCCCATCGAGTAGCAGCCCCGCACACGCATGAGCCAACGATCGATCGAAGTCAAAGTCGGCGCGCTGATCTTGGTCGCGCTCGGTTTGCTCGGCGCGTTCGTGGTGGTGATGGGCGGCTTGAGCTTCGAGCCCACGCTCACCGTCTACGTCACGTTCCAAAATCCGGGCGGGCTCCAGGCTGGCGCCCCGGTGCGCATCTCTGGCGTGAAGGTCGGGCGCGTGAGCGAGCTCGAATTTCGCGGCGGCAAGGTCGACGCGAAGACACGCGAGCCAGAGCCACCGATCCGCGCCGTCGCGCGCATCGAGCGGCGCTACCAGGGCGCCATCCACGACAACTCGCGCTGGTTCGTGACGAGCCAGGGCGTGCTCGGCGAAATGTTTCTGGCCATCGAGCCCGGCTCGCACGACCGCCCTGCCTTGCCGGACGGCGCGACCGTGCAAGGCATCAGCCCGCCGCGCCTCGACCTACTGCTCAGCGAGAGCTACGAGCTGCTCCACAAGGCGTACCTGGGCGTCGCCAACAACGAGCAAAAAATCTCGGAGACTTTCGACGGTCTGCACCAAACGCTGCGCGCCAGCGGCGCCTTTTTCGAGCGCAACAGCGGCAAGCTGGATCACATCGTCGACAACGTCGACAAGCTGTCTACCGAGGCGAGCGACACCATGAAGGCTGCGCGCGAGCGCTATGTCGACGGCCCGCAGGTGACGCGCATCTTCAACGACGTGGAGCGCAGCTCCAAAGTCTTGGGCGACAACCTGCCCCCGATCGTCGAAGACGGTCGCAAGGTGCTGCACGACACGCGGCGCATCACCGAAAAGCTCGCCACCGACGAGCAGCTAGCCCGGCTCGACAAGATGACGCGCGACCTCGCCGAGGCGAGCGGGCGCGCCAACGGGCTCGCTCAAGACGCGCAGGGCCTGATGAACCACGTCAAGCAGGGCAAGGGCACCGTGGGCGCCCTCGTGATGGACGAAGCCGTCTACGACGACCTCCAGGAAATGATTCGGGATCTGAAACACAATCCCTGGAAGTTTTTCTGGAAAGAGTGAGCGCCAGCTAAGGCGTCGTGCCGCCGGTGTCGGTGCCGCCGGTGCCACCACCGCCGTTGGCGCCAGTGCTGCCGCCGCCCGAGCCGCCGCTGTCGGTGCCGCCAGTATCGGTGCCACCCGCATCGGCGCCGCCGTCGGTGCCACCGGTGTCAGTACCGCCGGTATCGGTGCCAGCATTGCTGCCGCCCGTAGCCATGCCGCCTCGACCGCCGCCACCGCGTCCCGCCATCGACGAAGAGCCGGCCACCGTCACGCCTCCGGCAGCCGTTCCGCCCACTCCCGGCGCCGTGCCGCCCGTTTCGGCGATCGGCGGACCGTCGACATTCGAAATCAGCGGAGTCGGGTCGTCGCTACACACGCGCTTGGCGGAGCCCTCGGGCGCGACGCAAATCAGCCCCGGCTTGCAGTCGTCGTCCCGAAAACATGTCACGCCCTTCGAGCCGTGATCTTGTGGCCCACCGCACGCGCCGCTGACTGCGATGGCGAGCAGCGCCAGCACCCGACCGGAGCCCGATCGCCCACGCTGCGCGGCAGACCGGGGATGAATCAAGCGCTCTCCAGGCTCAAGATGACGTCACCCTCGTCGACGCTCGCGCCCTCGGCGACCGACACGCTCGCCACGCGACCGGCCTCCGGTGATTCGATTGGCATCTCCATCTTCATCGATTCGAGGATGACGAGAGTTTGGTCCTGAGCAACGGTGTCACCGGGCTTGACTAGGATTTTCCAGACCGTACCCGTGATGTGAGCCCGCACTTCCGTCGCCATCGCCCCTCACTCTAGAACACGCCGGCGTCATCTCCGAGCCGAATGACTCCGCCGACTCGGGCACACCGCACACCGAAATGTCGTACACTGTGGGACGAAAGAGCTGGTGACGCGGCACCCGCTCAGCAAGCGACAGGCACCCAAGGACGACGATTGGCGGAGGTCCAAAGCTGACAGGACTGGAAAGCTCCGTTACATTCACCCTTCCCGTCGAGCAGCAGCGTTCGCTTGACGAGATCGCTTTCGGGTTGGTATTCGCCTCCACGCGGGACCGCCCTCGCTAGGTTCAGAGGAACACTCATCGAATGGCCGAACAGAAAGAAAGCTCGGTTCTCTTCTCCCTCAAGGAGCTGATGAACCTCGAGGAAGACCGCATCAAGCAGGAGGAGGCCGATCGCGATCGCCGAGCCCGGCAAGAGCTCGAGGCGAAGGCGGCCACGGAGCGCGCCGCGCGCGACGCCGAGGAACGTCGGATTCGCGAAGAGGAAGAGGCCCGTCGCCTCGAGGAAATGCGCCGCAAGGAAGAGGCCGCGCGCCTAGAGGCCATCCGCCACGGCGAGATCGAAAAGGCCAAGGCCGAGGCCGAGCACCGCTCGCGCATGGAAGCGCTCTCGGCGCAGCAGGCGCACGAGCAGCAGCTTGCCGCTCTCAACAGCGACGAGAGCAAGAAGCGCCTCAAGCTGATCGTCGGTATCTCGATCGCGGTCGTGGTGCTGGGCGGCGGCGGCGGTATCGCCGCTTACATGAAGAGCCAGACCGAAGCGAAAGCCAAAGAAGCGGCTCTGCAGCAGCAAGTCCGCGCGGCTGAAGACGAGAAGAAGCGCTACCAGACCATCGTCGACAGCGCGCAGAAGCGCGAAGAAGATTTGCGCAACTCGCTGGCCAGCGCGAAGGACGAAGCGACGCGCGCCAAGCTCGAAGCCGAGCTCAAGAAGGCGACCGACGAGAAGACTCAAGCCCAGCGCGCCGTGCGCTCGGTACCGAAGCCCGGCGGTGGCGGCGGCGCCAAGCCCTGCAATTGCCCTCCGGGCGATCCGCTCTGCTCCTGCCTCTGATCGCGCCCGCCGCCTTGGCCGCGCGAGCGGCTTGGGCTACGAGGGCGCCATGAAACAGCGCCTGGCGTTTGCTCTCGACTACGCGACCCTGGCCGAGGCCCGGGCCGGCGCAGCACGCGTCGCGGATGCTGTAGGCGTGCTCAAGGTCGGCCTCGAGCTTTTCGTCGCCGAGGGGCCCCCGGCGGTGAAGCTGGGCGCCGAGCTAGGCGTCGACGTCTTTCTCGACCTCAAGCTGCACGACATCCCCGAGACCGTTGAGCGAGCCGTCGCCACGGCGGGACAGCTCGGGGCCAAGCTGCTCACGCTGCATGCCGCGGGGGGACCGCGCATGCTCGAAGCTGCAGCCAAGCGAGCCCAGGTCGAGGGCGCCGGGTTGAAGCTGCTGGCGGTGACGGTGCTCACCTCGCTCGACGCCGACGACCTGCGAGCCACCGGCGTGAGCGCGCCGCCCGCCGAGCATGTGCTGCGCCTCGCGGAGCTCGCGACCCAGCGCGGCATCGACGGGCTCGTCTGCTCCACCGCGGAGGTAGGAGCCCTGCGCAAAGCGCTCGGCTCCGGCCCCATCTTGGTCACCCCCGGCATTCGCCCAGCGGGAGCTGCCGCGGGCGACCAGAAGCGCGTCGGCACGCCCGCCTCGGCTTTGCGCGAGGGCTCGAGCTTGCTCGTCGTCGGGCGCCCGATCCGGGACGCCGCCGATCCCGCTGCTGCCGCGCGCGCCATCCTCACCGAAATGAGCCAAGCCCTTGCCGCGACGACCTGAGTACCCGCGCCGCCCACCGCGCGAG
>JBEHXA010000706.1:0-3858 GCA_048498935.1 Myxococcota bacterium
AAGCCGTGTGCGGGAAATCCGCATGCACGGTTTGAAAGGGGGTCTTGCTCTCTTTGCCCTCGCAACCGCGAGGAAAGGTTAGAAGGATCTACCAATGAAACTGTTCGCATTCGACGGCGTTGGTGCTGAGCTGGACTTGCTTCCGCTCGCCGCGCGCCGCGCTCTCGACCTAGCCGGCCGCAAGCTCTCGCTGGAAGGGTTTCGCTCCCTCGGGCTCGCTGAGCGCCAGGCGTTGGTCGAGCTCGGTAGCGGCGATAGCGTGGACTTGGTTGCGGTCCAGTCGCTCGTTGCAAAGGGGCTGCCCGCACCGGAGCCGATCGACCCCGTCGCGGACCCTTCGCCGCTCGCTCCCAGCGACGCCGTTGTTGCTGCCTTCGGTTCTGAGCTCACCATCCCGCGAGCCAGCTGGTCGGCGTTGAGCCCGCTCGAACGCTATGCACTAGCCAAGGTAGCGGTTGGAAAGCAGGCGGAGCGCAAGGCCGCGGCCTACGCCGAGATCGTGGGAGCGAGCGCTTTTTCGAGCCATGTCGCGCCTGCAGGCGGTGTGCGCATGGTGTCGGTCGGGGGCAAGCAGCCGAGCCAGCGACGCGCTCAGGCGCAAAGCCGCGTCAGCATGAATGCCGAAGCTTTCGAGCGAGCGAGCCAGCAGAGCGCGCCTAAAGGAGATGTGCTCGGCACAGCGCGCGTGGCCGCGATCATGGCCGCCAAGCGCACCTCGGAGCTGATTCCACTGTGCCACCCGCTGTCACTCACGCGCGTCGACGTGCAGCTAGCGCTCGTCCCCGAGCATCGTGCCATCGACGTGGAGGTCACGGTGGAGTGCTTCGATCGCACGGGCGTGGAGATGGAAGCGCTCACGGCCGCTTCGGTCGCGGCGCTCACGGTGTACGACATGCTCAAGGCGTTCGATCGCGGCATGCAGATCGGGCCCACCCGGCTGCTACAAAAGTCGGGCGGACAGGGCGGCGATTACCAGGCTACGGCGGACGCTCCGCAAGGTGGCCGGCCTTGAGCGTCTTTCGCGTGCTCGAAACGCGGCTGGACGTCGCGGAGGCGACGGCGGCAGTCTCGGGACCCGATATCGGCGGCATCGACCTGTTCGTCGGTGCCGTGCGCGATCACAACCAGGGCCGCCCGGTCACGCGCCTCGAGTACCACGCCTACATTTCCATGGCTGAAAAGGAGATGCAGCGCATCGCCGAGGAGATCGCGCAGGAGCTCCCGGGCGTTCGCTTGGCGGCGCTACATCGCGTGGGCGCGCTCGGCGTCGGTGACATCGCCGTGGTTTGTGCTGCCGGTGCTCCGCATCGGGGCGAGGCGTTCGCTGCTTGCCGCGCGCTGATCGATCGCATCAAGCAGCGCGTTCCGATCTGGAAGCGCGAGCACGGTCCGGACGGCCCGTACTGGGTCGGCTGGGAAGACGCGCGCTGCAGCGGTGACGAGCACGACCACGCGCACCACCACCAGCACGCGCAGCAGTAAGCGCGCGCGCCGAGGCTCAGCGCATATCGCCTGGCGTGTCCCAGTCGTCGAGCAAGGCCGCATCGGCCAGAGCAAGCTCGAGCAGCGTGGGTGGCGGTTGCAAGCGATCCAACACGGCTTGTAATGAGCGTTGGCCCGCGCCGAGCGCCGCCGCTACCGCCCCAAGACTCGGCTCCACTGCGTAGCGCGCAATGAGTGGATTTCGCACGCCTCTCTGGCAAATCACGACCGCGCTCGCGGCAGCATCAGCCGCCACGAGTCGCGTGATGACTCCGGCATCGAGGCGTGGCAGGTCGCAGGCCAGCGCCACTACCTGGCTTGCACCACGCTGCGCTGCGTGCTCGAGCAGCGCGGCGAGTCCACCGATCGGGCCGATTCCCGCCGGGCGATCGGCGAGCGCCTCGAGCTCGAGCGCTGCATAAGCGGTCGCGGCGCCCACCAGCACCCGTTCGGAGTCGGGCAGCGCGCGCGCCAATTCGTCGAGCAGCCGCTGGATCACGTTTTGCCCGGACTCGAGCGGCAGCAGTCCCTTGGCTACGCCTCCCATGCGGGTGCCTTGCCCGCCGACGAAGAGCCCCACGAGCGGCGTGCCGCTCATAAATCCGCGAGCCTCAGCGCATCGGTCTCCGCGCCTGCCTCGAGCCCGGGCGATTCCGCCGGTACCAGCACCAGCACGTCGGCGCTCGCGAGGCCGTTCGGCGCCCCCGAAGCCTGATTCTGCAGCGGGTAGGCCACGCCTCCTTCAGTGCGCGCGCGGTAAAATCCCAGCCGCCCCGGCTTCTGAGCGAGCGCGCTGCCGAGCCGCACGCGCTCCAAGGCAGGGAAGGGCCGCGAGTCACCTTGCAGGGCGCGCAGCAGCGGGAGCCCGAACAACGCCAGCGTCAACTGCGCGGAAACGGGATTACCGGGCAGCCCCAGCACCCAGCCCGCGCCGAAGCGTCCGAAGGCGAGGGGCTTGCCCGGCTTGATCTTCACCTTCCAAAAGTCGATCACCACGCCTTCCGCTTCGAGCGCTTGCTTGACGAGATCGTGATCGCCCACGCTCACTCCGCCCACCGTGAGCAGCACGTCACTCGTCGCGAGCGCCCGACGGATCGCCGCGCGCGTCGCCTCGAGCTCGTCGCCGGTGCGCGGAAGGAGCGTGACCTCGGCACCCGCGCGCCGAGCCAGCGCCGAAAGACTCGGGCCGTTGGAATCCGGAATCGAACCGAGGCGCGGCGCGCTGCCGGGATCGCGCAGCTCGTCACCCGTGCAAAGCAGAGCAACCTTCGGGCGCCTGGCGACGGAGGCCTGGTTCTGATCGAGCGCTGCCAAGAGCCCAATCTGAAAAGGATTGAGCCGTGTGCCGCGCGTGAGCGCCTGAGCGCCCCGCGACAAATCTTCACCGCGCCGCCGCACATGGCTACCCAGCCCGACCGCGCGCCGCACCACGACCACGTCGCCATCGCGCTCCGTGTCTTCTTGCATCACCACTGCGTTTGCGCCGTCCGGCAGCGGCGCGCCGGTGAAGATACGTGCAGCGGTGCCGGTCTGGAGCTCCGCCGCCGGGGCGCCCGCGCGTTGCTCCAGCGCGACGCGCAATCGCCACGGCCCATCCCCCGATAGGCTCTCCGCGGCCAGCGCGTATCCGTCCATCGCGCTGTAGTCGAAAGGAGGCAGATCCAGCTCGGACACGAGATCCGCAGCCAAAACGCGCGCGTCTGCCTCATCGATCGCGACCTGCTCGCTCGGTAGCGGGGAGACGTGCTCGAGAATGCGCCGGCGCGCGAGCTCGAAATCCAACATCGCCGCAGCTTACCGCGCAACCAGCGCCAGGCTGAAGCCGATGAGGTTCGGCCCCGTCCAACCGTACTAACGGAACATGTCACCCCACCGCCTTCGCTTGCCCTGCATGGGCCAAAGCGCCATGCTTTCAGCGGTGCTGGCGTTTCTGCTTCGTCCACGACTGCGCGCTGCGGCGTGCGCGCTCACGGTCGCTCTGGCGACGCTCGGGCCGACCGAGGCGGCGTTCGCCCAAGCCGGGAGCGACAGCGGCTGGTTCGATCCGCCCGACGAGCCGAGTCATGTCGGCGTCGTGCCCGGGCCCGCGGCTACTGGTTCGATGCCGACCATGGCCCCGGCGGACATGCAGGACGCCGACCCGGCCGCGCTCACCGTGTTTCGCCCAGCGCTCGACGCGTACGGTACCTGGGTGTCGGATCCGAAGTACGGCACCGTCTGGGTGCCGAGCGTCTCGGCCGTCGGGGCGGACTTCGCTCCGTACGTGTCGCGCGGCCACTGGGCTCTCACTGCGGATGAAGATTGGATCTGGGTGAGCGACTACCCGTTCGGCTGGGCGGTCTTCCACTATGGCCGTTGGGTCTGGGGCCCCGGGAC
>JBEHXA010000707.1:0-3852 GCA_048498935.1 Myxococcota bacterium
CGGGCGCAGCCGGCACCTGGAAGGACTTGACCGACAACGTGAACCTGTTGGCCGGCAACCTGACGACCCAGGTGCGCAACATCGCCGAGGTGACCACCGCCGTAGCCAGCGGCGACCTATCGCGCAAGATCTCGGTCGACGCCAAAGGCGAGATTTTGGAGCTGAAAAACACCGTCAATACGATGGTGGATCAGCTCAACGCCTTCGCCGGCGAGGTGACGCGCGTCGCTCGCGAAGTCGGCACCGAGGGCAGGCTGGGTGGACAAGCCCAGGTGCCCGGCGTCGGCGGCACCTGGAAGGACCTGACCGACACGGTGAACGTGATGGCCGCCAACCTCACCGAGCAGGTGCGCGGCATCGCCAAGGTCGTGACCGCCGTCGCCAACGGCGACTTGAAGCAAAACTTCACCATCAAGAGCAAGGGTGAGGTCGCGGCGCTCGCCGACACGATCAACAACATGACCAGCACGCTCGCTACCTTCGCCGAACAGGTGACCACCGTGGCGCGCGAAGTGGGCGTGGACGGCCGCCTCGGCGGACAGGCCAACGTGCCTGGCGCCGCCGGCACGTGGAAGGACTTGACCGGCAACGTGAACATGCTGGCCGCGAACTTGACCGGTCAGGTGCGCGCCATCGCCGAGGTCGCCACCGCCGTGACCAAGGGCGACTTGACCCGCTCCGTGCAAGTCGAAGCGCGCGGCGAAGTCGCCGAGCTGAAGGACAACATCAACACGATGATTGACAACCTTCGCCTCACGACCGAGCGAAATACCGAGCAAGATTGGCTCAAAACCAACCTGGCGCGCTTCACCAGCATGCTCCAGGGGCAGCGCGATCTGGACCGCGTGGGACAGATGCTGCTCTCGGAGCTGGCGCCGCTGGTAGGCGCACACCAGGGCGTGCTGTACCAGCGGTCGGACGCCGACGGTCGCGCCCCCACCCTGCGCCTGCTCGCGTCCTACGCTGACGACGGCAAGGATGGACACTCCGCCAAGCTGCGCTTCGGCGAAGGACTGATCGGACAGTGCGCGATCGAGCGGCGACGCATGCTACTCACCGAGCTGCCCCCCGACGCGATCCGAGTCTCGTCGGGGCTATTCAGCGCGCTGCCACGCAACGTGATCGTGCTGCCGGTCTTGTTCGAGGAGCAGGTCAAGGCGGTGATCGAGTTGGCGACGCTCGGTAGCTACACGCCGTCCCACTTGGCGTTCCTGGACCAGCTCACCAGCAGCATCGGCATCGTGCTCAACAGCATCGAGGCCACGATGCAGACCGAAGGTCTGCTGGAGCAGTCGCAAAAGCTCGCCACCGAGCTCCAAACGCAGCAGAAAGAGCTACAGCAAACCAACGACCAGCTCGGCCAGAAAGCCCAACAGCTCGCCGAACAAAACGCCGAAGTCGAGCGCAAGAACCAGCAAATCGAGCAAGCGCGCCGTGCCCTCGAAGAGAAGGCCGAGGAGCTCGCGCTCACCTCCAAGTACAAGTCCGAGTTCTTGGCGAACATGTCGCACGAGCTGCGCACGCCGCTGAACAGCATCCTGATTTTGGGTCAGCAGCTCAGCGACAACCCCGAATCGAACCTTTCTGCCAAGCAGGTGGAGTTCGCGCGCACCATCCACAGCGCGGGCACCGATCTATTGAACCTGATCACGGACATTCTGGACCTTTCGAAGATCGAGTCGGGCACGGTGACGGTAGAGCCCGCCGAGGTCTTCTTCAACACCATGCTCGAGAGCGTGGCCCGTCCCTTCCGCCACGACGCCGACGCGCGCGCGCTCAGCTTCGACGTGCAGCTGGACGGACGGCTCGGTCGCAGCCTGATCACCGATCCCAAGCGCCTGCAGCAGGTGCTGAAGAACCTGCTCTCCAACGCGTTCAAGTTTACCGAGCACGGCGGCGTCCGCCTGAACGTCTCGGCCGTGGCCGCGGGCTGGACCCCGGATCACCCCGTGCTGTCGCAAGCCGTGACGGTCGTGGCCTTCGAGGTCTCCGACACCGGCATCGGTATTCCTGCAGAAAAGCAGCGCATCATCTTCGAGGCCTTCCAGCAGGCAGACGCCGGGACCAGCCGCAAATACGGCGGCACCGGCCTCGGCCTGGCCATCAGCCGCGAGCTCGCCACCCTGCTCGGCGGCGAGATCCACCTGCGCAGCCAGACCGGTGCGGGCAGCACCTTCACGCTGTACCTGCCGCTGCGCTACCAGGGCCCGTCGGCCGCGCTGCGCGACAAGCCGCGCCAGCCCCACTTTCCCATGAGCTCGCCGGTGGTGCGCGTGGCCGACGCGACTCCCGAGCAAGTGCCCGACGATCGCGGCGATCTGCACCCCGGAGACTCGAGCCTGCTGATCGTGGAAGACGACCCACACTACGCTCGAGTGCTGGCCGACCTGGCGCGCGACCAAGGCTTCAAGGTGTTGGTCGCCAACCGCGGCACTGAAGCGCTCGACCTGGCGCGGGAATTCCATCCCACTGCCATCTCGCTCGACGTGTTCCTACCCGACATGCTGGGCTGGACCGTGCTCAGCCACTTCAAGCAGGATCCGGCGCTACGTCACATTCCAGTGCAAATCGTGACGCTGGACGACAATCGCCAGCACGGCCTTTCGCGGGGGGCCTTCTCGTTCATCGTCAAGCCAGCCACCACGGAGGGCCTGGAAGAAGCGTTCGAGAAGATCAAGGATTACTCCGAGCAACGCCGCAAGCGACTCTTGATCGTCGAGGACAATCACGCCGAGCTCCTGAGCATCAAAGAGCTGCTGGAGCACGACGACATCGACGTGGTGACCGCGAGCAACGGCGCCGACGCGCTCGCCGCCCTCAAGGAGCAGCAGATCGACTGTATGGTGCTCGATTTGCGACTGCCGGACATCTCGGGTCTCGACGTGCTCAAGGCCGTGCAGGGCGAGCTCAACCTGCCCGACCTGCCGGTCGTGGTGTTCACCGGCAAGGATCTATCGGTCGAGCAAGACTTGCAGCTTCAAGACCTGGCTCGCACGGTCGTGATCAAGGGCGTGGAGTCGCCGGAGCGCCTGTTGGACGAGACCGCGCTCTTCCTCCATCGCGTGATCGCTGACTTGCCTCCTCACAAGCAGCAAATGCTCGAGCGGCTGCACCGCTCGGACGAGGATCTGCGCGATCGCAAGGTGCTGGTCGTGGACGACGACGTTCGCAACATCTTCGCGCTGGGCAGCGTGCTCGAGCGGCACGGAATGAACATCATCACCGCCCAAACCGGCCGTGAAGCCATCGCGACGCTCGAGGCGTCGCCCGACATCGCGATCGTGCTGATGGATATCATGATGCCCGAGATGGACGGCTACCAAACCATCGCGCTAATTCGAAAAGAAGCGCAGTTCCGTCGCTTGCCGATCGTAGCCCTCACGGCCAAGGCCATGAAAGGCGATCGCGAAAAGTGCCTCGACGCGGGCGCTTCGGACTATCTTGCCAAGCCCGTCAACACCGACCAGCTGCTCGCAACGCTGCGCATGTGGCTGCACCGCTAGGAGACCCGAGACCCCATGCGCTTCATCGTCATGCACAAGACCGACCCGGTGATGGAGGCTGGCGATCCGCCCGATCAGTCGATTATCCAGAACATGGGCGCGCTCGTTCAAGAGAGCATCAAGAGCGGCGTTTTCACGAACGGTGCGGGCCTGCACCCCAGCTCCAGGCGCGTGCGGCTTCAATGCCGAGCCGGCGAGTGGTCGGTGAGCCGCGGCCCCTACGCCGGGCAAAACGAGCTGGTCGCAGCGGTGACGATGATCAGCGCCAAGTCGATCGACGCAGCCGTTCAGCATGCCAAGCGCCGAAGGCGCTGAGCGTGCTGACCACCGTACGAGATTGCCAGGCCGT
>JBEHXA010000708.1:0-3851 GCA_048498935.1 Myxococcota bacterium
GGCAACGTCACCACCGGCGGCACCGGCAACGTCACTACCGGCGGTTCGAGCAACCCGACGACGGGCGGCACCGGCAACGTCACCACCGGCGGCACCGGTAACCCCACGACCGGAGGAACGAGCGCGATTCCCACCGGCGGCACGGGCAACGCCACCGGCGGTACCGGCAACACCACGGGCGGTACCGGCAACACCACCGGCGGCACTGGCACTGGCGGCGGCAACGACAACGGCATGGACACGCCGCCCACTCATCCGCTGATGGTCAACCCTGCCACCGCGGCCAACCAGAAGATCACCTTCACTGCCAAGCAGCTCGATCCGATGGCGGGCACCTCGACGCCCGACACCAACGCCACCAAAGAAGAGTCGGGCGAGGTGCGCACCAACAAGCCGGTGAAGGGCAAGCTGGTGATGACGATGGGTGGTATCGGTACTTGCTGCGGTCAGGGCGGTATCGGCGGCTACGCAGTGGGGCTCGGCTTTCACCACCTGGTGATCGCGATGCTGACCACGAACTCGGCCCTCCCCGACATGTACAAGAAGGTGCCCGAGGCCATGCGCACCGACGAAGAGAATCGGCAGATGGGTGACGGTCGCATGGAGGCGTGGGACGGCAAGGATCGCGTGTCGTGGCTCAACATCAATGAGCACGACAGCTTCGCCTACCGCGCTGCGCTGGGCCTGAAGCACATGCAAGAGCAGGATCCGGGCGGCGACTGGGCTTACTTCCTGAACGCCGACGGGACCGTGCGCTGGAGCGACGTGTACTTGGTCGGTTACTCCTACGGCTCACAAACCCTGGCGGTCGTTGGCAAGTACGTGCGCATCGGCCGCGGTATCGCTACCTCCGGTCCGGTGGACGAAGGCTTCCCGAACGCGACCTGGATCAAAGCTCCCTCGGCCACGCCGCTCGATCGCATGATCGGCCTGTACGGCGCGAGCAACCTCGACACCAAGGTGCAGACCGCGAGCGCCGCCGGTTGGCTTGCGCCGGCGGTCATGGTCGCCGGCAACGTGACCACGGACGGGTTGATGAACGGTCATCAGTTCATCCTCGAGGGTGAAGGTCACGGCGAGTTCTGCGCTGGTGACGGTGGTAAGTGGAAAGCGCTCTGCGCCTACGCATTCGGCGCGCCGCTCTGACTCACGCTCATTCGTCGAGGATGCGGCGCACGCGCTCGAGCAGATCGCCCGGCGAGAACGGTTTCTGCAAGAACCGCAGGCCGGGCTCGAGCACTCCGCCGTGCGCCAGCGCATCCTCGCTGTAGCCGGAGATGTACAAGATACGCAGCTCCGGCCAACGCGCTCCGAGCTGTTTGCCCACTTCCCGGCCGCTCATGCCGGGCATCACTGTGTCGGTGATCAGCAGCTTGAACGGCCCACGCTCTTCGGCCAGCTGCACGGCTTCGTCGCCGTTGCACGCCACCACCACTTGATACCCGGCGCGTGAAAGCGCGCGCTCCAGCACCCCGCGCACGACCGCTTCGTCCTCGGCGAACAACACGCGCGCGCCGTTTGGCTGAGGGCTCGGCGTGGGCGGCAAGGGAGTCGGGCCGTCGGGCGCGGGCGCGTCGACTCGCGGTAAGAACACCTCGAAGGTAGTGCCGCGGCCGAGCTCGCTCTGCACGGTGATGTGGCCGCCGGTTTGCTTCACGATGCCGTAGCAGGTCGCGAGCCCCAGCCCGGTGCCGCCCTGGCGCGTGGTGAAGAACGGCTCGAACACGTGCGGCAGGTCGGAGGCCGGTATACCGGCCCCAGTGTCGCTGACCAAGATGCGCAAACAAGGGCCGGGGAGCACGTCGGGTTGAGGAGTCGTTTGCTGGACGTCGCTGGTCTGGAGTGTGAGGCGCCCGCCGCCGGGCATGCTGTCGCGCGCGTTGGTCACCAGGTTCAGGATGACTTGCTCCAGCTGGCTCGCGTCCGCGCGCACGCAGTAGCTGCTGCCGAGCTCGATGCTCACCTCGATGTGCTCGCCCAGCACGCGCCGAAGCAGCGCGTTCAGGCGTCGGAGCAGCGTATTCGGCTCGATCACCTTCGGCTCGATCACCTGGCGGCGCGCGAAGGCGAGCAATTGAGCGGTCAAGGCCGCGCTGCGCTCTGCAGTCACGCGTACTTCCGCGAGCAGCTGGCGCACTTCGTCGAGTGAGCTCGCGTCGCTCGCCAGGTCGACGTTGCCCAAGATCGCCGTGAGCATGTTGTTGAAATCATGCGCGACGCCGCCTGCTAGGCGCCCGATGCTCTCCAGCTTTTGAGCCTCGAGGAGCCGCGCTTCCAACAAGCGTCGATGGGTGATGTCTTGAATGCTGCCCACGACGCGCAGGACGTCGCCCTTGTGATCCCGGACGGTGATGCCGGACGCGGCGACCCAGCGCACCTCGCCATCGGGTCGTATGATGCGGTGCTCGATCGGACCGTAGTGGTCGGTGCCTTCCGCGATCTTCAGTCCCTCGGTCACGATGCCCTGGTCGTCGGGGTGAATGCGCTCCGCGAGCAGCTTCGCGAGGTGCGGAACGCTGTTGGCCTCGACGGGGTCGACGACACCGAAAATCTTTCGTGTGGTCTCGTCCCAGGAACCATGGCCGGCAGGCGTGTGGGTCCAGATGCCGAGCGCGGTCGCGTCCAGCGCCACCTGAAGCAGAGTGCGGTTTTCTTCGAGCTCCGTCACGTCGGTCGCGATCATCACCAGTGACGTGACCTTGTCGTTCTCGATCACCGGGCTGATGCGGGTCAGGTAGTGCCCGATTTGACCCGGTCCCGTGCTGCCCAGGGTTGCATACTGTTGAACGGTGCCGGTCTCACGGGCGCGCTGCATGGCCTGCCAGGCGCGTTCCCGAAATTCCACCGGCACGTAGGCGTCGACCGAAGTGCCGACCACGTCGCTCATGCTGTAGCCGGGGGCGAGCCGATTCAGGTACTCGAACTTCCCGTCCACCGTGATGCGAGTGATGAAGTCCGGCGCGCTCTCCAGCATCAGGCTGAGGCGTCGCACTTCGTCCTCGAGCTCGCGAATTCGCTCGTCTTTTGGGTCGCCGCTCATCCCTTGGCGCTCTCTTGGAGCAGCCTAACCCGATGCATTTTCCCTGTCACCAAATGCCGAGTGCGCAAAGGATCACGCGCGTTCCGGCCATGAATGGATGTGGTGGAAGGTAGCGGGCCGTATCGATCGCTGGTCGTGCTGGTTCTCGCGCTGGTCGGCTGCGACGAGGCGCAGGCTCCGCCGCGCTTCTTGACGAGCGAGTCGGCAGCGTCCGGCAGCGGCGCAGGTGGTGCGATGTCGGGTGAGGGATCTGGAGCGGGGGGCCGCGCTGGCACGAGCTCAGGCGGCACGCCCACCGTCCAAACTCGCCCGCTCGGCATGTGGATCCTCTACGGCTTCGAAGATCCGGTTTCGATTTTGCTGTATGCCGGTCCGGAACGGGCGAGTGGGGAATTCGATCTCAGCGGTACCGGCTGCTTCGACGGCCCTTACGGTTTGGTGCCTGACAGCAGGTGCGTCACCGTCTTCAGGAACTCGTGTACGAAGCTCGGTGGTGTGGGCAATGGCCGGCATCTCGAGTTCGGGCTCGAGTTCAACAGCTATGGCTCGGCCCTTTATGCGTCGAACGTGTACATGGCCGAAGACGGTTCTCGCATGGCAGGCTCGTTCTCGAGTTCGCCAGCAAAAGCAGAGCCCAACTTCCGACCCGGCTATGGCTGGGCGCCGCTCGACCCCGTCTCGGCTGGGACCACGTGCGATCTCGGTATCGCGAGCTCCGCCGTGGACAGCGATATTCTGGAGCGGGCATCCGGTACCTATGAGCTGCAGGGCGACTCCGCGGTCGGTACGCTCGAGCCCGGTGTGGTCTATG
>JBEHXA010000709.1:0-3832 GCA_048498935.1 Myxococcota bacterium
GTTGCCGACCACGACCATGTCCTTGCCGGGCGGCCCTGCCTCTTTGATGGCGCCGATACGGCGCACATCCAAGCGCACGGAGGCGTAAAACTTGAGCGCGTTACCACCGGTCGTGGTCTCCGGGCTGCCGAACATCACGCCGATCTTCATGCGAATCTGGTTCGTGAAGAAGATCATGCACTGCGAGCGGTTCACCGAGCCAGTAACCTTGCGCAGCGCCTGGCTCATCAAGCGCGCCTGCAAGCCGACGTGCGAGTCGCCCATGTCGCCCTCGATTTCAGCCTTGGGCACGAGAGCCGCCACCGAGTCGACGACCACCAGGTCGACGGCGCCGGAGCGCACCAGCATGTCTGCGATCTCGAGCGCTTGCTCGCCGTAGTCCGGCTGGCTGATGAGCAGCTCGTCCGTCTTCACGCCTAGCTTTTTGGCGTAGCCAATGTCGAGCGCGTGCTCGGCGTCGATGAACGCTGCCACACCGCCCTGACGCTGCACGCTGGCGATAGCGTGGAGGGTGAGCGTCGTCTTACCACTGGACTCAGGGCCGTAGATTTCGACGATACGGCCGCGCGGGTAGCCGCCGATGCCGAGCGCAATGTCCAAGCCGAGCGAGCCGGTCGGGATGACTTGAACGTCCCCGCCGATCTTTTCGCCGTCTTTGAGACGCATGATTGCGCCTTCACCGAACTCCTTTTGAACGCTGGCAATCGCGAGCTCGAGCGCTTTCGTCTTCGGCTTGTCGTCCATGGTGCAGCTCCTAAAAGAGAACCGGCTTGCGGCTCCCGTTGAATCATCACGAACGTCTCTCGGCGTCGTTGGACCCACTTAGTACTGCTCGACTGTTCAGTTGTCAACTGAACGGCGGACATACCCTGTCACGCCACTCAACAGCTCGAAACTGCTGACCTTTTTGCCACTAGATTTAGGCCGGACCTCGCAGCTCAAGGTAACGGCGGGCACACCTGATCGACGCCCCAAATGTGCGGGCAGTGCGACGAGGTACCCAACTTGATGGCATTCGTGAGGTGCACGCTCCAACAGTCGCGGCCCTCGCTCGTAGCCTTGTCGCAGGTGTCGAGGCACGCGCTCTCGCTCTGAAGCTTCGCCGGCGGGCTCTCGGTCGCGCACACCGCAACGACACCATTCGGCCCGCTGCACAGAGCCGGACAAGTCGCGGCCGCTCCGCCACTGCCACCACCTCCGCCACTGCCACCACCTCCGCTCGCGCTCGCGCCACCACCACTCACGCCCGCACCACTCGCGCCACCACCACTCACGCCCGCACCACTCGCGCCACCACCACTCACGCCCGCACCACTCGCGCCACCAGTCGCTCCACCGCCATGCGCAGCACCACCACTCGGTGACGACGGCGGGTCGGCGTCGCTACACGCAGTTAGGCTGCTTCCGAACGCGAGCAGCACGATCAGCGTCGGTTTCCCGAACCGCGCGGCGCGGCTCACGGCGAACAATCCGTGCCGCCTTCGGGCAAGGCTCCCTCACGGAGCCAACCGAGCAACGTCGCCTTCTCGTCGGGAGTGAGCGGCTCCACTGGGCCTCCCACCAGGCCAGGTGAGCCGTTGAGGGCGACGTACGGCATGAAGTCGCGCTCGATCACACCCACCATCACCTCGGACCACTTAAAGTTGCTGTCGTAATACTGAGCCTGCGTATCTTCGTACGTGAGGAACGGAACCGGCGCACCGTTGACGGTCGGATCGCGATGGCAGCGCTGACACTTCGCGCGAATCACTGCGAACGCTTCGCAGAACGTGATCGCACGAGGAGCAGAGGCGCCGCCCCCGGCGCCGGCTGCGTTGCTGCCAGCACCGTCGTCGCTCTCGTCGGCCACGGGCCCAGGCGGCTCCTCCCCACCTCGGCGCTCGAGCACGGGGTCCTCGCTACCGCAAGCGATCAGGGCGCACGAGGCGAGGGCCCACAAGCTTCGAACGGTGTAGTTGGTCACGCGTCAGGGATGTTATCGGACACCGATCCAAGCTGCGAAGGCAAAACGGCGCGTGGGAGAGGGCTCCTCACCACGCGCCGAGATGACGCCATTTCTACTATTGGTGCAGAGCCGTTACTGAATCGCGTTGCATGGGCCGTTCTTCCCCATCAGGCCGCTGGCGTGGCCGCAATGCGGATCTTTCGCAGCGTCGCCCGTGATGTTGTTGGTGTGCGTGATCCAGCAGGCCAAGCCATTGGCCCCATCCGCCGCTGGAACGGTGCACTTGGCTTCACACTTCGCCACGCTGTCGATCAGCGGGTTCATGAGCGCGTGACCCATGCACTTCATGACCACGCCCGTGGCACCCTCGCACCATGTCTTGCACTGTGCGCTCGGCCCGCCGCCGCCGCTGCCGCCAGAGCCGCCGCTGCCGCCAGAGCCGCCGCTGCCGCCGGTCGTACCGCCGGAGCCGCCAGAGCCGCCCTTGCCACCGGAGCCACCAGCACCGCCGCCACCAGTCGCGGCACCACCGCCACCGGTCGCCATGCCACCGCCGCCGGTTGCAGACGCGCCACCACCACCAGTCGAAGAAGCACCACCGCCACCAGTCGAAGAAGCGCCACCACCACCGGTGGCCGTGCTTCCACTCGTGCCAGTCGTACCGCCCTTGCCGGCAGTACCGGTGCCGCTGCCGCCCGTGCCTCCGCTACCACCGGAGGGTTCCGGATCGTCGCTACACGCGCCGATCGAAAAAGAGAACGCGGCCATCGCGCCGATGGTCACGAGAAATCCAAGCCTATTCAGGTTCTTCATGGTTCGTATCCCCTTGGCAAACGCGACGAAAGCATCCGAGAAGAAACGGCCACCGTCAAGGAAAGCGCCCGAAAAATCGCCTCGGATCGACCCACGGGAGTTGTAGTCGCCCGGCACTTATTCAGGAAAGTGGCACCGAGCGTCGTCGGAGGGTCCGCCCAGCGTGATCCTCCCCCCAAAGTGACGCGCCAACGACGCGCAACCGACGCGCAGGGCTAGCCGTCCGCCGGGACACTACGCGGGCGCCGGGTCGACGTTTTCGGCGCGTCTTCCGTTTGCGGCAAGCGCTCGACTTCCAAACGTTCAGCGCGACGCGCGGTGGCGCGCGTGACCGTGAAACGCCAACCGTGCCACTCGACGCTGTCGCCGATGCGCGGCACGCGCCCCACGAGATCAGCGACGAAGCCCGCTACCGTGACCATGTCCGACTCCGCTTCGATGCCGAGCAAGTCGAACACCTTGCGCGTCTCGGCCATGCCGCGACACACCAGCTTGCCGTCGGCGCGCCGAATGATCGCCTGATCGACGCGATCGGTCTCGTCTTCGATCTCGCCCACGATCTCTTCGAGCACGTCTTCGAGCGTGATGATGCCTTGCGTGCCGCCGTACTCGTCGACGACGAGCGCGAGGTGACGACGCTGCTCCTGGAAGGTGCGCAGCACTTTTTCGAGCTGAGCCGTTGCCGGGATCACGAGCAGCGGCGTCGCGAGCGTCTTCCAGTCCGGATCTTCGGGCGATTCGCGCAGCTTGAACATCAAGTCCTTCACCAGGACCATGCCCTCGAAGCGATCGGGGTTCCCGTCGGAAGTGAAGGGGAACCGGCTGTGACCGGACTCGCGCACCACCGCCAGATTTTCTTCGAGATCGCGCTCGCCAGACAGGTAAACGACGCGCGCGCGCGGCACCATCACGTCGTACGCCGTGAGCTCACGTAGCGCAGTGGCGCCCTCGATCATGTCCGCTACGCGCCCGGCCAGCGCGCCTTCGGTCCGACCCAGCGCCACCAGCAG
Source organism: Myxococcota bacterium (assembly GCA_048498935.1). GTDB lineage: Bacteria > Myxococcota_A > Polyangia > Polyangiales > Polyangiaceae > PMG-095. The sequence goes on from JBEHXA010000709.1 coordinate 3,769, forward strand.
CTTGATTTCTTCGATGGAGGTGACGGGGCTCTCGTGGTCGCCGCGCAGCAGGCGCGCGAACAGG
>JBEHXA010000710.1:0-3820 GCA_048498935.1 Myxococcota bacterium
CGCGAAATCGCAGAACAGGCTGGTTTGAGCCCGGATGTTTACGTCGGCCTCGACGCGGCCTCCACCGTCGCTTTCGACGACTCGGAAGATCCGCTGACGGTCGTTTTTCCCGATGGCAAGAGCCGAGCGCTCTCGGAGGTGTCGTTCCTGCTCGGGCGCCTTCGCGGTGAGCGCATGGAGCGCGTGCGCTTGGTGTTCGCCCCCGAGCTGCGTGACCGCGTGGTGGCGGCGCTAGGAGCACCGCGGCAGGCATGAGGCGCCTGGCCTGCGCGCTATGCGTGGGACTGACGCTGCCGAGCGTCGCCGCTCCGGCGCGAGCCGACGAAGGCGACCAAGTGCACCGTCACGCTCCGCTACCCGGCAACGACGGCGTGTACGGACGCATGGATGGGAGCATGGCCTGGGCGCTCGCGCTCGGCTCGGAGCTCGACGACGGCGAGCCGCGCGCCGCCCTACGCGCGTCGGCTCACTACCTGTGGGTCGCCGGTGGCTACCTGCGCTACGCCGACGGCTTCGGCAGTGGCACCGAACGACCACTGCGCGCCGCCTCGCTCGGCGTCGACGTGCGCCCACTCTTTCTGCCGCGCTTCTCGCAAGACTGGGAGCAAGGCCCGGCCTTCCTCGACCTGACGCTCGACTCGTTCTCGCTCACCGCAGGCGCCTATTTCGCGCAGCCGAGAGACGCCTCATTCGGGGACGAACGCGGCTTCGAGCTGGGGCTCGGGTTCGGCGCTCCCCTCTTGGCGAAGGCGGCTGGACCGTGGCTCTCACTCCGTGCCGAACGGCGCCTGGCCGACGCAGACCACGACAACAGCTGGCTATTTTCGCTGCTGCTCAGCATCGAAGGCTTCAGCTTTTCGACGGACGCTCGATAGTCTCGGCGGGCTCGAAGGGGCGCAGCACGCCCTCCTGGCGCGAGACGCTGACGTGCTCGTCCACCGCTTCGCGCTCACGCACCAAGAACTCGCGCACCGCGCGATCCAGCGTGGGGTGACGCAGGTAGTGCGCGCTGTGCGTGATCGTCGGTTCGAAACCGCGCGCGAGCTTGTGCTCACCGCCCGCGCCCGGTTCGAAGACGGACAGCCCGCGGCGAATACACTCTTCGATCCCGAAATAGAAGCAAACGTTGAAGTGCAGGAACGGCACCTCGCTGGTCGCTCCCCAATAGCGCCCGTACAGCGCGCGCGAGCCGAGAAAGTTGAACGCGCCACCCACGTGCTTGCCGGCGTGCCGCGCGATCACCACGTGCAGCTCGTCGGGCATGGTCTTGGCGACCTCTTCGAATAGCTCGCGGTTCAGGTATTGCCGGCCCCAGGCGAACTTTTCCACCGTGCTCACGTAAAAGTCGAACACGAAGTCGATCAGCTCGGGCGTGAGCTCGCGCCCCGACCGCGCTTCAATCGCGACGCCGCGATCGCGCATTTCGCGGCGTTCGCGCTTGATCTGGTTGCGCTTCTTGCTGTTCATGCGCGACAAGAAGTCGTCAAAATCGCGATAGCCAGGGTTTTCCCAATGGAATTGCACTCCACGGCGCTCCGCGTAGCCGAGCGCGGACAGCTCGCGGCACTGCTCGGCCGGCAAGAACAGCACGTGCGCGCCCGACACCGGTAGCGCCTGGCACAGCTGCGGCAAAGCGGCGGCGAACGCACCCAAGACACGCGCCCGATCGACGCCGGGCCGAATCATGATGCGCGGGCCCGTAGCCGGCGTGAACGGAATCGCCAGCAAGAGCTTCGGATAGTACGGAGCGCGCAGCACCCCCTCCGAGTGTCGCGCCCACGAGTAATCGAACACGAATTCGCCTTCGCTGTTGGTCTTGACGTAAGCCGGTGCTGCCGCAACGCACTCGCCGTTTTCGTGGAGCGAGATGTGCTGCGGCAACCAGCCGCGATCCTCGCCGACGCAGCCCGTGCGCTCGAGCGCGTCGAGCCACGCGAAGGACACGAAAGGCGGCCGATCCGGCTCGAGCAAGGCCTCGTACGTGGCCTGGCCGAGATCGCGCATCGAGGCGTGGGTGCGAAGCTCGAAGCTCACAGGAACTTCCGCATGCGATAAAAACCCGCTTCCAGCAGGCGTTCGCCCAAAGGGCGGAACTTGAGCTCGTCGGCATCGACTTCACGCGTGCGCTTCAAGTCGGCCTCGAACGCGGCTTCGACGGCGCAGGCCAGCTCGCTGTCGAGCACGCTGGCGTTGACCTCCAGGTTGCTGCGAATCGACATGTAGTCGAAATTGAAGGTACCGGTGGTGCACCAGGTGCCGTCGATGGTGGCGGTCTTCGAATGAAACATGCCCTCCTGCCACTCGTAAATCCGCACGCCCGCGGCCAGCAGCCGCGGATATTGAGCGCGCGCCGCGAACTTCACTGCCTCGACGTCGCTGTGCGCGGGCACGATCACGCGCACGTCTACCCCACGTCGCGCCGCGCGTACCAATGCACGCCTGATCGAGCCGTCGGGTACGAAGTAAGAATTTGCGATGTAAATGCGCTGTTTCGCCGCGTAGAGGCGTGAGGCGTAGTCGCGAGCGATTTCGTGGCGGTGCCTGAAGTAGCGCTCGCCCAGGATGCGCACCGGTAGCAAGCGCTGCCCCGCTTTGCGCTCGAGCGGGGCAGCCTGCAAGCGCGCGAGGGGCTGCAGCTCGTGACGACGCCACACGCGATGAAAGCACCGCGTCAGTCCGTCGACGGCCGGCCCTTCGATGCGCATCATGTCGTCTCGCCAATTCTCGCCGTCCTCTTCGAGCGGCGCCCATTGGTTGGCGAGGTTGATCCCGCCGGTGAAGCCGACGTTGCCGTCCACCACCAGTACCTTGCGGTGGTCACGGCGGGAGACCCGCCCGAACGAAAACCGCTGCCGCCAAGGTGCGACCGGGTTGTACTCGAGCACGTGCGCGCCTCTCGCTTCGAGCTCGCCGAACATCGCGCGATCGGCGGTGATCGAGCCGATGGCGTCGTAAATCACCGCCACTTCCACGCCGCGCTCGCGCGCCTGCCCGAGAGCCTCCGCGAAACGGCGCCCCACCCGATCGGAGTCGAACCAATACATCTCGAGCAGGACCTGCCGGCGGGCCTGTGCGATGGCCTCGAGCATCGCCGGAAAGGCTTCACGACCGTCACGCAAGAAGCGGACGGTGTTGCCGGGCACGAAGCGCGCGTGAATCCGGCGGAATCGGAGCGGGACGCGCTGCTTCTGCATCGCCTGAGCCGAGAAGATGGGGGCAATGCGTGGCCGTGGCAAGAGCCCGCGGGCGAGCGCTATGTTTGGGCCATGCCTGGCCCCGTCTCGAGCGCCCGCGCGAGCTGGCTCCGCTGTGTCGGTTCTGTAGCAGCGTTCGCGCTCCAGCTCGCCGCGAGTGGCTGTGCGAGCTCCTCTAGCGCTCCGCAGCCCCGCTACCCGCAGTATGCACCGGCCGCGCCCGGGGTCACGCCCGTACCGGGCCAACCTTCGGCGACGGGACAACCTGCAACGGTGCAACCGACCGTAGTCGCTCCCGGCACCGCTGCGGCGCTGCCGACGCCCAGCGCGAACGATGCCATCAACGTTCACGACATCCCCTTTCTACGGCGTCGAGCCGAGCAGATTTTGGGCGAGCTGGTCGCCGCGCTACCCCAACCGCAGCAAGCGCGCGTGGCGGGGATCCCGCTGGTGGTCGACGCGACGCCTGGTGAGGTGAACGCATTCGCTTCGTGCACGGGCTCGCGCGCCGCGATGGCCATCACCGATGGGCTCCTGCAAATCACCTCGCAGCTCGCGCGATTTCGCGCCGCCGATGAAATCGGTGGCACGAACAAGGTGGATGTTGAACCGATGCACCTTGCAGC
>JBEHXA010000711.1:0-3820 GCA_048498935.1 Myxococcota bacterium
CGCGAGCACTTTGCGGATGCGCTGTTCGCTCCAGCCACGGGCGAGCAGCGCGGCGGTGAGGCGCGGTAGCTCGAGGCAGGTGGGCATGTCGCGCGGTGTGATGATCGAGCCGTCCCAGTCGCTGCCGAGCGAGACGTGATCTTCGCCGGCCACGTTGACGGCGTGCTCGAGGTGGCGCGCGACGGTTTCAGCGCGACCGCGAAACATCGGATCGCCGAGGTACTCGGAGTGGTACATGATGCCCACCGTTCCGCCGCTGCCAGCGACGGCGCGGAGCTGCGCGTCGTCGAGGTTGCGCCAATGCGGGAACACGCCAGAGACTCCGGTATGCGTGACCACGATCGGCAGCGCCCGATCGTGCACCGCGACTGCGTCCCAAAAGCCGGCGGGTGAAATGTGCGCCAAGTCGACCAGGATTTTGTGCGCATTCAAGCGACGCACGTAGTCCTTCCCGTAGTCGGTGAGGCCGAAATTGCCGCCGAGCGGCGAGCTGGTGGCGCCGAGGCGCGAGCTCGTGAGATGCAGCAGCGTGACCCTCAGCACGAGGCCGGGGGCCAGGCGATCGAGCGCTTCGAGCGAGTAGGCGAGAGCGTTGCCGCCTTGCACGCCGATGAACGCGGCATGGAGACCCGCGGCGCGCGCGGCGCTATACTCGGCGACGCTACGCACGACGCGAGCGCTGGCTTCGGGTGACTCGAGGAGCGCGCTGAGCTCGCTCAGGTTTTCGAACAGCGCGGCCTGGCGATCGCGTGCGTCGCCGAGCGGGTTGGTGGTGATGACCCAGGTGGCGCCCGCGACGCCCGCTTCGCGCGCGCGTGGCAAATCGAACTGGCTGAGCATCACGCCGCCCGTGAAAGCGGCATGCCTGCGCCTGAAGTCGTAACCGAAGATGCGCCGCCAGATGAACGAGTCGACATGTAAGTCGACAATCTCGCAGCCGTAATGCAGCTCGACGGCCTCGAGCGGAATAGCCAGCCGGCGTGCTAACTCAGGAAATTCGGCGGACGCGAGCATTGGCGGGCTCGAGACGAGGGGCGTCGACAGTAGCTCCGAAGTAGCGTTGCGGACACGTCCCGTCTCGAACCCCCCAAATGCTCGCCTTCGCCGCCTACAGGCCCTTGGGGACCGTTTCGAGGTTCACGGCGCCCAGCGCGTAGCGGATGAGGGCGCTGCGATTGGCTTTGGTGAGGCCGCGAGCCTTCAAGGAATCCACCATGGTGTCGAGGCGCTTGAGGTCCTCGGTGTACATGGAGATGCAGATCACCTTGTAGTGCGTGGGCTTCTCGCCGTTCGCCTCTTGCCCGCGCGAGCCGGCGCCCGCTGCGGTGGAGTAATAGGTTTGGGACAGGACGCCGTCGACGTCCGCCGGGTCCAGAACTTTCGCAGTCGCTTGTCGCAAGTCGTTTCGATCGCTCATGTTGCACCTCCCGCCTGCTCGGCGGCCTGCGGATGGGCCGCGGTGGCTGTCGAGGAAAGAAGCTTTTCCACCACGCGCCAGTAATCTTCAGTCGCGGTCGAGGTTGGCGCGTACTCGAACAGCGTTTTTCCTACGGACGGCGCCTCTTTCACGCGGCTCACGTAGTGAATCGGCGAATGGCAGGCGTCTCCGAAATTCTGGCGCAGCGTCTCGAGCGCTTCGCGGCAGATGCGCGCGCGCGTGTCGAACTGGGTCGGCAAGACGCCCCACAGCTGCACCCCGTGGCCCAAGATGCGGTTCACTTGCTTGATGGTGCGCAGCACCTGGCGCACCCCGACTAGCGACAGGTAGTCGCACGCGACCGGGCACAGCACCGCGTCGGCGAATGCCAGCGCGTTCTGGTTCATCAGCGAGAGGCTGGGGGAGCAGTCGACGATCACGTAATCGTAGAGGCCGCGAGCTGCTTCGAGACGCTGAGCGAGCACGCGGTCGCGCCGCTTCTGACCGGCCAGGTAGAGCTCGGCGGCCGCGAGTGTCTCGTTGGACGGCAAGACATCGAGGTTCGGGCGTGCCTGCACGACAGCTTGCTCGAGGGCCAAGCCCATGACGATCACGTGATAGAGGGAGCGCTCCGACGAGAGGGCGAGCGACGTGGCGACGTTGCCCTGGCCGTCGGTGTCCACGAGCAGCACCTGATGACCGCGCTCGGCGAGCCCCGCGGCGACGTGCACCGCCGTGGTGGTCTTGCCGGTGCCGCCCTTGTGGTTGAAAACCGCCAAAACTTGGGGCTTTCCAGGGCGGAGGCGGCGCAGATTGCTGGCGCGGCGCAGGCTCGCGGGAGGGGGCGTCTCGTGGCGCGGTTGCGCCTCGATGGCCGGCGGCAGCGCCGGAACTCGCTCCGTCAGCCGCATGCTGTCGGACGGCTCCGGCAGCGGCTCGGCGTCGCCCGGCAGATCATAGTCGCTGTCGCTCTGCCGCAGCTCACCCAGCCGCACACTGCGCACCCCTTCGAGGATGCGCGTACGGCACTCGTTCCCGCAGGCGTAATGGCGACGGCCACCCGTGAAGAGCACCTGAGCCGCGAGCTCCACCGTAAAGCGCGTCGCGCACGCATCGCACGGCACCTGTCCGTCCGAACGGTCGCGATGGCTCGCTTCCAGGCAGCGCTGCGAGCAGTAGAAGGCGTAGCGAGTGACCGTCTCGCCCGACTCAGCTACCTCGCTGCGCTCTTCCATCTGGTAGCGGAAGTGCAGCTCGAACTCAGTCTTACAAACATCACAATTTCGAGGAATGACGACCATGAGAACGCTTCGCTGTTATCGAAGTGATTCTCACGGGGGGACTTGCTGGGCCAAATTTGTGTGAACGCTTTTCCAAAATCAGCGCCCCCGCGCGAGACGTTCCCCCGATCCCCCGGATCCCCCGATAGCTCGCATCCCCCGCATCCCTCTGCTGCGCTCCTCGGCCACCCGAGCGGCCACGTCCCCTCGCGCGCCGCTCCCCATCCGCCCCCCGACGTCTCCGCCAAGCTCACCCGCCGACCCTGCCCGCGAACTGGCCTCGGATTAACTTAAGGACATTGTTTGTAAGTAATTGAAAATACTCGGTATATGTCGCTCGTGTCGCTCGTTCGTCGCGGCCCTTCGCTCGCCCAAGAAGTCACTACGTGCACGTATCCAATAAGGAGCGCGCGAACCCCAAAAGTCTGCAGAGTCGGGCCGCCTTGTTGAATACGTGCACGTATCCAATAAGGAGCGCGTGAACCCCAAAAGTCTGCAAAGTCGGGCCGCCCTGTTGGATACGTGCACGTAGTGAATCGGCGGTCGGGAAGCAGCGGGACCCTCGCGTCCGGCGAAGCCGGCGCTTGAGGGCCCCCGCCCGCGCGCAGCCGCAGGCGAGCACGGACGGGCCGTACGGCGACTTGCGCTACGGGGGAGCAGCCCGATTGGGGAGCGGGCTCAGTGCCTGAAATGCCTGACGCCCGTGAAGATCATCGCGATACCGGCGTCGTTGGCGGCGCGGATGACGTCGTCGTCCTTCTTGGAGCCGCCGGGTTGGGCGATGGCGGCGATGCCGTGGGCGGCCGCGGTTTTGACGCCGTCCGGGAAGGGGAAGAAGGCGTCGGAGGCGAGCACGGAGCCTTTGGCGCGATCGCCGGCTTTGTCGCAGGCGACTTGCACGGCCGTGACGCGCGCGGTTTGGCCGCCGCCGATGCCGATCGTCTCGTAGATGCCCGGGCTCTTGCCGGGAGCGGCGAGCACGATCGCGTTGCTCTTCACGTGCTTGCAGACCAGCCAGGCAAATTCGAGCGCCGAGAGCTCGGCGGCGGTCGGCTGGCGATCCGTGACGACGCGGCCCTTGAAGACCTCGCCCGCACCGCTGGCGTCGCGCTCTTGGGTGACG
>JBEHXA010000712.1:0-3819 GCA_048498935.1 Myxococcota bacterium
TATCGACTTCGCAGAGCCCTCGCCCGTCGTTTTCGATCTGGTGCTCGGCAACCCGCCCTGGTTCGCCTTCGCGGGCCGCGCCACGCAGCCGCTCGAGCCCGCGCTGCGTGAGCATTACCGGCGCACTTTCAAGGCATTTCGCGGCTATCCGACGCTGCACGCGCTGTTCGTCGAGCTCGCCGCCGAGCTGGCGCCACAGGGCGTCGTCGCCCTGCTCATCCCGAGCCCGCTCGCCGATCTGGACGGCTATCGCCCGGTGCGCGAGGCGCTGGCGGGTTCGCATGCGGTGTGCGAACCGCTGCTCGAGCTGGGACAGGACGCGTTCGCGAGCGTGACGCAGCCGTGCTTCGCGCTGGTCGCAGCACCGCGCGCCATGTCCGAGCCACAGCCGGGGCGCGCCTGGGCGTTGAGCGAGCGCCGCAATGCGAGCACTGCGGCGGCCGAGCTACGCACCCCGCCGTCGCTCGAGCGGTTGTCGCATTTGCCGCGCTTGCCCGAAGCGCTCTTCGGCGAGATGGGCTTGCAAACCAGCGCCGCCATCACTCAGCAGCTGCTCTTTCGAGGCGCTTCGCCCCCCGCCGAGTTCAGCTATGCGCTCCTGGAGGGGCGCAACGTGGCAGAGTTTGCGCTCGGCGCTCCGCGCTTGTTTTTGAAGCCGGATTTGGCGCTGTTGGCGCGGCACCGCTGCCGACTGCGCGACGCGGCCGATTACCGACGGGTCAAGCTCGTGGTGCGGCAAACGGCCGCGATCACCATCGCCGCAGCGCACGACGGTACGCCGTTTCGCAACTCGCTGCTGGCGGGCTTCGAGCTGCCCGAGTTTCCGTTCGAGCTCACGCTCGGCCTGCTGAACAGCACCCTCTATCGAGCGCTGCACCTGGCTGCGCGGCGCGACGCACGTCAGGGCGCCTTCCCGCAGGTCAAGATCGGCCACCTGCGCGCGTTACCGGCGCCGCCGGCCGGCGCTGCTCGCGAGGCAATCGTCGCGCTGGCGAACGAAGCCAGCCGCAGCGGCTTGACCGCTGAGCTGCGGCGTCGCCTCGACCGCGTGGTGTTCGAACAGTTTGCGATCGCGCCGAGCGAAGCCGAAGAAATCGCTCGCTTCGTCAAAGACCGCTCGCCACGCGCCGGCCTCACCGCGCCCCTGGATTAGCCGAAGCTCGCGTCGCGCTCTTGCGCCTTGCGCGCGTTGTCGAAGCGCTCCTGGTAGTCCTCGTAGGAGCCGCGCCAGTCGACCAGCCCGTCCTCGGTGAAGGCGAAGATGCGCGTGGCGAACGAGCCGACCAGGTCGCGATCGTGGGTGACGACGAAACAGGTGCCCTCGTACTTTTCGAGCGCGTCGCCGAGCGCCACGATCGACTCGAGGTCGAGGTGGTTGGTCGGCTCGTCGAGAATGAGCACGTTGTCCTCCATGAGCATCAGCTTGGAGAAGATGAGGCGCACTGCCTCACCGCCGGACAGCGCTGCGGTGGGCTTGTCGCCTTCTTCACCCTTGAACAGCATGCGGCCGAGCAGGCCGCGCACCGTCTGCAAGTTGGCGCTCGGCATCCAGCCGTGGAGCCACTGCGCGACGGTGGTGTTGTCGGCGATGTCGGCGCGGTGATCCTGCGCCAGGTAACCGATGCTGGTGCCGGTGCCCCATTCGACCTTGCCGGCGTCGGGCTTGATCTGCTCCATCAGCATCTTGCACAGCGTGGTCTTGCCGACGCCGCTCTTGCCGATGATGGCGATCTTTTCGCCCTTCGTGACCACGGCGCGCAAGTCTTCGCAGACCGTGCACTCGGGCCAGCGCTTGGTCAGGCCGTCCAGGCTGAGGGTTTGCTTGCTCGAAGGCTTCTTGACCTTGAACTGGATGAACGGGCGCTCGATGTTCGACTTTTTCAGGTCGGTCAGCGTGAGCCGATCGATCTGCTTTTTGCGGCTCTGGACCTGCGAAGAGCGCGTGCCGGCGCCGAACTTGGCGACGAACTCCTGCAGCTGCGAGATCTTCTTCGAACGCTCGGCGTTCTCCTGCTCGATCTTGCTGCGGACCTGGCCCTTGGCCTGCACCATGTCGTCGTAGCCGCCGGGATACAGGATGATCGCGTTGTAATCGATGTCCGCGATGTGGGTGCAGATCTCGTTCAAGAACCGGCGATCGTGGGAGATCGTGATCAAGACGCCGCGGTAGCTCTGCAGGAAGCGCTCGAGCCAGCGGATGCTGTCGATGTCCAGGTTGTTCGTGGGCTCGTCGAGCAACAGCGCGTCGGGAGTGCCGAACAGCGCCTGCGCGAGCAGCACGCGCAGCTTGCGGCCACCGGGGATTTCGCTCATCACCTTTTCGTGATCGCTCTCCGGGATGCCCAGGCCGGAGAGTAGCTCGCCCGCGTCGCTTTCGGCGGTGTAGCCGTTCTCTTCGGCGATCTCGCCTTCGAGCTCTCCGAGCCGCACGCCGTCGTCGTCGGTCAGGTTGGGCTTGGCGAGCAGCAGCTCTTTCTCCTGCATCGCCTCCCACAGCTTGGCGTTGCCCATGATCACGACGTCGAGCACGCGCCACGACTCGAACGCGAACTGATCCTGCTTGAGCACACTGGTGCGCTTGGGGCGCGACACGTTACCCGTGTCCGCCTCGAGCTCACCCGACACGATCTTGAGGAAGGTCGACTTGCCGGCGCCGTTCGGGCCCGTGACGCCGTACCGTCGCCCCGAGTTGAACGTGACCGTCACCTCCTGAAAGAGTCGCTTCTGGCCGTAAGCTTTGGTGACGTCTTGGACCTGGATCGTGGACATGGGCGCGCCGGCTCTTAGCAGGTAATGGCCGCGGGCACCCGTCGTGTGAACGCAACATGAAGAAATAAAAGAGCATTTCCTGGTCCGCCGACCCGCCGGAAGAGCCGCCGGCGCGGTGGACAGTCGGAGATCGCCGTCGCGAGGAAGGAGCCGAAGCGTCGCTTCGCCGGCGCGGGACCTCCACCCGAGCCCCGTAGCGTCGCGCGCATGTCGCTCACACGTCGAAGCTTCCTCTACTACACGGGGCCGCTGGCGGCTCTGCCCATCCTACCGCGCGAGTGCAGCAGCCTCGTCGACGACTACGAAAACGACGGCTCGCCGTTTTTGCATGGGGTTGCGAGCGGCGACCCGCTCGACGATCGCGTGGTGCTGTGGACGCGCGTGACCGGTGACGCGGGCGCTCCGGAGCGCGCGGTCGTGACCTGGACCGTGGCGAAGGACGTGAAACTCAAGCATGTGATCGCGAGCGGTGTCACCGCGACCGATGCCAGCGTCGACTTCACGGTCAAGGTCGACGCGGCCGGCCTACAACCGGGCACGACTTACTACTATCGCTTTCGGGCGCTGGGCCACGACTCGCGCATCGGGCGCTGCCGCACGGCGGGAGCCAAGAACGTGAAGCGTGCGCGCTTGGCGTTCGCGAGCTGCTCCAACTACCCGTACGGCTACTTCAATGCCTACGCTGCGATTGCCCGCCGCGCCGACCTGGACGCGGTGATTCACCTCGGTGACTACCTGTACGAGTACGAAAACGGCGGGTTCGGCGACGGTACGGCGCTCGGACGCGTCCCGAGCCCCGACAAGGAAATCGTTTCGCTGGCGGACTACCGGACTCGTCACGCTCAGTACAAGACCGATCCGGATCTGCAGGAGGCGCATCGTCAGCACGCGTTCATCACGGTGTGGGACGACCATGAGGTCACCAACGACGCCTGGCAGAACGGAGCCGAAAACCATCAGCCGGACGAGGGCGACTTCCAGGAGCGCAAGGCCGCGGCGATTCAGGCGTACTTCGAGTGGATGCCGATCCGCGCGCAGCGCCGCGACGCC
>JBEHXA010000713.1:0-3814 GCA_048498935.1 Myxococcota bacterium
GGACGGACACAGCACCGTGCCGTCGGCACCCTCGAGTTCGTTCAGCGCCGCCTCCAGCGCGTCGCTGGTCGGCGTGCCCCGCCGGCCATAGACGTAGCGCTGGCGGCGCTGCTGCATGTCGTCGACCGTCGGGAAGAGCACCGTCGAAGCGTGGACCACCGGCGGATTGACGAACGGCCCGGTCAGACTTTTATCGCGGCCGCTGTGCAGGAGGCGCGTGCTGCGCCGCCGCTGCGGCTTGTTCTTCTCGTCGCTTGTCATTGCTCGCCAGTCGGCCGGTCACACTCTTGACCGGTCGGGAATAATAGCCTGAAGGTGACTGGTCAAACGGACCGGCGAGCGGCATCCGGCGAGCGACCTGCATGAGCCTCCGGCTGAGAAGCATCGCGGTCTTTCTCCTCGCCGCTTTGGTCGTTGCCTCGGTGGCGGCGCCGGCGTCGGCCGGCGTGCTGGAGGCGGTGAAGGCGCGGAAGTCGCTGCTCTGCGGCGTCGACCCGGGGCTTCCCGGCTTCGCCAGTCTCGACGGCCAGAAGCAATGGAGCGGCTTCGACGTCGACTATTGCCGCGCGATCGCAGCAGCAGTGCTCGGCGATCCCGCTGCGGTCACCTTCGTTCCGCTCACGGCGCGCGAACGCTTCAAGGCGCTGCAGAGCGGGGCGGTCGACGTGCTCATCCGCAATACCGAATGGACGATGGCGCGGGACACCGGCTTCGGCGTCACCTTCGTCGGCGTCAATTTCTACAACGGTCAGGGCTTCATGGTGCACAAGGCGCTCGGCGTCGGGTCGGCGCTGCAGCTCAGCGGCGCCAAGGTTTGCGTCGAGTCGGGCAGCGCTACCGAGATTGCCGTGGCCGCCTACTTCAAGGCGCACGGCATGAGCTACGTGCCGGTCGCGGTCGATGCCGAGAAGGAGCGGGCGACTTACGACACCGGCCTCTGTGACGTCTTCACCGGCGACATCGTCTCCCTCTACGCGCAGCGTCTGCTTCTGGCGGCGCCCGACGACAGCACGGTGCTGCCCGAGATTCTGTCGAAGGAGCCGTATGGTCCGCTCGTCGTGCAGAACGACTTCCGCTGGCAGGCGGTGGTGCGGTGGGTGCATTTCGCGCTGCTCGACGCCGAGGAACTCGGCGTGACGTCGGCAAATGTCGATGCGATGAAATCCAGCGACGATAGCGACATCCGCCAGTTGCTCGGCGCCGACGGGTCGCTCGGCAAAAGCATCGGGCTCGACGCCGGCTGGGCGGCGAACGCCATCAAGGCGGTGGGCAACTACGGCGAAATCTTCGATCGCAACCTCGGCAAAAACTCGCGCCTGCAGATGCCGCGCGGGCTGAATGCGCTGTGGACGGACGGCGGCATCCAGTTCGCGCCGCCGGTCCGCTGAGTAAGTTCTCCTCGCTCGATCGGCTGGCGGCAGTACGCGCGACCTTGACCCCTGCATCTTATTAGCTTGTGATGCCGTCACGTTAGGCGGGGGGTTCTCACGGGCTTGCCGCCGAACCAAGAAGAACAGCGTTGGCGCGGCACTTGCTTGCCGAAGACCGACAGGGACCAGGCAACCGAAAGGCTCGAGTATGAAAATCAAATTTCTTGCCATCGCAGGCGGCGTCGCTCTGGCGACGGCCGTGACGGGTGCTGCTCACGCGGGCACGCTCGACGACGTAAAGGCCAAGGGCTTCGTTCAGTGCGGCGTCAACACCGGCCTGCCCGGATTCGGCAATCCCGACTCCAGCGGCAAGTACACCGGGTTCGACGTCGACTACTGCCGCGCGGTGTCGGCCGCGATCTTCGGCGACCCCGACAAGGTGAAGTACACGCCGCTTGACGGCACCGAACGTTTCCCGGCGCTGCAGTCGGGCGAAGTCGATCTGCTGGTGCGCAACACGACGTGGACCATGTCGCGCGACACGACGCTCGGCTTTACCTTCGCGGGCGTGAACTACTATGACGGCGAAGGCTTCATGGTGCGCAAGAGTGCCAACATTGCGCACGTGAAGGACCTCGACGGCGCCACGATCTGCGTGCAGGGCGGCACCGACACGGTCACCGGCCTGGCCGACTACTTCAAGAAGAACAACCTCAAGTACACGCCGCTCGTCATTGACAAGCTCGAGGACGTGAACGCCGCCTACGACGCCGGGCGCTGCGACGCGCTCACCACCGACCGTTCGGGTCTTGCCGCCAACCGGCTGCAGATGAAGAATCCGGACGACCACACCATCCTGCCCGAGATTATCTCGCAGGAGCCGCTCGGCCCGGTGGTGCGCAACAACGACGTGCAGTGGTTCCAGATCGTCAAGTGGGTGAGCAACGCGCTGCTTGACGCCGAGTATCTCGGTGTGACGCAGGCCAACGTCGACGACGAGCTGAATTCGCAGGACTCGGCTGTCCAGCGTCTGCTTGGCGTTGGCGACAACGACTTCGGCAAGTCGATCGGCCTCGACCCCAAGTGGGCGTACAACATCGTCAAGGCGCTCGGGAATTACGGCGAGATTTACGACCGCAACCTCGGCCCGAACACGCCCTTGGGGCTTGCGCGCGGCCTCAATGCCCAGTGGAACCAGGGCGGTATCCAGTACGGCATTCCGATTCTCTAGCCTCCAACCTTCTCCGGGGCCGGGCTTAGCTGCCCGGCCCCGTTTCCTGGGACGTCCGGGCGACGTTCGCGATCGGGGGAGATGAATGGCAGTTGCCGAGATCGGCAGGATGACCAGTGTTCGCGAGCACTGGTACAACAATCCCACCGTTCGCAGCGTGGCGAGCCAGGTCGTCTTGGTCGTCGTCGTCGTTGGGGTGATCGGCTGGCTCACCAACAACACCACGACCAATCTGCACGAACGCGGCATCGCCTCGGGATTCGGCTTCCTGTGGCAGCGTGCCGGCTTCGACGTCGTTACCTTCCTGCCGACGACCTCGTCGAGCACCTACGGCTACATGCTGCTGGCCGGGCTGGTCGACACGATCATCGTCTCGGCGCTGGCCATCGTGCTCGCGACCATTCTCGGGCTGGTCGTCGGCATCGCCCGTCTGTCGACCAACTGGCTGATCCGCACGGCCGCTACGATCTACGTCGAGATCTTTCGCAATATCCCGCCGCTGCTGGTCATCCTGTTCTGGTACCTCGCGGTCATCGAGACCCTCCCGGGCATCAACGCCGCGATCCAGCTCGGCCCCGACATCTCCCTCTCCAACCGCGGCTTCTTCATGCCGCGCCCGGTGTTCGGGCCGAACTTCCAGTACACGCTGGTCGCGTTCATCATTTCCCTGTTCGTTGCCTATGGCATCCGGCGCTGGGCGCGGGCGCGGCAGATGGCGACCGGCAAGGCCTTCCATACCGGATGGACGGCGCTCGCCGTGATCGTCGTCATCACGCTGGCGGTGTTCATCGCCGTCGGCGACCCGCTGACCTTCGAGGTGCCGGTCAAGACGCGGTTCAACATCAACGGCGGCCTCACGCTATCGCCTGAGTTCAGCTCGCTGATGCTCGCCCTCGGCGTCTACACGGCGTCCTTCATCGCCGAGATCGTGCGGGCGGGCATCCTTGCCGTCAGCCACGGCCAGACCGAGGCGGCGCGCTCGCTTGGCCTGCGTAATGGACTGACCTTGCGCCTGGTCGTGCTGCCGCAGGCGCTGCGCGTGATCATTCCGCCGCTCGCCAGCGAATACCTGAACATCGTCAAGAATTCATCGCTGGCGCTTGCGGTGGGCTACGCCGACCTCGTCGCCGTCGGCAACAACGTGCTCAATCCGACTGGTCAGTCCATCGAGGTGGTGGCGATCTGGATGGCGTTCTATCTCGGCCTCAGCATC
>JBEHXA010000714.1:0-3810 GCA_048498935.1 Myxococcota bacterium
CGCCCTCGACCCCACCGGACGCTGCCGCCAGCGCTGGAACAACCGCTTGAAGTCCGCGCTCAACGAGTTCGGCGTGCATACCGAGACGTTCCCGGCCAGCCCGGAGCCCGGCGCCGCCGCGCGCGCCGCGTCGCAGTCGCCGTTCAGCGCTTGGGACGACGCGACGCGCGAGCGGGTGCGCGCCGAGATGCAATCGGTGTACGACCTGTTCATCTCGCGCGTCGCCGACTCGCGAAAGATGCCGCGCGAGAAGGTGGAGGAGCACGCGCAAGGCCGCATCTGGAGTGGCAAGCAGGGGCTCGATCGCGGGCTGGTCGATCAGCTCGGCGGCGTGCTCGACGCCATCGCCTACGCGCGCAAGCTCGCCGAGCTGGGCGAGGACGCACCGGTCACGGTCGAAGGCGATCAAGAGAGCCTGCTCGAAATGCTGCTCGTCGGAGAGGACGCCAACGAGGAGCAAGTGACGCGCGCGCTGGCGGCCTACCAGGCGCGCTCGCTCGTGATCCGCGAGTTACCGGCGTCGCTGCGCCGCTACGCTTCGGCGCTCGGGCCGCTGGCTTCGGGCGAGCGCGTCGTGGCGGCGCTGCCGTTCGGCATTTCGCTCGAGTGAGCGTGGTGGTCTGAGTGGCCGTGCTCATGCGAGTGAGCGTGACCATGACCATGGTCGCCCTTGGCGAACCAGCCAGCTAGCCAGCGCCGCACTCCGACGCGCTCCGCACGCACCACGATCAGCAGCAGCGCCAGCGCCAACGCCGCGCGTCCGACGCTGTCCGGCAGGCGCAGCGGGTTCGGGATCGGTGCGACGTGGTTCACGCCGATCGCGATCGCTCCAGTCAAGCTCACCAGCCAGATCAGCGCGGGCACCAGGGCTCGCCAGCCCACGGCGCGCTTCAACGCGACCAGCACCTTGAACCCGAGCGCGCTCGACAGCAGCACCCCGAGCAGCGCCGCGCCGGGTGATAGTCCCTTTGCGGTCAGGGTGGAGAGCGCGACCACACTGGGGCCGCCGCTGCCGAGCAATGTGCCGAGCAGCGCGGTCACTGCCAGCTCGTCCGCCTTGCCCAGCGAACCCAGCAGCGTGCCTCCGGGCAGCGCGACCGCGAACGACCCACCGAGCCCCAACGCGACGATCCAGATCGCCGTCGCGCGATCGAAGCGACCCAGGCGATCAGCGGGTGGCAGCGGTGACGCCGCGAGGCGTTCGGCAGTCTCACGCGCGGATTGCTCGCCCGCGATCGCAACCGCCAGCATCGCCACGGTTGCCGCGACGAGCGGAACGAAGGTCGTCGCGAGCAGCGCACCGAGCGTCCACACCACGCCGTAGCAGGCGATGCCCAGCGCGAGACCCTCGGCTCCGAGCGCGAAGCCTAGCCGCCGCGCCAGCGCGACCGGCAAAGAATCGCCTAGTTTTCCCAGCTCCCGGTGCACGGCGTCGCCGAGCAAGAACGATAGGGCCAGGCCCAGCAAGAGCAGCGGAGCGGTGCTCGAGGCGAGGTCGAGCACCACGTGCCAGAGCTCGCTGCTCGAGCTGGCGTGCTCGGGCTCGTGTCCGCCGAGTAGCACGAGCGACAAGCCGAGGCCGGCGGCCAGCAGGTCTGCGACGCGCGCACCCTCAGTGCTCGGTAGGTCCTCGAGCCAGTCGTGCGTCACCACATGCAAGAGCACGCCGCTCACCAGCGCGCCGATCCAAGCTGAGGCCGAGGCCAGCATCGCCGCCGGTACCGCGAACGACACGAGCACGCCCACTGCGCTCGCCAGCGCCAGCGCGGCCGCCCGCCGCAGCGCCACCCGCAGATCGTACTCGCTGCGATAGGCCAGCGTCACAACCGCCACGAGCGGCACCGTGTGCGCGATGAGCGCCAGAATGACGTCGAGGTGCGCGAGTACTCCGCCTGGCAGCGCGGCGTACGCACCGATGCCGAGCCCGTCACCGACGTGATGGGCCAGCAAGCCGATGAAGCCCGCTTCGAGCGCCAGTCGCGCGGGAGACAGCCCGTCCTTACGCGAAGCGAGCCGCTCGGTGAGCGGGTGCAGCAGCAAGGGACCGAGCAGACCGAACAGAAACCCGAGCGCGCCCCACAGCCCGGCGCCGCTCAGCGCGTCCGGGAGCAGGTGAGTGAGCACGACCGCGGCCGCCGCGGTTGCCGCGAACGTGCGCAAGAGCCCGAGCACGGTGGGGCGTGCTCCCGAGACAGCCGTCAGAGCTGCCCCGAGCGCGACGGCCAGGACAGCGACAACCAGGGCGAGAAGCACGGGGGGCGCAGTGTCTAGCACGCGCTCACGCCAGGCGTCACTCGTCGTGGTACGAGTTGTCCGATCCCACCCTAGGAGGCCGGCAATTGACGCTTCGCAACCTGCGCACGCTTCGCACCGCTGTCTTGATTCCGCTCCTACTAACCCCGGGCTGCGGCCATTCCGAGGATGAATGGCAGGCGCAACTCGCCAAATACGCCGACCTGCAGCAGAAGCACAGCGGGCTCGAGGCCGAGCTGGCCGCTCAGAAGGCGCGCGTCGCCGAGCTCGGCTCCCAGCTCGAGCAGATGGGGTTGAAGCTCAGCAGCGAGGGTAGTGAGAAGGACAAGCTCGCTCAGGACGTCGCACAAATGAAAGCGGCGCTCGCCGAGTATCAAGCTCGCGCGGAAACCCTCGAACGTATCAAGCAGCGCTTCGAGCTGCTGCGCACCAAGTTGAAGAAGCTGACCGACTTGGGGCTCGACGTACGAATCCGCAACAACCGGATGGTGATCTCGCTACCGGGCGACGTGCTCTTTGCGTCGGGTCAAGACGAGCTGCGCAAGGACGGCGAAAAGATCCTGCTGCAAGTGGCGGACGTGATCCGCAGCGATGCATCGCTGCGCGAACGCCAGTTCCAAGTCGCGGGGCACACCGACGACCAACCGCTGAAGCGCTCGGCCGAGACCTTCCACGACAACTGGGGCCTGTCGCTCATGCGCGCTCGACAGGTGTTGGTGTTCTTGATCGCGCCGGCCGACGCGGGTCAAAAGAGCGCGGCCGCGAAGAAGCCGGAGCCCGCGAAGAAGCCGGAGCCCGCGCCCTCAGCGGCGGCGGCGAAGAAGAGCGCCAAGCCCGAGCCCAAGGCCGTGAAACCAGAGGCGGCGCCTGCGAACGATGCTCGCGGCGGCGGGCTGCCACCCACGCGCTGGAGCGCTTCGGGCTACGGGCAGACCGACCCGATCGCGACCAACGACAGCCCCGAGGGCCGCGCCAAGAACCGCCGTGTCGAACTGATACTCATGCCCGACGTCGAGGAAATGCTCGACCTGAAGTCGCTGCTTTAGGCCGCTGAGGGGCTAGCGGGCCGCCTCGGCGCTGCTCCGGGACCGTCATTGGCGCAATTTTGTGCGGGCGGCGGCGCCGGTTCGGACGCCGAGGCGATGGATCATCCTCGAAGAGGACACTAGGCACCCATGACTCGCTCCCTTTCGCTGGGCTGCGCGCTCGCGTCGCTTTCGGTCATGTCTTTGATTTGGGGTGGCTGCAGCAGCGGGGACCCGGCGTCTCCCGGAACTGCGGGCAGTGGAGGATCGCAGGCGTACAATCCCCCGGTCACCGGCGGCGGTGGCAGCGGCGGGAGCGCGCCTGCCTCCACGGGAGGCACCGGTAGCTCTACCGCCGGGACGTCGAGCGGCGGCAGCACGGGCACGAGCGGTTCGGCTGCCACTACGGCCGGCACTGGCACCGGCGGTAGCGACGCGACGGCCGGCACTGGCACCGGCGGCACCGGCACCGGCGGTACTGGAACCGGCGGCACCGGTACGGGTGGCACGGGCGGCACCGGCGCCATGACCC
>JBEHXA010000715.1:0-3810 GCA_048498935.1 Myxococcota bacterium
AGCCCCCGCTGCCGCCGTTGGCGGCGGCCGAGCCCGACATGCCCGCGGCGGCAGCGGGGGCTCCACGCTCTTACCCTCGCCAGTTGGCGGGACCGGTACCGGTGGCAGCAGCGCCAGTACGGCGGGCACGGGCGGCGTGCTGCCGCAGGGTGGCGTGCCCGGCGGTGGCTCGGGCGGTACGAGCGGCGGCAGCGGTGGAGCAAGCGGTGGCTCGGGCGGCATGAGCGTCGCCGGGGGTCCACCGGCGTTCACCGACAAGCCCCTGTCGGTGGTGGCCTACTCTCCGTACCGCAACGGGCAAGCTCCGGGCGGCGCGCAGCCGACGCAAGCGCAAGTGCGTGAAGATCTGATGCTGCTCAAGCCGCTGGTCGACGGCGTGCGCGTCTACGGCACCGACGGCGCCAACGCTTACATTCCGGCGCTGTGCGACGAGCTCGGCATCGACCTGCACATCGGCGCCTGGATCGACGGCGTGGCCAGCGACGGGCCCAACGTTTCGGCCTTGGCCAAGGTCGTGAACGAGAATCACAAGTCGATCAAAACCGCGATCGTCGGCAACGAGGTCCTGGCCCGTTCGACGAAGAACGGCATGACCGAAGAGAAGCTTATCGCGTTCATCGAGCAAGCCAAGAGCGAGATCACGATCCCGGTCACGATCGCAGCGGCCGATACGTTTCCGCAATGGATGGTGGGGCGCCCGAACCTGGCCAACTCGGTCGACCTCTTGATTTGGCACACCTACGGGTGGTGGTCGGGCATCAACATCGAGGCAGCGTACAACCTGGTCTCGGGCCGCTACGACACCATGATGGCCGCGTATCCCGGCAAAAAGATGCTGCTCGGCGAAACCGGCTGGCCCAGCATGTACGACCACATGTCGATGGACATGTCGACGACCGCGGTCGGCAGCGAAGCGAACCAGGCCAAGTTCTACCGCGAAGCGCTGGCCGGCTTCCGCGCGCGCAACCTGCCAGTGTGGATGTTCTCGGCGATCGACGAGCAGTGGAAGGGCACGTCGGGCGAAGGCATGGTCGGCGCCTATTGGGGCATCTTCGACACCCAGCGCCAGCCCAAAGCCGCCGCCACCGAGCTGCTCGGCATGATCAAACCGTAACCTACGGGGCGGCGATGGTGTCGCGTACGAATTGGGCGAGCGCGGCGCTGGGTGCTGCGGCGATGCCGGCCGGCAGCGCGCGCAGGTACCACGTCACGGTCCAGCTGGTGCTCGCGCCGGGCGCGATCGCGCCGTACGCCGCTTGATTCTCGATCTCGATATAGGTGTGAATCGCGTTCGTGTAGAGCTCGACGTCACCCTCGTTGGGAGCGATCTGCGCGGCCGGTACGTCGGCAAAGCGCTTGATGAAGACGAGCCCTTGCGCGACGTGCGCGACCCAGCCTTCGGCGGCGTCGGCGTAGAGCTTGCTGTCTTTGGTGACCGTCGCCATGTCGTAAGCGAACCAGGTGACACCGTCGGACACCGTGGTCGGCATGGTGGCGCCTTGCGAGAGCGTCGTCTTGGTGCCGGTGGGGAAGAAGGTGAGCCCTCGCGGCAGCACGCGCGTCACCTCCCAAGGTGCCATCATGATCGGCGTTTGCTTGGTGTTCTTGAGTGCGTACTTGATATGGAAATAGCCGCCGCTGCCGCGCTCGGCCGAAAACGTTTTGGTGACGCTCACACCGAGCATTGCGTAGGGCATGCCGGTGAACACGACCTCGGTATCGGTGCCCTGCGCGGTGTACGGCTCGCTATCGATCGGCCCGGGCGGTGGCTGTTGCCACTGCGTCTCAGGGCTGGTCCACAGCGTGGAGCCCCAATAAGTCGGGTTCACGGTCGGACCGGTGAGCAGGTTTTCAGCGCCTTTGCTGAAGGTGGTGATGCGCGCGCCCACTTGCGGGTCGACTTCGAGCGTGACGTCGCCGACCGCGAGCGCCCAGCGCCCGTTCTGCATGGTCGGTTTCACAGGGCCGGTCTCGCCCCCGGCGCTGCCACCAGCGCCACCGCTGCCGCCACTCGTGCCGCCCATACCGCCAGCGCTACTGCCGGCGTCACCACCGCTCGCGCTAGTGCCTGCGCTGCCCGCGCTCCCTGAAGCGCCGGAGCTGCTGCCGCCGCTGCCGCCCGTCATCTGACCGCCGTTGCCGCCGACTGCAGCGCCACCGCCACCGACGTTCGCAGCTCCCGATTGATTGGCCGTACCGCCGCTACCGGCGACTCCGCTCGGTGGCGGCTGACTCGGTGAGCCCGAATCCGAACACGCGGCCACGCCCAAACCGAGCGCGCAAATAGTCACCCGAAGGGTGGTAATTCGCGGTGCGCTGGTGCAGGATTTTCCGCCCCAGGAGGCGTGATGATCCTTTTCGAGCTTCATTTTCAGGTCGACTCACAAAAGCGCGCGGACTTCGAACAAGCGTACGCTGAAATCTTCGCTCCGGCGATCTCAAAGCAACGCGGCTTTCAGAGCTTGAAGCTCCTCCGCCTGTACGCCCCGGCGCAACTCGCCGAGATCGAAGCGAGCCCGACCGAGTACGACTACCAAATCAACTTCACGTTCGAGAGTGAAGCGGCGCGACGCGTGTGGGCAACCAGCGCCGACCACGATGTCGCGTGGCCCAAGCTCAGCGGGCTCACCAAGAAATTCTTCTGGCGCGGCTACGATCTGCTCGCAGCGAAGTGACGTCGACGACTCGTGCGCGGTTGGGGCACGTCCCCAACCGCCCTGCCGAGTCGGGACTCAGGTGCTGAGTGAAGACACGAGGGCTACGGCCTCTTTGACCAGGCCCTCGATGTCGCCGAACTTGCGCTTGCTGATCAGGTCCGACGGCGCCATCCACGAGCCGCCGCAAGCCACGACGATCGGCAGCTTGAGATAGTCCGCCAAGTTCGCCGCGTTGATGCCGCCGGTGGGCATGAACGCGAATGCGCTATACACGTCTTGGAGTGCCTTGAGAGTTTTGACGCCGCCGTATGCTTCGGCGGGAAAGAACTTCAGGTACTTGAGACCGTAGTTACGGGCAGTCTCGATTTCGGTCGGCGTGCACACGCCCGGCAGCACGGGGACGTCGTGCTTGAGGCAGTACTCGACGACGCGCGTGTTCAAGCCCGGGCTGATGATGAGCTCGGCGCCCGAGTCGATCGCGACTCTCGCCTGCTCGGGCGTCGTCACGGTGCCGGCCATCAACGTGACCTTGGCGCCGCTCGCCGCGATCTTGCTCATCGCGGCCGGCGCGGCCTCGGTGCGCATCGTGATTTCGACGATGGGGAGCCCACCGGAGGAGAGGGCCGCAGCGAGCTCCGGTGCGGCGTCGGCTTCTTTAATGGCGATAACGGGCACCAAGCGGTGCTTACGAGCAGCTTCGATGGGCGACACGGTCGAGGATCCTGGTTGAGCCGACACTACTTTGCCGTAAGGCTGTTGATCCAGTCTTCGACCATCTTGAGGCCCGTCGGATCGGTGATCTCGGTGCCGAGCGGGGGCATCTGAATCGGATCGGCCATGCCCGCGATGCGCAGCGACATCAGGTCGTGCACGCTGCTGTTCGGCACGTCCGCAGGCACCACGCGCTTCATCTTGCTGATGTCCTTGATGTCCATGTTCGCGCCGACAGCGTGACCCACGCCGCACGACGCGAGGGGCGGAGCCGTCGGGTAAGCCGTCTTGTCCGGCCATTGGTCGCACACCAGCGAGAGGTACGCCGCAGTGCCTTCCACGGTGCCGATCTGGTCCAGGCGCGTCCACAAGTCCATGCTCGACTTGGCCTGGAACACAACATGAACAAATTTAAAATAACCACCACCCATAAAAAGCTACT
>JBEHXA010000716.1:0-3809 GCA_048498935.1 Myxococcota bacterium
GCTCGCCGTGGCGCCCGTGCCGGTCACTATGGGCGGTGGATGGCCCGTTTCTCCGCCGATCGGCGGAGGGGCCGGGTGGTCTCCATCGCCGCAGGCAGCGAAGCAGAGCCACGAAAGCAGCAGCGGGAAGGCGGCTCGCGAGTAGGAATGAGGGGTCACACCCCTCGCTAAAGCAACGCGGATGCCAGCTTGTCGACGCGAGGCAGCAGGCTCTTGAACTCCAGCTCCTCGAACAGCTGACGCAGCCGGCCCAGATCGGCGCGCGACGGCGCAGCCAAATGAGGCGGCGGTGGGAGCGGTACATCGAGCGTGAGGCGCGCCAAGCGCTCGGTTTGCCGCAGCTGCTCGGCGTGCTCGAGCAAGAGCGCGCTCAGGCGCGGCGACAGCTGGGATGCGTCGGCAAGCAAATGCTCGATGTCGCGCCGCTCGGACAACAGCTTTTTGGCGGTGCCGAGGCCAATGCCGCCCACCCCGGGCAAGTTGTCCGAGGCGTCACCGATCAGCGCCACGAGCGACGGTAAGCGCTCGGGCGGAACGCCGAAGCGCTCGCGCACGGCCGCCTCGTCGTAGTCGATCGCCTCCTGCCCGCGTCGCCCGACGAAGTGCACGCGCACCGAGCCGTGCGCCACTTGCAGCAAATCCCGGTCCCCACTGACCACCAAAGTCGGCCGGCCCTGAGCGCGAAGCTCCGCCGCGAGCGTCGCGAGCACGTCATCGGCTTCGAAGCCCGGAGCGCCCAGGATCGGCGCGCCGACAGCCTCGAGCAAGCCGTCGAGGCGACGCAGTTGTTCGACGAGCGGCGTGGGCGTCGGAGCGCGCCCCGCCTTGTAAGGCTGAAACTCGCGATGACGGAAGGTCGGACGCCCGGTGTCCAGGGCAAAGCAGAGCTCGCAGCGCGGGTGCTCGCGCAGCAGCTTGAGCAAGAGCGAGCTGAACCCGTAGAGCGCCGAGGTCGGCTCGCCGCGCGATGTGCTCATCGGCGGTAGCGCGAAGAAGGCACGAAAAAACAGCCCGAACGTGTCGAGCAAAAGTGCGGGAGGAGCGCCCATCCGTAACTCGGCTGGCCTATGCTGGGCGCCGATGATGCCAGAGCTCGGGCGCCTTGCGTGGTCGCTGTTCGGCCTTGCGCTGTGGCTGGTTGCGCCAAAAGCCCAAGCTTGGGGCGACGACGGACACCGCGTGGTGGGCGAAATCGCCTGGCATTACCTGAGCCCCCGCGCCCAGCGCGCCGTGAGCCAGAGCCTGACGGAGCCGGGCTACGCGTCGCTCGCCGACGCAGCGACCTGGCCCGATAGCTACGCAAAGCAGGATCACCGCTACGACGGCATGAAATCGTTTCACTACGTGAACGTGCCCGCCGACGCAGCCGAGTATCGCCAGGCACGCGATTGTCCCAACGGCTGCGTCGTCACCGCGCTCGAACAATTCGTGACGCTGCTCGGCCGCGCCGACCCCACCCCGAACGCCGACGAGCGGCGCGAGCAGATCTATTGGATCGCGCACCTGGTCGGTGACCTGCACCAACCGCTGCACGTCGCGCACCCGGACGACAAGGGCGGCAACATCACGCGCCTCGCCTTCTTCGACGACGGCGAGAAGAGCGCGCACTGGATCTGGGACTTCGGGCTCATCGAACGACGCCCGAGCGCCGTCGGCGGCGATTACCGCGCGCTCGCGCAGGCGCTGATCGAGGACCTGAAGCCCGCGCAGCTGCGCGCGTGGCGTGCCACCACTTCACCCGAAAGGATGACGAACGAGGCGCTGCGTGTCGCCAAGCGCTTCGCCTATTTGCGGGCCGAAGACCGCGTCGATGCCGCCTACGAGCGCTCACGCTGGCCCGTGGTCGCCGAGCAGTTATGTAAGGCCGGCGTGCGCCTCGCCGCCATCCTCGAACGGGCGCTGGGTACGCCTGCGGGTTAGCGACCGAGCCGCCGAGCGCGCGCTGACGCGCTCCGGCCACCCCGCGAGTAGGATCGTCGCCAGAGCCTGAATACGTGGCTGCGCGCGCTCGTCTCCACGAATTGCCGCCCCGAAGCGGTGGTTCGGCCAGGGAGTCGGCCTTCTGACGACTCTTGACGCGAACCAATGAGGAATGACACAAGTGTCCGCGACCATAGGGGAACCCCCCATACGCTGGTGCTCATCACCAGGGGAGACGACCGATGCTGGATTTTCGCACGGGTCCTAAATTCATCACATTGACCGCTTTGCTTACGGGCGCGCTCATCCTACCGGGCTGCGGTGGTGGCACGACCGTGTTCCAGGGTGCCGGCGCCATCGCCGTCACGGGCACGCCGCCCGCACCCCCGCCCCCTCCGCCGAAGAAGGAGGAGCCGCCGCCTCCCCCTCCGCGCGTCGAGATCCGGAACAACAAGATCGAGTTCAAAGAGAAGATTCAGTTCGAGAACAACAAGTCGGTGATCTTGCCGCAGTCGTTCTCGCTGCTCGATGACATCACCAAGGTCTTCAAGGACAACCCGCAGCTCAAGAAGGTCTCCATCGAAGGCCACGCCAGCGCCGAAGGCGACCCGAAGCGCAACCTGAAGCTCTCGGATGAGCGTGCCAAAGCGGTGGCGAAGTACATCGCCGACCACGGCATCGACGAAAAGCGCCTGACTGCCAAGGGCTTCGGCATCACTAAGCCGATCGCGGACAACGCAACCGAAGAGGGCCGCGAGAAGAACCGCCGCGTCGAGTTCAACATCATCGAGCAAGACGTCACGAAGAAGAAGGTCGAGATCGACCCGAAGACCGGCAAAGAGAAGGTCGTCGAGGAGACCAAGACCACGGTGACCGAGAAGGAAGCCGCCGTGCCGGACGAGGCCGCCAACAAGAAGGCCGCTGCCGACGCCAAGGCCGCCGAGAAGAAGGCTGCCGACGAGAAGAAGGCTGCTGACAAGAAAGCCGCCGACGAGAAGAAGGCCGCCGACAAGAAGGCTGCTAGCGAGAAGAAGTCCACGGGCACCAAGCCGTGAAGCGCATTCAGGAGAAGCTCAAGATGACCAAGTCATTTGCACTGATTGGGTTTGCACTGGCGGCCGTGGGCTGCAGTGGCGCGATTCGCACGGCTGAGCCCTACCGCGACGACGTTGCGAAGGTGCTCGAGTCGAAGAACGGCGACGTCAAGGCTTGCTACGACAGCATCCTGAAGAGCGAGAAGACCAGGGCGGGTCAGGTGACCGTCCACTTCACGGTGGAAGCCAAGACCGGTGCCTTCAAGGACATCAAGACCGACGGCCCTGCCGAGCTCGGTGCTTGCGTGTCCAGCGCGCTCAGCGGTTTGGTGCTCACGCCCGGCGACGCCAACAACGGCGACGCCACGTTCGTCTACGAGTTCACGGTCGGCGCCCCCGCCGCCAGCTGATCCGCGTAACGAATCGCCAAGGCGCCGTACGGTCTCGCACCGTACGGCGCTTTCGCTTTTGTGCGTGAGGGCTGCCGAGACGCGGCCAGAATCGCAGAAGCTGCCGTTGGGCGTTCGGTTTCGTTGTGCGAGGAGGAGTGGTCGCGGGTGAGCGAGCGTGCAGGGTGCAGCGTCTGGGCGGGTGCGGAGCGCGAGCGCGAGCGCGACGAGGCGAAGGAGCTAGACGGGAGGGCTTGCCTGGCATTTCTATTTTGCCAGCTCGCGTGCGCCGCCTCCAGGCCGCGGCCGGCGGCGGAGCCGCCGGTGCCTGCTTGCTTCGCGCGCAGGCAGCCCGGACCCGGCACACACGAGCACGGCCGTGGGCAGGGCGGGCGTGAAAGTTTCGCACGCCGGAAAGGTTCGCCATGCTCCGCATTTATCCCATCGTTCTCGAGGTTCTGAAGCA
>JBEHXA010000717.1:0-3806 GCA_048498935.1 Myxococcota bacterium
AGCGACGGAATCCCCTGGGCGTTTTTTTTCACGTCGCGGTCGACCCGAATCAGCGCCGTGCGCCGGAGCTCGATGGTTCGCCGCTCGAGCGTTTCGGCGAAGTGATCGACGTCCCACTTTCGGACGCGCTCGCCTGGTGCGCCAGCGGCGGTATCGAAGACGCCAAGACCGAAATCGCCTTGCGCCGTTTCGCCGACATCGTGGCGCGCAGCTTGCGCGCGGATTGACCGCGGCGCGCTGACGGCGCGCAGTAGACGAACGTCGGCGCTCCCATTACGCTCGCGCGCCTGAACCCGACATGTCCGGACCCAGAGTCGTCGTAGTAGTCAAGCGCACCTCGTACCAGCGCTTCGTCGAAGAGGAGGGCGACCCGCGCGCCCGGTTGCTGGTCAAAAAGAAGGATCCGGCGGTGCGCAGCTGGCTCGACTCGCACGCCGAGCACCAGCGCACGGTGGAGATCGTGACGCGCGAGCTGGAACGAGCCGGCGCGCAAACGCTCTTGGTGCGTCGCGCGCACGCGGCCTTCGACACCGAAGGCGCCGAGCTCGTGATCGCGGTCGGCGGTGACGGCACACTGCTGGCGGCTTCGCACAACGTCGACGGTGTTCCGATCTTGGGCGTGAACAGCGCGCCGAACTACTCCATCGGCTTCTTTTGCGCGGCGACGCGCCAAACCTTTCGAGGCTTTTTGGATCGCGCGCTCGCCGGCAAGCTGCGCGCCGTCACGCTGTCGCGCATGTCGGTGTCGCTCAACGGTCGCATGCGCAGCAAGCGCGTGCTCAACGACACCCTGTACTGTCACGACTCGCCCGCGGGTACGTCGCGCTACATCTTGCACATCGGGCGCACCAGCGAAGAGCAGCGCTCGAGCGGCATTTGGATCGGGCCGCCCGCCGGCTCCACTGCCGCGCAGCGCTCAGCCGGTGGTCGCATCTTGCCGCTCGCCTCGCGCCAGCTGCAGCTCGTCGTGCGCGAGCCCTACAGCCCGCGCGGCAAAAAAAATGCGCTCGCCCGCGCGCTCATCAACCCGCGCCAGCGCGTGACCATCGTGAGCAAAATGGACGACAGCAGCCTCTTCCTCGACGGCCCGCAGCGCAAAATCGCCGTGCAACTCGGCGACGAAATCGAGTTCGCCCTTTCCGACGCCCCCCTCCACGTCCTCGGCCTCCGCGCCCGCAAATAGGGCCAACGAACCCGTTCCCGCCCCGGCACGAACACCGTTACGGCTCTGCTTCTCACCCAGCGAGCGAGAATCACAGGGAGGCGGAGAGGTGGGGCGATCCGCGAGGCGAGAATTTGGGGTTCGAGCCGTTCGATGACGAACGAAGACTTCGCAGTCGACGCGCGACGACCCACGGATCGAACCAACAAACCCTCGCGGAGCTCCCCGCCTCCCCGGCTCCCTGTAAAATCAGGGAGCCGCACAGCTCTTCGCGGTGCCGTTATTGGACGTGGCGGACGGAGCGGGGGGCGATGCCGATGTATGAGGATGGAGTGAGGGCGAGCAGGTAGTCGCGCGCTTCGGCCGGCAGCGCGAGGGTGCCGATGAATTGGTGGAGGACGTCGCGCGTGAGGGGGCGGCCGCGCGATAGGTCTTTCAGTTGCTCGTACGAGTCGGGCAAGTCGTAGCGGCGCATGACGACTTGCACGGCTTCGCCGAGCACCTCCCAGGCTTCGGTGAGGTCGCGCGCTGCGGCCGTTTCGTCGAGCGCCAATCGGCCGAGGCCGCGGCGTGCCGCCTCGATGGCGACGAGCGAGTGTCCGACCGCTACGCCGATGTTGCGCAGCGCCGACGAGTCGCTGAGGTCGCGCTGCAGGCGCGAGACCGGGAGCTTTTCAGCCAGGTGCTGGAGCAGCGCCATCGCGATGCCGCAGTTGGCCTCGGAGTTCTCGAAATTGATCGGGTTGACCTTGTGCGGCATCGTCGACGAACCAACTTCGCCTTTGACGGCCGCCTGCTTGAAGTACCCGAACGAGACGTACATCCAAATGTCGCGATCCAGCGACAAAAGCACGTTGCTGAAGCGACCGAGCGCCTGGAACACTTCGGCCAGGTAGTCGTGCGATTCAATCTGAGTCGTCAGCGGGTTCCACGTGAGGCCAAGCGACTCCACGAACGCCTTCGACAGCTGCTCCCAATCGAGCGTCGGGTAAGCGGCCACGTGCGCGTTGAAGTTGCCGACCGCGCCGCTGAACTTGCCCAGGTACTCGGCGCCCTCGATCTGCTTCAGCTGGCGATTGAGGCGGTACACGAAAACGGCCAGCTCTTTACCGAGCGTGGTGGGCGACGCCGGTTGGCCGTGCGTGCGCGCCAGGATCGGCAGCGCCTTGGCGGCCTCGGACAGCTTGCTCAGGTCGGCCAGCAGCGCGCGCGCAGCCGGCAGCCAAGCTTGCTCGAGCGCAGCCTTGAGCATGAGCGCGTAAGCGAGGTTGTTGATGTCTTCGGAGGTGCAACAGAAGTGCACCTGAATCGCGTGCTGCTTGAGGCCGATCGCGTTCAGCTTTTCGCGCAGGTAGTACTCGACCGCCTTCACGTCGTGCTGAATCTTGATCTCGTGCGCCTTGATCTTGGCCGACTCGGTCTCGTCGAAGCTGGTGACCCAGCCGCGCAAGGTGCGCACCTGGTCGTCGCTCAGCGCCGGCACGTGCGAAATCTCCGGGCGAGCCGCCATGAAGATCAGCCATTCGAGCTCGACCTGAACGCGGTAGCGCAGCAGCCCGTACTCGGACATGTGCAGCGCCAGGGGCCTCATCACCGAGGCGTAACGCTCGTCCAGCGGGCTCACGATGCTCGCGGAGGCAGTTGCGGTGCTCACCAAGTTCTTGGTCGTTTGCTCACTCATGGCGGTCGGCCGGGACCTATGCCCCGAGCGACCTCGGATCGCAACTGTGGCCCGCCCAGCGTCGCGGCGCCCCTTGCATCTCGGCCACTTGGGCGAAGCTGCCCGTCTGCTAAACTCGATAGCTTGCACTCGGAAGCTTGGATCGAGCTGACATTCGAGCAGGGCATCGGGCCGGGTCAGGTCGACGGCGACGGCCACATGGACTTTTTCGAGCGCGGCCTGCTCAAGGCCGCTGCGCCCGATCAACTCATCGCGGTGCTGCACCCCGCGATCCCCGAGCCGAGCGACACCGCCGAACCCGTCGCGTCACCGCCGTCGACGCCGCCGCTCGAAGTCGCGGCCGCGTTGGGCCTCGCGTTCGGCGACGGTGTTTACGTCGACGAGCAGGGCGGCGTGCGCGCGCGGCGCACCGGGCTCGTGCTGTATCGGCCGGGCAAGCTGCTCGACGTCGTCGAGCGCTACGTGCACCAAGGCGCAGTGGACTTGCGCAGCGGCAACCTGGACATGCCGGGGCATTTGACCGTGAAGGGCGATGTCGAGCGGCTCTTTCAGGTCCGCGCCAGCGGCGACGTGGAGGTGCTGGGCGCGGTGGCGGGCGGCTCCGTGCAGGCTGGCGGTAGCGTGCGAGTCAGCGGAGCGGCGCGCGGTGGCGACGACGCGCGGATCGTGGCCAGTACCGATGCAACGCTGCGCAGCTGTGAGAACGCCGACGTCACGGCCAGCCACACCTTGCGGGTGCGCGACAGCGTGAGCAGTCGTCTCTGCGGCGGCCAAGTACTGGTCAGCGGTCGCATGCGCGGCGGCAGCGCGGTGGCGGAGACACTGGTACAGGTTGCCGAAGCCGGTGCGCCTGGTGGCGTCGTGACGCTGCTCGAGGCGGGTCAGCCGTGCGAGCCGCCGGCGCTCGAGCAAGTGCAGCGCGCGGTGCTGATGCAAAAGCTGCGTCGGATGGCCCAGCTTGGC
>JBEHXA010000718.1:0-3802 GCA_048498935.1 Myxococcota bacterium
GACGCAGCGGGTGCAGCAGACGCAGCGGGTGCAGCAGACGCAGCGGGTGCAGCAGACGCAGCGGGTGCAGCAGACGCGGCCGCGGCGGGCTTCGCCGCAGGCGCGGTTCCGGCCTGACCCGACGCCGAGACCGGCAGCGCGATGCCTGCCAGCACCGCCAACAACGCGGGCGCGAAGACCTGACGACGCGTTCTCATTGCGATTCCTCCGAGTCGTCCAGCACTTCCCTCAGCTCGTCGTTCAAGTTCTGCTCCTCGCGCGCCCGTTCACGCTGCAGATTGCGCACGCGGAGCCGCTGCTCCTCGCGCACTTCCCAAGCTTGCTGCACGATGCCGACGTCGGCGCGCAGCACGATGTTCTTCACTCGGTCGCGCACCAGAGCGAAATTCTTCATAGCGATCTCGCCGACGAGCAAGCGCGCTTGCTGGTCGAGAGCGTCCAGGTTTTGCGCGTAGGTCTCGAGCGACACCACCTCTGCGGCGATCTTCACGCGCAGCTGCTCGGCCTGCTCGAGCGCCTGCTTCTCGAGCTTGGCGCGCGTAACCTCCAAGCGCTGCTCGTCGATGTCGATGCGACCGAGCAGCGGCTGCAAACCCTTGGCGTATTCGGCGGCGTCGCTGGAGTCCTGTCCAGCCGCAGCCAGCGCCACCTCGCGCGCGAACGCTTCGCGGAAGCGCTTGCGGACGTCGTCGTCGTCGACGAAGCGCTGGTCTCCGAAGCCGATCTGCGCGCGACCGTTCTCGATCGCATCGCGATACTCCTCGATGCGCTTGTTGTACGTGGCCAGGTCGCGCTCGTTGGCTTCGATCTCGAGCTTGAAGCGCTCGCGGCTGTTCGCGTCCGAGGTCACGCCGTAGCTGTCGGCTTCCTTGAGCACGCGCTTGAGGCCGTTCACGATGGCCGCCAGCTTGTCCGCTTCCACGGTCAGGCTCTGCAGCACCTGCGACACCTTGTTCCATTGCCGATCGCCCACGTCGTCGCGACGCAGGAAGTCCCCGTCGGTGACGGGCAGCCAACCGAGCCGCTTCTGCAGCGAACGACGCTCGCCTCGCACCCGCGCCAGCTCGCCGCCGACGCCGCTGTCGGCCGTGTCATCCATGCCCTCGGCGAGGGTGGCGCGCGCCTTGGCGAGCTTGTTCATGAGCGACAGCGTGTACTGCAAACCACTGCGAATCTCGGGGAACGCTTTGACGCGCGTCGGTACGGAGAGCACCGCCTCGAGCTTCACGGCCAGCTTGCGCGAACGCTTGATCAGATCGCGCGAGCGCGTGACGTCGTCGATCATGCCGAAAACGTGCTCGTTCTCGGCCTGCTCGCGCGCCCACTCCAGGACCACCTTGGGGAGCTTGGTCTCCGTGGCCATGGTGGCTTCGTCCGCGGTCAGCTTGTCGTAGTAAACGGCCGGATCGCTAGTCGACGCCAGGAAGTCGTCCACGCTCTTGCGGATGGGATCGAAGTGGTCGCGGACGTTGCGGTAAAGGTTGAGCGCGTTCTGGAAGTCACCCGAGCGCAGCATCAAGTCGGCACGCAGCAGTGAGCCGTCGGCCAGCTCCAGGTTGTTCGGATCGGTGATCGTCAGCACCTCGAGCGCGCGCTGCGCCCTCGAGTAGTCACCGAGGCGCACGAACACCCAAGCGAGCTCGTAGAGCGTCGTCGAGAACTCGGGCGAGTTGCGGCCCACGTGGCTGTACGCTTCGACCGCGTCCAAGTAATTGTTGGTCTCGTAAAAGAGGCGGCCGATCGCCATCCACGCCAGGTCGACCACGTGTTCCTGCTCGGGCGTGGTGGCCGGAATGCGCGTCACCTTGCGAAACTGCTCGATGGCCTGCACGAAGCGCGCGTCGGGTGGCGGCGCCGGGGCCGGACCGGCTCCGGCGGCGGGGGCAGGCGCAGCCGCCGCGGCTGGTGCGGCCGGGGTCGCAGCCAAGGCTTCCTTCAGCAGCACCACGCCGAGCAAGTACTGGGCTTGCGGCGTGTACGGCGAATCGGCCTGCACCTGATTGATGGCGCTCTTCGACGCCGCGTAGTCTTTCTTGGCGTAGAGCGCCTTGGCCCTCGCGTAGGCGAGCGAACCGGTGCGATCCGTGACGGGCAACCGCGCGAGCCGCTCGAACACGTAGTCCAGCCCCGCCAAGTCGTCGGTGCGAAGCGCGATATCGACTAGCCGGCTGAGCGCTCGGCCGACGTAGGCCTCGTACGCAGGCTGCGCACCCTTGTCCAAAATCTCGCGGAAATGCCGGCGCGCAGATAGGTACTGCTTCGTCGACATGTAGCCCTCGCCGATCATCAGCGAGGCGTCGGCGTAGGCCGCTTCGGGCGCCTTGCCCTGGCGATAGAGCTCGAGCACCTTGCTCAGCGTCTCGATGGCGCGGTCGTAGTCCTTGTTGCGCAGCAGCATGTCGCCGGCGGCCACGCGCTCGGCGGGCGTCGGCGGCTTGATGGCGAGCTTGGAATCGGGCGGCGGGCTGGTCATGCCCGACTCGACCCCTTGGACGACTAGCGTCGCTCGCCCTTGCGCTTCACTCGTACTGAGCGCGAATGCCGAGCTGGCGAAAGCGAGCGTGAACCCGAAAGCAGCGCCTGCTGCTCCGGGCACCCCAAGGCGCCTCATCACTTCGCTCCTGCGCCGACCGAAACACTTCCGCCCGCGTTCGCGGCGGGCGCCGCTGCCGGCTTGGCGCCTGGCGAGGAACCTTCGCCGGTCACGCCTGCGCGCAGGTTCTCCACATAGCGGATCGACGGACGTTGCTCGAGTGCCGTCGTCACGTCACCCTTCTCCCACGCAACCACGTCGAGCTTGATCGTCTTACCCTCGGTGATGGTGAAGGTGTGACTCGAAGGCACCTGGAACTTGTAGCCGCGCAGGTACGAGAAGACGCCGTAGCCGTGACCGCGTAGGCGCAGCACGATCTGCAGGGTGTGATCGCCCGGCGGGATGGACCCGCTGAACACCGGGATCTCCTTCTGAGCTGCGAGCGCGCTGTTCTCGGACTCGTCGGTCTTGTTGTACTGCACGGCACCGTCGAGGACGAACGTCGCGCCCGTCACGCGGAAGGCGCTCGATAGATCGTTCTTGAAGGTGATTTCGGCCCGAGCGCCGCCAGCACCGCCCGACAAGATGGTGTCAGAAAGCAGGCTGAGGCGCGTGTGGCTGCGGCGAATCTGCTCTTTGAGCTCGTCGATGCGCTGCTCGAGATCGCGAAGCCGAACTGCGTAAGTGCCGCCATCCATGCTGCCGCTGGCGGTGGCAGTGGCGGGTGCATCGGTGCGCGCAGCGGTGGCGGGCGGCGTGGTCGCGGGTGTCGTCGCCGCGGGCGCCGTGCCACCAGGTGTCGTAGCAGCGGGACTTCCCGGAGCTGCCGCCGTCGGCGTGGCCGCGGCAGGCGCAGCTGCCGGCGCCGCAGCAGCCGGAGGGGTCGCCGAGGTCGCGGGTGCAGCCGCCGCTGGCGTCGCTGCCGGCTTCGCCGGAGCCGCAGCGGTCGCGGGCGCCTTGACTGAGGCAGCGGGCGCTTGCGCAGACGCGCCTGAAGCAAAAATGGTGACGGCGGCGAACGCTGCGAGACGGAAGCTATTCATGAGTCGCATCGGTTTCCCTCGTGGTGGTCGATCCGATAAGGGGGCAGTGCATCCCACTCCTCGCTCTGATGTGCGAAGCCGGACTTCCTCCAGGGGACGCATCTTCCTCTGACCGCGGCTCTTAGCCAAGCCGCATTTTGGTCGTGGGGGCTGAGCCCCCCGGCAGAGAATCATCAAAGGTTTGATAGCGTTTGATGCGCTCGGGCTGCGCCTTGCCTTGCCCCGA
>JBEHXA010000719.1:0-3801 GCA_048498935.1 Myxococcota bacterium
TCGACGTCCCGGGGCGACAGGCCGGCGGCGTCGAGCGCGCGACGGGCGGCCTCCGCGCCGGGGTCGGCGGTGCCGACGCCTTCGTCGGCGTAGCGGCGCTCCTCGATCCCGGTGCGGCTGCGGATCCAGGCGTCGTCGGTCTCGATCCCGAAGGTGCGGGCGAGGTCGTCGTTGGTGACCACGCGCGGCGGCACGTAGCCGCCGGTGCCGATGATGCGTGCCTGTCGCAACGAGCCCCCGTCGTGGCGCGATCGTAACCGAGGTGTCGGCTCGAGGACGGATCGTGGCGGGCTCAGGCCGCTCTTCGGAAGCCGCCCCTGCGCTCGACGTGGCGCAGGCGCAGGAACAGCATGGAGGCGACGCACGCGAGCGCGACCGTGAGCCCCACCCAGACGCCCACCACCCCGAGCCCCACGGTCCACCCGAGCCAGGCCCCGAGCGGCAGCCCGACCACGTAGTAGCCGACGATGTTGATGACGGAGGGCGCGACCGTGTCGCCCGCCCCGCGCAGCACGCCGAACGCGACCGCCTGGAAGCCGTCGAAGACCTGGAAGCACGCGGCGATCGGGATCAGCGTGCCGGCGAGCGCGAGCACCGCGGGGTCGTGGGGCACGTACACCGACGCGAGCGCCTCGGGCACCGTCGCGAACACCGTCGCGGACACGTACATCGAGTACAACCTCGACTACAAGCTCGAGGGCGCGCGCAGGGGTTGAGGAAGGGCCGGCCCGCGGCTAAGACACGCGGGCTTTGCGCGTCTCGCCACTGCTGCTGCTGCTGCCGCTGTGCCTGCTCCCACCGACCGGTTGCAAGCGCGGTAGCGCGTCCACGTCCGCGGCGGCTTCGGCCAGTGCTGCCGTAGAGGGCGCGGCCCCGCAAGCGGCGCAGCAGGTCGATCACGGTGAGCTCGACACGCAAGCGCCCAAAGACGCGCCGCGGATCGGCTCGCGCGTCATCGCCGCGACCGTGTACAAGCTGCCCGACATCGCGTCGCGCCGGCTCGGTTACATCCGGCTGGGCGGTAGCGTGGCGCGCGATCCCGAGCCGGTGCACGGCAAGGGCTGCAAAGGGCAGTGGTACCGCGTGTACCCGATGGGCCACGTCTGCACCGACGAAGCCAGCATCGATATGAACGACGCGCTGCTGCGGGCTGCGGCGCGCCGCCCCGATCTGAGCAAGCCGCTGCCGTACAAGTACGGCTTCGTGCGCGCGACCTCGCCTCAGTACTTGCGCGTGCCCAGCAAAGGCGAGCAAGAGAAGAGCGAGTTCAAGCTCGCGGAGCACCTGGAGTGGTTCGAGCAAAACCGCGCCGAGGTGCAAAAAGTCGTGCTCGGCGCCAACGACGTGCCGCTCGACGCGCGGGGTGCAGCTTTGCCGGGAGGCACGCGGCCGCAAGGCTTTCGGGTGTCGACCGAGCTGAGTGAAAATGAGCTGTTCGGTGGGGCAGGCGCGACCGACCCGGTGCCTTGGTGGCTCGAAGGTGGTCGCAAGATCCCCAACGTATCGGGCTACGACGTGCCCGAATACGCCGTGTTCGCGGATCGCGTGCGCCGCAAAACGGGCCTGTCGCTGGTGGGCGCGTTCGACACGCAGAGCGACGGCATGTCGCGTCGCTTCGCGGTCACGGTGGACATGCGGCTGATCCCGACCACCAAGCTCAAGCCCGACGCCGGCTCGGCCTTTCACGGCGTGACTCTGAGCGAAAAACTCACGCTGCCGCTCGGCTGGGTAAACGTCTCCGATGCCCGCACTTACAAGCTGATCAAGGGTCGCGACGAAGCGCGCCCGGACGAGGCGCTGCCGTTTCGCGTGGTGATCCCGCTCTCCGGCAAGGCGCGCATCAAGGCAGGCGAGCGCTTTTATCAGACGCTCAAAGACAAGACGGTTTGGATCCGCGGCCGCGATCTAGCCGTCGCCGAGGCCCCGAGCGCGCTCCCGGCGCCCGCTGCAAAGGGTGAGAAATGGATCGATATCTCGATCACCCAGCAAGCGCTCGTGCTCTACGAAGGCGCGCGCCCCGTGTACGCGACGCTCGTTTCCACCGGGCGCGATCGTCTCGGCGATCCCAAAACGACGCTTTCGACGCCCCGCGGCTCTTTCCGCCTGACCAGCAAGCACATCGCGGCGGCCATGGATTCGGAAGAAAACTCGAGCGTCTCGGGCGGCGCCCGCGCGGCAACGCGCCCGGTTTCGGCCACCAGCGCGGCCGCGATCGAGCGACTCAAGTCGGCTGAAGCCAAAGGCGAAAAGCTCTCTGAAGACGACGCACGGCGGCTCGCCAACGTGAAGAAGGGCCGCGACCCCGAGTACGGCATCACGATGCGGCGCGGCGCGAGCGACTTCGAGCTCCGCGACGTGCCCTGGATCCAATACTTCGCGGCTGGCTACGCGCTCCATGGCGCTTACTGGCACGACGTGTTCGGCACCGCGCGCAGTCACGGTTGCGTCAACCTCGCGCCCATCGACGCCCGCTACGTCTTCCTCTGGACCGATCCCCCGGTGCCTGCCGGCTGGCATGGCATCAACATCGGCAGCGACATGGGCGAAGGCACCGCCGTCGAGATCCGCGAATGACATTGTACGCTTGGGCGCCAGGAATGCTTAAGTAGGGAGTGTGAGTGAGGCGTCGCAACCGAAGAAGCCCCGTTGGGGGTTGTTCGTTCTGGTTGCTGCCGGTATCGGCGTAGTCGCATCCGGGGTGGCGCGGGGGCGGTCGGAGGCAGAGCGCGCGAAGGTATCGGTGAGCTCGGCGTCGTCGGTGCCGCTCTTGCCGCCCGCGCCGTCGGTGGATCTGGCGCCGCGCGTCGAGCCGCCGGCTTGTCCGGCCGAGATGGTGCTCGTCGAGGGGCAGTACTGCACCGACGTGCGCCAGGATTGTAATCGCTGGCTCGACGACGAGGCGTTGCCGTTCGCGCGCTGCGCCGAGTACTCACATAAGTCGCGCTGCGTCGGGAAGCTGGAGCCCAAGCGCTTTTGCATCGACCGCTACGAGTACACGCCGCCCGGCGAGAGCCTGCCCCAAAACTGGGCGAGCTATGAAATCGCAGGGCGGACCTGCAAGGGTCTGGGTAAGCGCCTGTGCACCGATAACGAATGGAACTTCGCGTGCGAGGGTGAAGAGATGCTGCCGTACCCGTACGGCTACGAGCGGCGCGCGGTGTGCAATCAGGACCGCACGGACCTGTACGAGAAGAACCCGCGCATGCAGGTGCTGGCCGA
Organism: Myxococcota bacterium; assembly: GCA_048498935.1. Classification (GTDB taxonomy): domain Bacteria; phylum Myxococcota_A; class Polyangia; order Polyangiales; family Polyangiaceae; genus PMG-095. The sequence goes on from JBEHXA010000719.1 coordinate 3,220, forward strand.
CCGGCGCGCCGCCAATGGCGCGCACCCCGAGTGCCGGAGCCCCTTCGGCGTGGAGGACATGGCGGGCAACATGGACGAGCCGACGGCGCGTGAAGGCTTCGAGCAGAACCATCCGTTTCGGAACGCGCTCAAGGGCGGCTGGTGGATGGCGGCGCGCAATCGCTGTCGGCCTGCGACGACGGCGCACGACGACTACTTCAAGGACATTCAGATCGGCGTGCGCTGCTGCGGTGATGCCGCATCACCTTAAAGGTGAGCAGCAATGGCGCTGATATCTCTGGATAATTCTTGTTCGAGCGCCAGAAAACCGGCTAGCCGGCGTGCTTTCGCCTTGACTGAAGCGGAGGGATCCCGAAGAGTCGGTCCTCTTGCCGTTTGCCGTCCGGAACCCGGCCGCGTCCCTGCGGCAAGCGCACGGAGCAGTCGCCTGCTCGCTCTTGGTCGCGTCCATCTTCGGGCTCGCGAGCTGCGACCACAGCGAGCGGCTGACCGGCAAGCTGCCGCCCGCTGCGGCGGCGCTCACGCTGCCGTCGCCCGCCGCCGCGCCGGAGGCTGCCGCCCCGCGTGACGATCGCGTGGCGC
>JBEHXA010000720.1:0-3784 GCA_048498935.1 Myxococcota bacterium
CCCATCGCGCCGTCGATGATGGCGATGCGTTTGTGAAGGAGCTCTTGGAGGGGGTGCATGATGGTTTGGCCGTGAGTGGCGGGGATCAGTTGGGGTCGGGCTTGGTCGCCAGCGCGAGCACGACTTGCAGATGTGGTTTGCGCGATTCGCGCGAGGCAACGTCGGAAGCGCGCACCTCGAGACCGGACTCGGTCAAGAGCTTGCGCACCGCCGCAGGGGAAAAACCAGGGTGGCGCTCGCCGTAGGGCGCCGTGAGCTCGTGCTGGCGATGCTCGTCGAGGCAAAGCAGGACCAGGCGACCGCCGGGTCGCAGCACGCGCGCGCACTCGGCGAGGGCCCGCGCCGGCTGCTCGGCGTAGGTGAGCGTGTGAAACATCAGGACGCAGTCGAAGCTCGCAGCATCGAGCGGCAGCTGGTGGACGTCGGCTACCAGGCATTTCACCCGCTCGAAGCGCTGCAGTCGCTCGCGCGCGGCCTCGATCATGCGCGCGCTGTTGTCGATGCAGGTGAGCGAGCGACAATACGGGGCGAGCGAAGCAGCGGCGGCCCCGTCGCCGGAGCCGACGTCGAGCACATCGCCCAGTTGGAGGAGCGCAGCCAGGCCCGCAGCGAGTGATTGCCAGGTGCGGCCGGGCGAGTAGTAGCGCTCGATGTCGTCGATCAGCTCGGGCAGGCCGCCACGGCGCTCCGCTTCCAGCTCCGCCAGGCGCTGCTTGTCACCATCGAGCGTCGGATCCGCCGAGCGAGCCGCCTCGTCGAGGACGGCGCGAGCCGTCGCGGGCAGCGAATCGAGCGCCAGCGCGTAAAAGGCTTGCTGCCCCTGACGGCGGTCGCGCACGAAGCCAGCGTCGCGCAGCCGTCCGAGATGCGTCGAGACGCGCGACTGGGAGATGCCGGTCGCGCGCACCAAGTCGGTCACACACAGTTCCCGCTCGCGCAGCAGCGCGCAGAGCCGGAGCCGGCTTTCGTCGCCCAGCAGATTGAGCGTCTCTACGAAGTGCGTTAGGACCACGTATCCTGCTATCCCGATTAGCGGATTGCTTGGTCCTTCCAGTCCCGGCTGTCAAGCGAAACTGGAATTTAGTCTTTAGTTTTAGCTAGTTAGCCGCCTACCTGCGGGGCCGGTCGGGTACTGGCGGCCTTCTGCGCGTTGCTCAGCTCTTTACCGCGGCGCAGGCAGCTGAAGCAGTCGCCGAGGCCCAAAAAGCCACAGCCGCGCCGGTCGCCAAAGCGCGTGAGCTGCGGCACCACGCGAGCGTCACCGCTCTCTTCCACGCGTGGCAGGAGCTTCTTCACCGCCTGACAGCCTTCGGTCTTCGCCTTGGGCAAGTCGAGCGCCACCTTGAGGGCCGCGCTGGCGTGAAGCTGCACGGTCTCGGTGTCGAGCAGGGCCTTGGCCTGCTTGGAGAGCGCGGCGTTCGCCGGCTGCTTGTCGTCCCACACGTCGTACAGAAAATCTGCGCCGCGCGCGCCGAGGTCAGCGGCCACCTCGAGCGCCAGCTGTTGATTGGGCGCATCGCCGAGCGCCCGATGCACGTCGCCGAGCACCTCGGGTGAATCGCCGAGCGCCGGATCCAGCTTGCCGCCGGCGCGGTAGGCGCGAAGCCCCGCGTCGAGCTGACCGATCTTGAAGTAACCGCGCCCGAGAGCCCGGTAGGCCGGCGCCGATTTCTCCTCGGCAGCGCGGCCGAGCAGCTCGGCCAGCGCCGGTCGCTCGCCTGCTTCGGCGCGCTTCATCAAGTCAGCCAGGTCGTCGTCGACGGGTGCCTGCAACGTTCCGGCGCTCGCTGCCGGGCCAGCCGCGCTGCTCGAGTGACTCGAGCCCAGCGCGAGCACCAGCGCAAGCACGACAGGCAGCCCGAATAGCAACCCGCCGATCAGCCCCAGCGGGACCTGCCTCGAGCCGACGGCAACCCGACGCCGGGCCAGGTTGTTGCCCAGCTGAAGCACAGCTTTCAGCCCAAGTGCCCAGGGATTTTCGGTGACCTGAGGCGCTTGCACGCCCACCACCGTGTTGGCATACGCCACCTCGGAAGAGACGCTCGCGCGCTTGGCCGCGAGCTGTCCCGCAGCCAGCTGACCCGAAACGGGCGCGAACACCGCGCTGGCCGGCGCCGCGCTGTAGCCCAGCACTGCGTCCACGGCCGCAGCGATCTCGGCCGCGCTCTGCAAGCGATCTTCGGGCGCGCGCTGCAGCAGTCTCTCGACCAACTCGCGCGTGCCTTGCGAAACGTGGGCCGGCAGCGGAGGAGGATCCTCGGTGAGCTTTTTCGTCAGCACGACCACGAACTCTTCGTGGCGAAAGGGCGACTGCCCGGCGAGCATCTCGTAAAGAATGGTCCCGAGCGTGTACAGGTCGGCGCGCAAATCGACCTCTTCGCCGCGCGCCTGCTCGGGCGCCATGTACTCGGGCGTCCCCATCACGGTGTTCATGCGCGTGAGCGCCTGCTCGGCTTGGGCTTTGTCACCCTCGAGCTTCACCTTCGCGATGCCGAAATCGAGCACCTTGATCAGGTCGGCGCCGCCTTCCTTGGCGACCAACATCACGTTGTCGGGCTTGAGGTCGCGGTGCACGATCCCGGCGGCGTGCGCCGCGTTCAGCGCGTCGGCGATCTGCCGCACGATGGTCAGAGCGCGCTCTTCGGGCAGCGCGCCACGCTCGGCGATCAAGCGCGCCAGGCTCTGCCCCTCGATGAACTCCAGCACCAGGTAGAACGAGCCGTCCTCGAGCTGGCCGAAGTCGGTGGCGGTCGCGACGTTGGGGTGCTCGATGCGAGCGGCAGCTACGGCTTCACGCTCGAAGCGAGCCACCACCTCCTTCACCTGCGTCATCTCGCGGTGCAGAACCTTCACCGCACACGCCTTGCGCATCAGCACATGCTCGGCGCGATACACCGAGCCCATGCCACCCGAGCCGAGCAGTCGCTCGATGCGGTAGCGACCCGCGAGCACGGTGCCCACGAGCGAGTGTCCGCCTTCAGTTTCCATGCCTTCCGTCACGCTGCGCACATTCTGGAAAGCTTCGGCGCGAGAGTCGAGCATTCTGGCCCTACGGAGCGACAGGTACGGCCAACGGTGCGCGGGCCTAAGCACACCGGTCGCGGAGGTGGGACAACTGGCTACCTCGAGCCCGGCTGCTGCGCGCTAACGATTGCGGGGCGCGCCGAGTTGCCGCACCTCGCCACTCGCGCCGGATTTCACGCCGCGGTGAAGCACGATGTTGCGTCCGGCCGTCTGGCCTCGCGCGTATGCCTCACCGCCGGTCGACATGGAGTGCTGCGACCAGCGCACGTGCGGGTGCCGACGGCGAAAGTAGCCCTTCAGCTCGGCATCGCCGACCCACACCAAGCCTTCGGCTTCCGAGCGTTTGCGCTCGCGGTCGAGCCGCTGATGAAACCCCGCCATGACTCCGGCCAGGAACTTGCGGCGCGCGGCGTGACTGCGATCGCCGCGCTGCTTGCGATCGGCGCGATACAGCGCGTCTGCCGTGTACATCAGAAAGTCGTAGACGTACGCAGCCAGCTCGACGTTGTCGCGCGACCCACACACCTCGAGCACACTGCCGCGCTTGGCCTCGAGCGGGCGCCACACCGGTACCCAGATGACCTGCACGAAGAAGTGCTGGTCGAGCAGCACCGCGAGCCGGCGCTCGTGCTCGGAAATGCGGCCGCTCGGCTTGCCCAGGTGCCGAAAGCGATAGCTCGACGTACCGCCCGAAACGGCGGCTTCGATGTTGTGCTTGAGCATCAAGCGCTGCGCGGCGCTCATCGCTGCCTGAGCTTCG
>JBEHXA010000721.1:0-3778 GCA_048498935.1 Myxococcota bacterium
CGCTCGACAGCTGCAGTGTGGGGCGCTTACCGAGCACCAGCAGCGTGATGTTGCGCTCGGCGCAGCTCAGCGACTGGACCTTGCCGCCAGCTTCGTGCCGCGCCCAGACGCGGCCGCGCCACGTATACAAACCGCCACTGTCGAAGCGGGCCCAAAGCCAGCGGCTCGCGGGTGCGCCGACCAGCTCGCGCACCTCGCTGCCGCCCGCTCGTAGCCCGTCGGGCAGCTCGAGCGCGCTGGGCGTGCCGCCAGGCGTGAGCTCCAGCGAGCCGCGCAGCGTGGCGAGCACCAGCGCGCCGCCCTCGAGCTCGGCCAAGGACGTAGCGCGCGTGCCGCCCGGGAGCGGTACGTCGCGGCGCTCACCGGCGAAATGCATCAACCGTTCGCCGACCGCGTAGAGCGCGCTTTCGGTCGCGCACAGCGCAAAGCATGGCGCCCCGAGCGATAGCCATTCCACCTCGAAGCTGGGGCCCGCGGGGATCGCCCCTTCCGGCGCGCCGGGCAAGAGGGCGCGTTCGACCTCGAGGCCCGCGTCGCTATCGGGCTCGTCGGGAGTCAACTCCGGCAGCGCCTCCAGACCGTCGTCCCCGAGCTCGGCGTCCGTGCTGGGGTCGTCGGCTTCCAGCGGCGATTCCAAATGCTGATCGAGCTCGCCGTCGGTCTCGGGTCGATCGTCGCCCTCTAGCGCAGGCGGCGGTTCGGGGAGCGCGTCGAGCAGCGCGCTCTCTCCGATGTCGAGCTCACTCGCAGCCTCGTTACTACCGGCGTCGTCCTGCTCTTGGATGTCGATTTCGAAGGAGTCGAGCGTGGCGTCGTCGTCCGCAACCACCAGGCCCTCGCCCACATCGAGGTCGAAGACGCCCACGTCCACTTCGTCGCTATCGTCGGCCTTGTCGAGCTCGGGCAAGGCGAGGGGCGGCGTTTCGGGGGTAGCGGGCACGTGCCAAGGCTAGCAGACGGACGGCGCTGGCCAGCGCGCTGCGATCGAGGTAGTGGAAAAAGCGTGCCGGTAGCGCCGCTCGTGGATCACGATCTAGTTTGTCGCAAGGTTTTGGTGCGGAACCAGGACGTCGTGTTCGTCAAGGGGGTCTTCGAGGCCAGCGAAGGACTAGGCTCGCTATTTGCGGAGCAGGGTGGCGAGCTGATCATTTCAGCTCCGCTGTCGCGAGCAGCGGAGCTCGATGAGGTACTCACGGATCTCGCGCGCGAATTGCAGGCGCAAGTGACTGAGTTACCGTTGCCCGCCGTGCCCTGATGCTTTAGCGTCGCTGACATCGTGGCCCACCCGCCGCTCGACCCGTCCGTAACGGCGAAGCTTGCGTCGTCTTCTGCCGACCGCACGCCTCTGCCCGACGTGCCGCGCGGGACGGACTCGCGCGTGCTCGACGCGTGGTGCGAATGGCTCGGCGCGCTCGCCACGGACGCCGAGGCCGCGCTCGCAGCAGCCATCGCGTACCGCGAGCTGGACGCGCAGGGGCGGAACTCGTGGCTCAACGCGCTCGAGCAAGACTCGGTACGCGTGAAGGTGCCGAAGATTGCCGTCTACGCGCCGCTGCTCGCGGTGGAATCGGATCCGGAGCGGCGCGATCGCATCACGTTCGCGATGGGGCCGGCCGAGTTCGAAGCTACGCCGCGCGCGGCCATCCAGGCGCTGTCGGCGGTGCGCCCGGACGGCCAGCGCATCGCCACCATCGTGGTCCCGCTGTACCTCGATTTCGTGCAGGTCCTGGCCTGCGCTTACCGGCCAGATCGCGGGTTTTCTTGGGTGCGCCACGATCCGATCGTGGCCGTGCAGCACTCGCCTTGCCCTGGGCACGTCCTGGAAGGCGCGGTGCTCGAGCGTACGCCGCTCAAGGCGCTCATCGACGAGCTGTCGCACGCGGTGCTCTCCCAGCGCCGCAGCGGGCGCGAGCTGCCCGAGGCGCTGCGCGTATTCGCGGACTTGTTTGGGCCGAACATCGGCGGGTCGACGCCGCCGCCTCCTTCGAGCCCGTGATAGCGCGCATCTGGGTGCTCGGCGCGCTGGCGCTGTGCGGTTGTTATACGCAGGAAGGCGAGGCTCCGCCGGCCAGCGCTGCAGAGCACGGCGACCCCGTGCAGTTCACGTTCGGCACCATCGACGGGCAGGAGGTTTCGAGCGACACCACCCGCGGCCGCACCACCGCGCTCTTGTTCGTCACCACCTACGATCTCCCGTCGCAAGGTGAGGCCTTGCTCATGCGCGACGTGCTGGCTCGCCACAAGCCCCGAGCCAACGGAGCCATCGTGATGCTCGAACCGCCGCGCAGCGCACCGCTCGTACAGGTGTGGCGCGATCAGCTCGAGCTAGATCTACCGGTAGCGATGGCGAGCCCTGCATTACTCGCCGGTGAGAGCCAGCTCGGGAAGATCAGCGGTGTACCCACGCTGCTCGTGCTCGATCGCCGCGGCCGAATTGCAGTGCGCTTCGAGGGCTCGCTGTCGCGCGAGCAACTCGAAGAGAGCTTGCGCCGCGCCGACGGCGGCACTCTCTGAGCGAGGAGCAGCGTCGGCCAGCGTTCGTGCCGCTGCGAGAGCGCTTGCGTTGGCCCGAGCTGCGTCGCTAACTCGAGGTGATCCCACGAGTTTTTGCGGCTTGACTATTTCTATCCCTAGACCGAGTCTAAACGGGTTCTCGGAACGGGCGCCGTACGTGCGCCGGAGGAGAGATCATGCCGAAGTTGGACGGAACGAAGACGCACGAGCACCTCAAGGAAGCGTTTGCGGGTGAGTCTCAGGCGAACCGCCGCTACCTGTACTTCGCGAAGGTCGCGGACATCGAGGGCTATCCGGAAGTTGCCGGCCTGTTCAAGGACACGGCCGACGGTGAGACCGGGCACGCGCACGGCCACTTGGATTTCTTGAAGCAGGTGGGCGATCCGGCGACCGGCAAGCCGATCGGCGACACGCTGAAGAACCTGCAATCGGCCGTGGCGGGTGAGACCTACGAGTACCAGTCGATGTACCCGGGGTTCGCCAAGACGGCGCGCGAAGAGGGCTTCTCGGAGATCGCCGAGTGGTTCGAGACCTTGGCGAAGGCCGAGAAGTCGCACGCAGGTCGCTTCGAAAAGGCCGCGCAAACGCTGGGCTGAGCCGAGTCGGGCGTGCCCCACGCCGCGTGTTGCGCGTGGGGCACACTCGATCGCTCTGCGTCGCTCGCCGACCGGTAGCCCATGTCCAAAGTACCTGCCCGCGCTCCCGCAGCGCCGCCCGAGCACAATCCCAACGCTCCGCGCTATTGGGATGAGCGCGATCTCGAAGACGAGCTCAAGCGCACGTTTCAGATCTGCCAGGACTGCCGCATGTGCGTGACGTACTGCGGCTCGTTCCCGATCTTGTTCGACTCGATCGACGCGCAGATCCAGGCTGGCGTGGCGGAGGGCGCCGAGGCGGTGTCGAGCGCCACCATGCAGGCGGTCAGCGACCACTGCTGGCAGTGCAAGCTTTGCTATATCAAGTGCCCGTATACGCCCGACGAAGGTGCGTATGAAGCGCTGGATTTTCCGCGCCTGATGGCGCGCGAGAAGGCGCAGCGCGCGCGGCGCTCCGGTATCCCGGTGGTGGATCAAGTGCTGGGCGAGCCGCAGCTCATCGGCGCGGCCAGCGTGGGCCCCTCGGCGCGCATCGCGAACTTGGTGAACGCGAATCGCCTGGTGCGCAAGGTGGCCGAGAAGGCGTTCGGCATCTCGGCGGAGTTTCCGCTGCCGCCGATCGCGACGCGCCGTTCGGGGTGAACGTGCTGTGGGACCCGGAAAGCTCG
>JBEHXA010000722.1:0-3774 GCA_048498935.1 Myxococcota bacterium
GGCTAGTGAGCAGACAAACGACCATGCCCAGCGCCCCGATGGCTGCAAAGTCGCGAAAGGCAGCAAATTCACTGACCCCGAGCGAGCCGTACGCCGCCGCGGCCGCTAATGCGGCGGCCATGGTCCCGGGCCATGTCTGTGCATGCGCGATCTCGACCGCCGCCTGAGGTCCGCGCCCATTGCGGCGCTCCTCGAAGTAGCGCGCCAAATACAGAATGCCGAAATTGATGCCGTTACCGGCCACGATGCTGGCCAAAAAGCCGGTGGCGACGTTCAGGTGACCGACGGTGAGCTTCGTCAGTCCGAACGTGACCGACAGGCCAATGCTGAGCGCGAGGGACAGCGACACGAGCGCTCGCACGCGCCAAAAATAGAGGAAGAGCACCGTGACGACGAGCCCGACGCCCAGCACGCCCACCTGAAGCAGGTCCGCGATCACCGCTCCGTATTCGGCCAAGCCGGTGACCAGATCGCCCGCATAACCGAGGCGCAGGTCGGGATATTGACGGCCGAGCGCGCTCGCCTCCCCCTGCACGAGCTCGAGCGCCTCCCGCATACGCTCGAGCTCACCGCTGCCGATGCTGGCCGCCACGGCCACGACCTGCGCGCTCCCGTCCTGGGCGGCGAAGTAGCCACCCGGAAAGCGCTCGACCTCGGCCGCGCCGAAACGCGCTCGGAGCCTGCTTTCCCATTGCTTGGCTGATAGCTCCGGCGGTGGATCGTCGTCCAGGTTGGCGCCGGTTTCGCGCGCCACCTCCCAGGACCAGCGCGCCTCCACGTCGTCGTGAAGCTGCTGTAAATCCTTGAGCTCGAGGAACAACCCCGCTCGCGGCTCGAGGAACGCTCGCGCCTCTCCCACCCCCTCGCTCACATCGGCAAGCCAGCTCGGCGAGAGCGCCTTGAGTCGCGCGACCAACGCATCCGCGAACGCGCGCTGCGCCGCGACACTGCCCCCCTCCGCGATCACGAACAGGCGCGAGCCGGCGGGGACGTTCTTCTGCAGCCGCTCCAGCGCGACGACACTCGGGCGCCCCTCTGGCAAGAGCTGCTCGAAGCGCAGCCGCAGCTCGAGCCGCGACGCGAGCGCCAGTGACGCCAGCGCGACCACCGCCGCGACGACCAAGAATCGGCCGGTGTGCTCGATCTGAAGCCTCGCGAGTGCCTCGAAAGCGCGGGCAAACCGGCTTGGGCGGGGCGACAGCTCCGACATGCTGTCTGCACCCTTTCAGGCACGGCCGAGCGTTTGTCTAGGGGGCGACGTCAGTTGTTGCGACGCTGACGCGTGCGGTTCACCGGGCGTGCACGCCGCAACGTTCGGCGAAGCGTTCGACCGCGGAGCGCTTGGCCGCCGGTACGCCCGAGTCGAGCTGCAGCAGCCGCAAGTCGTCCGCGGTGTGGCTGCGATCCAGCGAAGGCTCGGAGCAAGCGACCACGAGGCGCAGGCGACGGGCCTCGCGCACCACGCTCTGCACGGGGGGCCAGGTGTAGTGGTCGCGGTCCTGGATCGGATCGAGCGCCGCGTCGAGGTAGCGGAGCGCCGATTCGGGGCGCCCGTGGAGCCACAGATTGCGGCCGACCAGGTACTGGGAGAGCGCGTTGCCGCGCACCGCTTCGGCACCCAGCGCGGGCGCCGCCTCGTCCCAGCTGGGCCCGCGCTGCGCGTCACCGATCAAAAGCAGCCTCACCCCGGCTTGCGGGGGCTCGAAGGCAGCCAGCTGCTTGACCTCCAGGGTGCGCTGGCGATCTTCCTCGGCGTCGAGCTTCGCGACGTCGCTGTAAGCCTGCGCGGCGCGCTCGGGCTCTTGAGCGATCACGTCGATGTCGCCCCGCGCCTCCAGCGCGCGAGAGCGCTCGAGCACCGTCAAGCGTGGATCACTGGCCAGCGCTTGGTAGCGATTCATCGCGCTCTCGAGCGCGCCGTCGCGCACGTCGCAGCCAGCGACGCCCATGCGCGCTCGCGTGTTGTCGCGCTCGAGCTTCAATAAGCCTTCGAAGGCCTCGCGAGCGCCGCGAATATCACCGGCGCCCAGCCGTGCTTCGGCAATGGCGAGATCGCGATCGACGCGGCGCGGGCAGAGCCGACCGAAGATCGACGGGCGATCGAAGCGCGCCTTCGCCATCGCCAGGAGCTCGGGGCGCAGCTTGATTTTGGCCAAATCTGCGCGAAATTCGCGGTCCAATGCGGCGAGCGATCGGCCTTTTGATACAGCTTCGATCGGCTTGCCGGAGTACCAGCCGCGAACCGCCTCGGCGCCGTAGCGGTCGTGAAACCAACTGACGAATGCGCCCGCCACCGTGTACGCGGTCGACGACGCCTTCGCCAAGAAGCCGAGCCGGAACACCGACTGCATCTCCGGCAAGAGCTGCAAGTCGAGCAGCGCCTTGGACCATTCGAGGAGCGTGAAGTCTTCGTCTTCGCCGGGGGAAGCCGCAACCGCGATACCCTCGATGCGACCCGGATCCGGGATGAGCCCGCCGAGCGGGCCCGCAACGTGAAACGGCCCCGGCCCGAAGCTGCCGGTCACCACATGCGCGAGCTCGTGACCGAGCGTCGGGTGCGGAAACCCAGCGGCTTGAATGTAGACCTCCGAGCGCCAGGGCTTCGCGATGTACGTGCGCGACGCGCCCATCAACGCGCCTTTTTCGCCCTCCGAAGCGAACAGGTAGACGGTCACGCGATCGGGCCCGCGCGCCTCCAGATACCGCTCCACCTGCGGCAAATGCCCCATACACTCGCGCGCCACACGCGCCGCGTCGGGCCGCGGCACGCCCGACGAATAGACGACGCGACAGCGCCCCTGCTCGATGCTCCGCCCGAGCGTCGCCTCGATGCTCGAGACAGTGCTCCAGTGTCCGAGCGAGGCTCCCGCCAGAGTGATGGCCACGCTCGCGCACGCCGCGAGAGCTCCAATCGCCAAAATTCCTGGACGGCTCCGCGACACCAGCCGCAGCCGACCGCCCTCACCCCGCAGCGCGTGAAACGCCAGGACCGCCGCCGCCAAGAGCGTCGCCAGCGATCCAATCCTGTAGCTGATGAGGCGCATGCCCGGATCGATGACCGTGTCGTAGAGCGGTCCGGCGAAATAGCCGACGAACGGATCGAACCCGAACACCATTGGGCTCGTATAGAAACGCGCAAAACCGACCGCGATGCAGCCGAGCGGACCAGCCAGCGCGAGCAGTACGGCCACCACGCGCGCTCGCCGAAAGCGAGTCGCGAACACCCCGACCAGCGCACCCCAAGCTCCGCCGAGGGCCGCACCAGGACCCGGCCCCGTCGCCCACAGCTCGTAGCCGAGCGAAGCGTCGCAGAAGCCAACGCGGAGACCATGCAAGGTCGCCAGCAATGCCCCGACCAGCGCGAACAACGCACCTCCGGCGACCCCGCGCCCGAGCGCATCGAAGGGCTGCAGCTCGCGCTCGCGCAACACACCCAACGCAGTCCCGATCGCCGCGGCTGACGGTAAAACGAGCCCTCCCGCCAGCGCCGACTCGTACCCGGGCCCCCCAAACTGCGGCAGAAAGCCGATCAGCGCCAGTAAACCGGCCGCGATCGCCAGGCTACGCCCCTCGGCTAAAGCGCGCACCGAGCCCCCTTTTCACGCGCAGCAATGACTACGTGTACGTATCCAATAAGCGGAGCGGAAAGGGCTGAAAACGGTTTTAAGGGGTTCTCGCGTTCCTTATTGAATACGTGCACGTATCCAATAAGCGGAGCGGAAAGGGCTGAAAACGGTTTTAAGGGGTTCTCGCGTTCCTTATTGAATACGTGCA
>JBEHXA010000723.1:0-3764 GCA_048498935.1 Myxococcota bacterium
GGCGCCGCACCGAGCGATCAGGAGTTGGCGCTGGCGGTCGGACCCGAAGGCGGTTTTTCGGCGAGCGAGCACGAGCAGCTGCTGGCCGTCGGCTACCAGCCGGTGCGGCTCGCGCCGTTCGTGCTGCGAACCGAGCTAGCGGCGGTCGCCGCGCTCGCGGTGGTTGCCGCTCACGGCGCTTAGTCGACGCCCTGGCGTGAGGAAGCCGGGACACGCGGCGAGTCTGAGCAGCCACGCCGTCTCGATCGATAAGCGAAGCATTCTCGCGGGTTAGATCTCGGCACTCGAGATGCAGCGCTGGCGGGCATGCTGCTTTGGGCGATCCCGGCTCTGGTCTCGGTGGCTCTGTTCGTAGCGACGCTGCGCCTCCAGCCGCTTCGGCCACGCGGGACCGTGTTGCCACCGGCGCCCCGCTCGACGCTCGCCTCGCCGACCGGCCGAGCCTGAACACCAGAGCAGGTACGGCTGAGTAGGGCCCTACAAAAGTTCAAGTATTTTCTCAAGCTTTCAGCAAGTCGAGTTGTTGACAGGTCGATCCCAGACCTTTAGCGTCGCGGGCAAGAAGTGGGAGATAGTGGGGCGAAGTGCCTGACTCGCCCCAACCCTCCCAAAACCCTGATGTTCCGCGGGCAGTTCTCACACTCGGTCGACGCCAAAGGACGCGTCAGCCTGCCCGCGCGCTTTCGGGACGTGCTCGTCGAGGGTGGCGATCAGCGCTTCGTGCTGACGCCTGCGGTGTTCGACCCCTGCCTCCATCTGTATCCGATGAAAGCGTGGGAGGAGTTCGAGCGCAAAGTTTCGGAGCTCCCTAACCTCGACGCGACCGCGATCCGATTTCGAAGACTCTACGTGTCGGCGGCGGTGGAGTGCGAGCTCGACGGCTCGAGCCGCGTGCTCGTGCCACCGCATCTGCGTGAGCGCATCAAGCTCGACAAGGAAGCGCTCTGGGCCGGCATGGGTCGCACGCTCGAGCTATGGGCCAAGTCCTCGTGGGAAGCGGCGCTCACGATGACGGCTGACGAAGAGACGGCGTTCCGCGCTGCTCTGGAGCAACTGAAGATATGACGATGTCAGAGCTACCCTTCGATCCCAAGGTGAGCTTCTCCCACTTGCCAGTGCTGCTAGAGAGCGTGGTTTCCACGCTAGATGCGCAGCACGGCGGTGTGTTCGTCGACGCCACGGCAGGTGGCGCCGGTCACTCGAGCGCTATCCTCGCGGCGTCGCCCGACGTGCGCTTGATCGCAACCGATCGCGATCTGCAAGCGGTGGGCACGGCGCGCGAGCGGCTGGAGCAATTCGGTGAGCGAGCGCGCGTCGCGCACGCGCGCTTCAGCGAGATCGCGGGGGTGCTCCACGAGGTCGGCATCGCGCAGGTCGACGGCATCCTGGCCGACTTGGGCGTGAGCTCCTTCCAGCTCGACACGCCCGAGCGCGGCATGAGCTTTCGCCAACCGGGCCCGCTCGACATGCGCATGGACACGTCGCGTGGTGAGACGGCGCTCGAGCTCATCGAGCGACTCGACCAAGACGAGCTGGCCGACGTGATCTACGAGCTCGGTGAAGAGCGCCGCTCCCGCCGCGTCGCGCGCTGCATCAAGCAAGCGCTGGCCGCGAACGAGCTGCACGACACCATGGAGCTGCGCAAAGCGATCGTGCGCGCGGTCGGGCCGCGCCGCGTGGGCGGCATCGATCCGGCGACGCGCACCTTCCAAGCGCTGCGCATCGCCGTCAACGCGGAGCTGAACGAGCTGTCAGCGTTGCTGGAGCTGGGGCGCAGCCGCTTGAAGCCGGGCGGCCTCTTGGCGGTAATCAGCTTTCATTCGCTTGAAGATCGGCTGGTGAAGCGCGAGTTCCAGCAGCGACAGCTGTGGCAGCCGCTGACCAAGAAGCCGATCGTCGCCGACGAGGCCGAGCAGGAGAAGAACCCGCGTTCACGCAGCGCCAAGCTGCGGGTGGCGCGCCGCCTGTCGCCCGAAGAAGCGGGGGACGCATGAGCTTGCGTGAAGAGCGCAAGGCCGAGCGTGTCTTCTTGACGCTGTGGACGCTCGCGGTGCTGGCCGCCAGCGCGGCGTTCGTGCTGCACCTGGCGCTGCGCGTTAAGAGCGTGGAGCTCGGCTACGAGCTCGGTCGCGAGCACGCTCGCGTGGCGCGCCTGCGCGAGGTGAAGCACGTGCTCGAGCTCGAAGTGGCGAGCCACAAGACGCCGGAGCGCGTGGACTTCGTGGCTCGCACGCTGCTCGGGATGAGCGAGCCCTCGCCGGATCGCATCTTGCCGGCGGGGCGCCGCCCAGCGGCCGAAGGCGCGGAGCCGCAGGCCCAGGCCCAGGCGCAGACCCAGACGCCGGAGGCGGACGACCCATGAACGTGCGCAAGCGTAAGCCGGCGCCGCCGAGCGCCGCCCCGAGTGGACCCGCACCGTCGTCGCCCGCCCGCGCGCGTTGGATCCGCGTGCGCATCGGCATCCTGTCGGGCTTGCTGGCGCTGGGGCTCGGGCTGGTGGTGTCGGCGGGCTACTCGCTGATGGTAGAGGACGGCGCGAACTGGCGCGAGCTGGCCGAGAGCCAACGGCAGCGCCGCTTGCACGTCGCCCCCAAGCGCGGCGCTCTTTACGATCGCAACGGCGGGGCGTTGGCGGTCAGCGTCGAGGTGCCGAGCGTGAGCATGGACGCAGTGGAGCTGCTGCGCGGTGTTTCGCCCGGCCAGGTGCCGGTGGTGGCGCGCGACGCGGCCAACCGCATCGCCGCGGTTTTGACGCTCGACGCCGCGCAGGTCGAGCGCCGCATCTTGCAAAAGCGCCGCTTCGCCTGGCTCAAGCGCCAGATCAGCGCTGAGGAAGCCGACAAGGTTCGCGCGCTGGCCAGCGAGGGACCGTTCGAGCAGCGGCTGCGCGGTCTGGTCGTCGAAGGTGAGGGGCGCCGCTACTACCCGCGCCGCGAGCTGGCAGGGCCGCTGCTCGGCTTCGTCGCTCCGGACGGTGAGGGCAAGGACGGGCTCGAGTTCGCGCTCAACGAGGATTTGAAGGGTCGCGTCGACAAGCTCGCAGGCCTGCGCGATCGCTCGGGCCGCTTGCTGCTGTCCGACGGCATCTCCGACGAGCAAGCGCTGGCCGGGCACAACGTGTACCTGACCATCGACCAAGGTATTCAGTATACCGCCGAGCGCGAGCTGATGCAGTCGGCGCGCGAGTTCGAGGCGGCGGGCGGCTCGGTGGTGGTGGTCGATCCGAACAACGGCGAAATCCTGGCGCTCGCCAGCTGGCCGATGTTCAACCCGAACGACTACGGCGACGCGGAGCCTCAGGAGCGCAAGGAGCGAGCGGCGAGCGGCGCGTTCGAGCCCGGCTCGAGCGTGAAGATGTTCACGGTCGCGGCAGGGCTCGCGGCCGGCGTGATCACGCCGACGCAGAAGCTCTACTGCGAGAAGGGCGTGATGCCGGTGGACAACGTCGTGATCCGCGACACTCACCCGGCAGAGTGGCTCACGATCGCGCAGCTTTTGGCGGTTTCTTCGAACATTTGCGCGGCCAAGGTGGGGCTTGGGTTGGGCGAAGAGAAGCTGTACGAGGCGTTTCGCCGCTTCGGCTTCGGCGAGAAGCCGGGCATCGGCGTGCCGGGCGAGGCGTCGGGCACGTTGCGACCGCGCGGCCGCGGCTGGGTGCAGGTCGAAACGGCGTCGGCTGCGTTCGGGCAGGGCATCAGCGTGACGAACCTGCAGCTTTTATATATACCGTCATTCAAAAGATTCCCCGGGATACGGCAAACCGC
>JBEHXA010000724.1:0-3740 GCA_048498935.1 Myxococcota bacterium
GTGACATTTCGGCACTTTCCAGCATCAAAGGTCGGGATGTCAGCCCTCGCGTGATAGATGAGCGGTAGGCGCCAAAACCGCCAAGCACCAGCATGCCGGTTTCGCGGTAGCCGGGGTCGCCATAGCCGATGGCGTCGGACCAGTTGCGGAAGATGATCAGGGCGCGGCGAGCCAGTTCTGCCGTCGGCACGGTGCTATAGTGCTGGCGCACGATTGAGCCGGACTTGCCGGTGTTGCCCGACGCCACGCACAGCGAGGCGTCGAGGCAATCCTGATCCATGCCGAACCCCAAGCGATCCGGATTGCACTGCTGCAATAGCGAACCCATGCAGCGGTACTCGCCCGGATCGCAGGCGTAGCAGTAGCCATCCGTGCCGTCGGCGAAGCAATTCCCCGGATCACACGTGGCGGGCACGCTGTCGCCCTGGCCGTCCGCGTCGCACAGGTGCAAGGCGTCTCCCTGGCAGCTGTAGTGATTGGGCTGGCAATCGTTGCAGCGCCCCTGCAGCTTGTCGCACAGCGCGCTGCTCGCGCAGGTTTCGACATCGACGAACGCGGTACGCGACGGATTGCAGATCTGTAGCGTTGCGCCGGAGCAGTCGTGTGAGCCGACGGTGCACGCCGGGGGATTGCACTTGTGCCCGGCGTCGTCGCACAGGCCTGCCGTGTCGCAATTTTCGACGTGCTCCCAGTCCAGTTGATCGTCGGCACACTTGCGCAGCTCGGCGCCGTTGCACTGGTACTCGCCGGGCGTGCACGGCGCGTCGGCGCAATGCCCCAAATCGATGCGACAATGCGCCGGGGTCGCGCACATCTCGATGAAGTTGTAGCCGTTTTGATCCTTGTTGCAGACGCTGAGGTTCGCGCCCTCGCAATAAAACGCCGAAGGCTCGCACAGCGCGCCCTCACATTTCCCGGCGTCCGCGTCACACAAGGCATCGTTTTCGCAGATGTTGATCTGCGTGTAGCCGGTGCGACCCTCGTTGCACACGCCGAGCACGTTCTTCTCGCAGTGGTGCGTGCCGATCTCGCAGGCCGGAGCGTCACATTTGCCGGCGTCCGCGTTGCAGAGGGCCTGCGTCGCGCACGGTTCTTTGGCGTGCCAGCCCGTGCCGTCGCTCGCGCACTGCTGCAGCTCGAGCCCGTTACACTGGTAGGCGCCGGTGGTGCAGGGATCCGACATGCACTCACCGGTGGTGCTGCAATGGGCAGCGCTCAGGCAGGTTTCGACGTCTTCCCACACCTCGCGGCTGGTCGCGCAGCGCTGCAGCTTGGCGCCGTCGCAGCGAAACGACGCCGCATCGCAGACGGGCGGGACGCAGACGCCGTTCTGCTCGTCACACAGGCCCTCGGTCGCGCAGACGCCCATGTTGGTCCACCCATCGAGCTCTTCGTTGCAGACCTGCAGCACTGGGCCTTCGCATTGAAACTGGCGAGGCGTGCACGTGTTCGGCTTGGGAATACCAGTCGCGCCGGTGCCCGCGTTGGCGCCGCCCCCCGCGCTGGCGCTGCCGCCTTTGGACATCGCATCGAAGGCCTCGTCGTCGACCTTGAACTCGCCGAGCACCTTGTGACATCCGACTGCCGCGAGCAGCCCGAGCGCGGTCAACCAGCTTGCGCCTTTCGGACCGCGAAAGCGCCGCGCGCTCACTGGAACGTCCCTTCTGCTCCCACCATGCCCAGGCCGAGCACCGGTTGCCAGCTCAAGTCGGAGAGCGGCCTCACCGGTTTGCGCGATGAAGCGCGTGCTGCGTCGGCCTTCGGGGCTGTCAGCACTAGAGCCACGCCGGTCCCGATACCCACGACGCCGACCGCGAGCGTGATCGCCGAAACGGTTCCGTACGTTTCGTAGCTGTCGACCTTCTTCGAAGACTTGGAGCTACAGACGTCTTGCAGGCACTCATCCTTCAGATCGGAGCGCTTTTTCAGCGTCATCGCGCCCGTAATGGCGCCCGCGATCAGGCTCGCGCCGCCCACGCCGAGCGCCACGTAACCAGCCGTGCGCTGCCACGCCGCGCTCGAGCTCGCTGAGCGATCGGCGCTGCCGGGTGCTTGCGTCTCGGCGACTTCCGGGAGCTTGGTCAGGCTGACTTCGAGCGTCTTCTCCTCACCGGGCCCTACCGTCACCGTTTGCTTGAATGGCTCGTAACCCGCAGCGGTTACGCTCACTTCTGGAAACCCTGGATCCGCCGCGCGCTTCACGCCCAGGGCTGCCGCCGGGATGGGCACGCCGTCGATCGCCACCGCCGCGTCGTTCGGTTCCTTGACCACGACGGTGAGCCAGGCAAGGCGCGGCTTCAGCGACCCCAGCTCCTTCTTCGCTTCCTCGAGCGCGCGCGTCCACGACTTGGGAGACGAAGCATCCACGCCTTCTCGGAGCACGAGCTCGTACTTCTCGTGCGCTTCGACGAAGCGCCCGAGCCCTTGCAGTGCGCGCGCCCAGTCGACGACCAGCGTGGGAGCGTGCACCAGCGCATCGGCACGGCCGAAGCGGTCAGCGGCTTTGGCGTAATCCTTTTGTTGGAGCGCGGTGTGCCCTTCGAGCGCCAAGGCGCGCGCGGTGGCGCGGTCGGCCTCGTTCGGCTCCGCCCAAGCCGGCATCGTCAGTGAGACGAACGCGACGCAAAGTAGCCCCAGACAGAGCCTTGCGAGCCTCATGCCTCAGATACCGTAGTCTGGATTCGCCGGCGCTGCAGGGGCACTAACGCCGGCCCGCTTCTTCTTGTCTTTCTTCTTCTGTTCGTCCGCGGCCGAGTGGTCTGGCGCGGCGCTGGAAACCGGGGGCAGGGGCGAGGGGGGCGCTTCGGCCAGCCGGGGCATGGCAGCCGGGACCGGAGGGGCCGCTGGCTCGGTCACGGGTGCCTCGGCGGCGCCCTCGCTGGCGGCGCGGCCGTGGCCCTGCGTGCCGCTCGTGAGGGCGAGCGAGACTCCGAAGCCGATCAGCGCGATCGCGGCGACGCCCGAGATCACCGCCACCTTACGCTGCCGTGGCGTGAGCTCCGACAAGGTCGGAAGCACCGAGCGCCGCGTGCGCGAGAGCGGCGCGTCGGTTCCGAAATCAGTCTCGCTAGCGTCGCTCAGGTTGGGGGTGGAGCTGAAGCTGCCGAGCTTCGAGCGACCGACGTTGTGCGACAGCGGCGGCAGGCTGGCCTGCTCGGCTTCGCTCAGGTTGCTGAGCGAGGTGCGCGGCGGCAGCGTGGGCACCTCGCGCCGCTCGAGCATCGCGGTGGCGGCGAGCGCGTCGGAGAGCTCCTTGGCGGACTGAAAGCGCAGCTCACGATCTCGGTTGCAGGCGCGCTCCCAAAAGGCCTCGAGCTCCGGCGGCAAGCTCGGATCGCGATCGGTGATCTTGGGGATCGGGTCGTAGAGGATCATCCCCAAAAGGTCGCCCAGCGCTTCGCTCTCGAAGGGCGGACGGCCCGTCAAACACTGGAAAACGATCACGCCGAGCGCCCACAGATCCGAGCGATAGTCGATGTTGCGACCGCGCGCCTGCTCGGGGCTCATGTAGTACGGCGTACCCATGAACGACCCTGTCTTCGTCGTCTTGTCGCGCAGCGAGTACTGGTCGAGCTTGGCGATGCCGAAGTCCAGCACCTTGGCGATCTCGTGATCGTCGCCAGGTACGAGGAAGATGTTCTCCGGCTTGAGATCGCGATGCACGATGCCGAGCGCGTGAGCGCGCACAAGCGCGCGCGCGACCTGGGCCACGATCTCGTAGGTCTCGCGCAGGTCGAGGC
>JBEHXA010000725.1:0-3740 GCA_048498935.1 Myxococcota bacterium
AAGTCCTTGAGCGCGTCGCGACGCCGCTCGAGATCGCGCGGCGCCGTGCCCCACAAGGCGCGCCCCAGCGCGACCGCGGTGACGAGCTCTTCGGGCGCTCCCGCTTCGAGCTCGGTATCGAGCGCATCGGCTGCGGCCGAAGCGTCGCCGTCGCGCCCTGCTTCGAGCCCGAAGCGCTCGAGCTGAGCCACGACCCGCTCTTCATCGCTCGCGGAGGCGAGCACGCGGCGTCGCGCTTGCAGATCGTCCGGCGCAGTCGCGCGCCGCGCCAGACGCAGCAGCAGCTCGGCGGCCGCTTCCGAGCGCGCTTCGGCTTGTTCGAAGCTCGTGAGCGCGCCGGCGCGGTCGCCGCCGCGGAAGCGCACCACGCCGGCTTCGAGCCAGAGCGCGGCCGCCACCTCGGCGTCGCTGGTTGCAGCAGCTGCTTCTGCGAGGACCCGATACACCCCGAGCGCATCGCCAGCCGTGCGGCGTAGCCGCGCGAGCGCTCGCGCGACCACGAGGTCACCCGGCTCGGCGCGCTGCAGTTGGGCCAGGCGCTCGGCGTAGCCCGCCTGGTCCCCCGCGGCTCGAGCCACGACTGCCGCTACCGTTTGCAGCGCGCGAGCACGCGTCTCGCTGTGCTGCTTCACGATCTCGACCAGCTGATCGAGCTGAGCAGCAGCTTCGTCCAGCGCCGCGCCGTCTGCGGGCACCTCGGCGCCGCCCGCGATCAGCGGGGCCGCGCAGGCCGAGAGCGCGTGACCGAGCCACGCGCTCTCCGGCAGCTTCGCCATGCTTTGAAACGCCGCCAGCGCTCCGGCGCGCTCGCCGCGCAGCGCGCGCGCACGCCCGAGCTCCAGCCACAGCGCGGCTGGCTCGCCCTCGGTTGCGCCTTGCGCCATCAGCCGACGCGTCGCTTCTTCGTACCAAGCGGTATCGCCCGTCAACGCGGCCAGCAAGCGCGCCAGCCGCCCGACCAGCGCCGGTGGCGTACCCGATAAGGCCGCTTGCGACAGCGCGAGCTTGGCTCCTTGCGCGTCGCCGACCGAGCGCGCGAACACTTCGGCGCTCATCAGGTAGTGCCGGGCTTTGGCGGAGTCCGAGGGGAGGTGCTCGGCCGTGCCCTCGAGCGCGGTCGCCAGCGCTTGCGGGTCGCTACCGCCGGCCAAAATGTCCAGGTACAGGGCGCGAGCCGGGATGCTCGAGGGATCAGCGGCCAGCGCTCGTTCGATGGCGGCGCGGGCGCCGGTCGGATCGCCGTCGGCAGCTGCGGCTTCGGCGATGCGGAGCTCGAGCGCCGCCGCCAGCTCGCCCTTCACGCCACGTTCGAGCTCGGCGCGCGAGAGCCGCGCCGCCGTGGCGGTATCGCCCGCGACCTCGGCGGCGTGCAGACGTGCGCGCACCAGCAGGGCGTCGCTGGGCACGAGCTCGAGCGCCTGATCGAGCAGTGCGGTCGCGCCCGCCACGTCGCCGCGCGCGCGCTTCTTGTCGGCGGCGAGCAGCCACGCGTAGGCCGCCTGGGCGGCGCTGCGCCGGTAGCGCGGTACGCCCACCGCGTCAGCGGCCTCGGGGTTCGTGAGCGAGAGCGCGATGGCGTCGGCGATCGCTTCGAGCGCGCGTTCCTCGACGTCGGGCGCGCTGTTGTGGCGGGCGAAGGCCGCCAGCGCCTCCAAGGCTTCGAACGTCGCGCTGGAGCGGAGCCCCACCGCCTCCTCGAGCGCTTGGCGCGCCGTGACGGTGTCACCGCCGAGCGAGCGCAGCTCGCCCAGGTCGATGAGGAGCAGCGCTTTCCACAGCGGATCGCTCGCGAGGCGGGCGCGCGCCGCAAGGGAGCGGTCGCGCAGGTCACCGTCGGAGGTCTTGCCAGCCGAGAGCTCCAGCGCGAGCCACAGGGCAGCGTCGTCTGGAGACTCGTCGGCAGCCTGCTCCAGGAGCATGCGGGCGGTGCCGTCTTCACCCTCGTGTTCGCTGGCGAACGAAGCCTGGTCGAGCAGCGCCCGCGCCCGCTCTTCGGGAGTCTCGGCGACCCGCACCAGGCGCTCGAGCAACTTGCCGAGATTCTTGTAAGACTGCCGCCGTTCGATGATGGCGATCAGCCGCTCGAGCGGCTCGCGGAAGTCTGGGTCCGCGTTGACGGCGCCGAGCTGATCTCGCGCGGCGCCGGCCTCGTCACCGAGCGTCTCGGCCAGCACGCCCAGCTCGTGCAAGAGCATGGCCTTGATGGCGCTCGACTCGGTGGCATCGTGCTCGGCGCGCAAGCGCTGCATCACCGACGTCACCAGTGCCAGGTCCGAGGGTGCAGCCTGCATCTGGGAGGGCTTGCTCGTGCTCACCATGAATCCCGGGGGATCCTCGGGACTTTAGACCCGCGAGCTCGACGGTGTCACTCGTTACGACGCACGACCCAGTAGCCTCGGGGTGTATCGATCGGCTCGGGGTGGACTTTCCCCTTCTCCAAGGTGAAGAGGTAGTACTCGATCGGGGGCTCGATAACGCCGCGTGGCAATCGACCGGCGTCAGTCGTCGAGCCGTGATCACCTTTCGCGACAGCAGCTGCAAAGTCTTTTTGCGCGAGCTCGATCACGTCCAGAGCCAGCTTTTTGGCTGCTTCTTTGCTGCGCGCATCACGGGGCGCGCCCTGCGACCCTTGGTAGGCAAAGATCACGGCCCCGAAGCCGACGCGCGCCGGAGCGCTGGCCGGAAGCTCCGGAACCTTCCGACCGTCCGGAAACGTATCGAAGCCTTCCGTCACAGCACCCTCGGACGGAGCCGCGCCGCTGTCCGGCTCCGGGAGCGCGCTCCCGGCGGGAGCTGCGCTCGGCGCCGGGGCTGCCGAGGCCTTCAATGCAGCGCTCGGTTTCGGGGCGGGCACGTGCTCCGGTTCGCGCTTGGGCCGTAGCCCGAGCACGGCCGCGACCGCGAGCGCGGCGACGAAAAGGAGCCCGACGGTGACGCTGGTGGTGCGCTGCATGGGTTTCTGGGGCCCGCGGTTAGCACGGAAGCACCGCCGCGCAGAAGGGGGGCGCGAGAGCGTTTCGTTTTGAGCGTGGGTGCTGCTAGAACAGCCCTTCAGGGTACATGTTCAAAGTCGAGTGCCCGGGCTGCAAAGCTCCCTATCAGGTGGATGAGCGCCGGATCCCGTCGAGCGGGCTCAAGATGCGCTGCCCAAAGTGCGGCACCTCGTTCCGCGTGGATCAGCCCGCCGACGCGCGTCGAACGGGCCCGAGCCCGGTGCTCGGTGGCGCCTTCGGCTTGGGGGAGTCCGCTCCGCCTCCGGCTGTGGCGCCCTCGGATCCGAGCAAAGGGACCATGGTCGGCGTCGCGCCACCGCGACCCGCTGCGATGAAGGGCACCATGCTCGGCGTCGCGCCCGCGACGGCTGCGCCGCCCGCGCCAGCCGCGCCTCCGCCGGCTGCCCCTCCGGCCGCCGCAGCCCCGGCCGCGCCTGGTCCGCCTCCGCCGCCCGCACGCCCACCAGTGCCGGGACGGCCGCCCATCCCGCGTCCCGGCCAGGCGGGGCCGCCAGGTCCCGCTGCGGCGCCGGTGGCCGAGCTCCCGAGCGTCGCTCGCGGAGGCGTTGCTCCCGGTGCGATCGACCTCCCGTCGATTTCCGGTCAGCGCCCTCCAGTCCAGGCTGCACTTCCCGCTGCGCCCCAGCCGACTCCACCCGGCCCGGTCGTAGACTTGCCCGCGGCTGGAGGTAGAAGTCTAGGCATTGATTTGCCGTCACCGCGCCCGAGCGCGCCGGTGCCTGCACC
>JBEHXA010000726.1:0-3723 GCA_048498935.1 Myxococcota bacterium
GGGCGAACTCGGCGAGCTCCATGATGGTTTCGGCGCCCATCGCCTGGTGCAGTTCCTTCGCCTCACGGGTGTCTTCCTGCACCGCTCGCAGCGCCAACACCGGATCGACCTCGGTGGTGGGCAGCCGGACGAACATCGCCGAGACCTTGTCCATGTCCGGCACGTGGCTCAGCTTGCGAAACCAAACGTTGTTGAGACCAAGCGCCAGTCCCGAGACCACCGCCAGGACGTCGGTCAAGCTGGGCGGTGTAGAGACGATGCCGGGGCCACCCAAGATCAAGAACGCGCCGCCGAGCGCGGCCACCACTGCCACCTTCCGAAACGCATCGACCCGCTCCCCGAGTACTAGCCAGCCACCGAGAACGCCCCAGACCGGCAGCAGGTAGAAGAGGACCATCACTCGAACGACGTTGCCGCTCACGATCGCGCTGGCGAACGCGAGATTGGCGAGACCTCCAGCGCAGGCCAGCAAGAGCAGGCCAGCCACGCTTCGCCTGGCGCGTTTCGCATGGCGAAGCAGCCACGCACAGGCGAGCACCCCGACCGAACCGTGAGCGACGAGCGTGACCGTGATCCCGGCAAGGCCGAAGCCCGCGAAGTACTTCAGCGGCAGCCACGTGAGGCCCCAGAGCATCGAGCTGCCCAGCAGGATCAGCACGGGCTGCAGCGGGTGGACGCTCGGGCGGGCGGCAGGGACCGACATGGCGACGGCAGCCTAATGGCCCAAGGTTTCGGGAAACGCACGGCCGCAACAAAAAGCCTTGTGCGGCGGGCGGCTGGGGGCTACCGCCCTGGCGTGAGCGCGCTCCCCCATCCCGACCGGTTCAGCTTGCTGGTGGCTGGGCTGGAACCGGCGCAGTGGCGATTGCTGGGCGCGCTGGCGCTCGAGCATGGCCTCTCGCGCGGGGTGCTGGTGGCGCTCGACGCGGGGCCGGGCGTCGTGCCTGCTCCCGTGCCGTCGCCACGCGCAGCTGCGCTGGATGCGTGGCTCAAGCGCTGCGTGACGAGCGGCCTGCTGGTGGCGGTCGGTCCCACTCGCGTGATCGGGCTCACCAGCGGACCGAGCCGCGAGCCCGGCTTCGCGGTCGCGCCGGATCTCGCACAGCTCGTGCTGCGTGAGCTCGCGCGCAACAAGACCTTGCCCGACATCGCGCGCGCGACGCACGACCTGCTCGGCGCACGCTCGGTGAGTGACTTGTCGCTCGCGCTTTCGCTCGGCGATTACCGCAGCTTCGTGCGACGCTTTTCGCCCGAGCGCTTGCCGCGGCAGATTGCGCTCCGCACGCCCGCCGAGTGGCTCCGCGTGTGGCTGTGCGAACCCTTCGACCCAAGCTGGCTCGAGCGCACCTGGGGCGACCAGGCCGACGCGATGGCGCTGCGGGTATTGCGCGAGAGCTTGGATGCTCCGAGCCAGTGCGATGCGCTGCGCGCGTGGCTCATGCGGCGCTTCACGCAGCTGCCTGAAGGTGAGCCTCGCGCCGAACTCGCCGGGCTGCTCTGTGAGCACCTGCTGTTGCGCGCTCAATCGCCTGAAATTGCCGGATATTTGGCCGATTTGCCGCGCGCCACGGCGCTCGGCTACCTGGCGGCGGCGGCCTTCGTCGACGGCGACGTCGCGCTCGCGCAGTCGCGCCTCAGCGATGCGCTGGGGCCTCTGCTCGGCCCCGTAGTGGGGGCGAATCGTCGCGCTCCGCTGCCGCAGTGCGGCGCGCTCATGCCGCTGCTCGCGCTCTTGCTGTGCGCTCGCGAAAGCGAAGCCTCGACCGCGCTCGCGCGACGGCTGGTATCGGTGGGCACGAGCGACGCGGCGCGCGGCGCCGGGCGGGCGCTGCGCACGCTCCTGCGGCGCTTGGAGCAGCCAGAGAGCGAGCACGAGCGCATCGACGTTCACGATCTCGTGAGCGGTGCCGGCATCTGGGAGGTGCTGCTCGCTGCCTACGACGTCAAGCTGCACGAGAAGCAGAGCGAGACCCGCGCGCGCTGGGCGCAGCACGTGGTGCGCCGCGCCGTAGCGGCTTCAGCTGCCGGCTATCGCTTCGCGGCCGAGCAGGGAGTGGTGCTCGCCGGTGAGCTGGGTCGCGAGTATGCCGAGCAAGAGCTGGAGCGACAGGGTGCCGCGGAGCTGTCGCTCGAGGCGCGCGCTCCTTCACTCTGGGACCTGGTGGCGACCCGCCCGGAGTGGCAAAAAACGCTGCAAGCTCTGGCTTCGCTGGCCAACGAAGCGGGGCAAGTGGCCGATACCAGCCTGCGCGTCGTCTGGTACGTCGACATGGCCGATGGCAGCTTGGCGAAGCCGGGGTTGCAAGAGCACCGCGTCGACGAAGGCGGCTGGAGTCAGGGTCGTCGCCTCGGGCTCAGCGAGCTCTACGACTTGCGTGAGCGGCTACCCGAGGAAGATCAGCGAGTGCTGGCAGCGACGCGCGAGCTCAGCGTCGGTCGTCGTGAGTTCGCACCCGAAGCGGTAGAGCGGCTGATCGGTCACCCACGCGTCATGAACGGCGCGCGCGGCACGCTCGCGGTCGAGGTGGTGCGGGGTAAGAGCCGCATCGAGACCGAGCAGGAGGCTGGCTACATTCGTGTAGTGGTCGAGCCTTTGGGCGCGCGACTCGGGATCAACGTGGTGCCGGTGGGAGAAGCGCGCTTGGTCGTCTATCGCGTGAGCGATGCCATGCAGCGCGTGATCGAGCTGCTCCCGGCCCAGGGCATGCGGGTGCCGCTCGCTCAAAAGGGCGAGCTGCTGCGGGTGCTCGGCGAGCTCTCGCAGAGCGTCGAGGTGCAGAGCCCCGAGCTCGGCGCCGAGCGCACGGTCGACGCCGACGAAACGCCCTGTTTGCGCTTCGCTCCGCACGCCGGTGCCTGGCTGGTTCAGCTCGGCGTGCGGCCGTTCGGCGTCAGAGGTCGGTTTTTCGTCGCCGGCACCGGCCGCCAGCAACTGACGGCGGTGCTCGATGGACAACGGTTGCGCTGCGAGCGTAATTTCGAGAGCGAGCGAACCACGGTCGACCGCCTGATCGGGGCTTGCCCCACCCTCAGTGGTGCGCTCGAAGAGAGCGAGGGTCGCGCGCATCACGAAGTCGACAATTGGGTCTTGGGCGAAGAAGGCGCGCTCGGTCTGCTCTCCGAGCTGCGCGATTCCGGTCTGCGCCACGAGCTCGAGTGGCCTGAAAAATCGCAGCTGCGCTTGCGCGGCGATTCGCGCTCGGTGCTCGCTGGTCGTTTGCGCGTCGATAAGGGTTGGTACCTGGCGACCGGTGGGCTCAAGCTCGATGACTTGACCGAGGTCGCGCTGAGCGAGCTGGTGCACGCGCCCGCGCTCGCCGGCGGTCGCTTCGTGCGCCTGCCCAGCGGCGATTACGTCGAGCTCGAGCAGCGCATGCGCCGAATCATCGCCGCGCTAGGTGCTGCTTCGGCCACGCGCAAGCCGGGCGCGCCACTGCGCTTGCACGGGGCCGCGCTCGCCGCCCTGGACGAGCTGAGCAGCGGAACAGAGCTCGAGCTCGATAACAGCGCGCGCGATTGGCTCGCGCGCGTGCGCGACCTTTCGACCAAGGCCTTCGACGTGCCGGCCTCGCTGCGCGCCGAGCTCCGCCCGTACCAGCTGGAAGGTTTCGTCTGGCTGTGCCGGTTGGCCGAGCTGGGCTTGGGCGCGTGCCTGGCCGATGACATGGGTCTGGGCAAGACGGTGCAGATCTTGGCGCTCTTGCTGACGCGCGCCGAACTCGG
>JBEHXA010000727.1:0-3721 GCA_048498935.1 Myxococcota bacterium
CCGCGCGCGTCGACACCTCGACGGTGCCGCCGTTCACCATCGCCTCGGCGGCGTTGATCACCAGGTTCACGAGCACTTGCTCGAGCTGAGCCAAATCGGCGCGCACTGCCATGCGCTGCGGCGTGAGCGCTACCTTCAAACGGATGTCGTCGCGCAGCACGCGCGACAGCATCTTTTGCGAATTCTCGACGACCTCGTTCAGCTCCAGCAGGCGCACGTCGCTCGCGCGCTGCTTCGAGAAGGCCAAGAGCCGCTGCGTCAAACCGCTCGCGCGCTCGGCCGCGTCGAGCGCCGTTTGGAGATCCGCCTGAGCTGCGTCGCCGGCGCTGCTCTTGGCCAGGCTGATCGCGCCGATGATCGCGGTCAGTAGATTGTTGAAATCGTGCGCCACGCCGCCCGCCAGGCGACCCACCGTCTCCAGCCGTTGGGATTGGGCTAGCTGGTGCTCGAGCTCCTTGCGGCGCGTGATGTCCTGCACCACGCCCAAAACCAAGAGCGCCTTGCCGTCCGGGTCGCGCTGAACCTGCCCACGACCCTCCACCCAGACCAGCCTGCCGTCGGGCAGCAGCGCCCGGTGCTCGATGTGAAACTCGTCAGTGCTGCGATCGCGCAGCGCTCGGTCCAGCGCCGCCTTGGCGAACTCGCGATCTTGCGCGTGCACCAGGGCCATCCACGCTTCCATGGTGCCGCCGAAGCGCTCCACGCCGAAGATCCCCGCCACGTCTCGTGACCAGGTGACCTCGTTGGCGAGCACGTCCCAGGACCAGGTTCCGAGTCTTCCGGCCGAGAGCGCGCGCCTCAGCCACGTGCTGCTTTCGTGCGGGTCGCGACCGGAGGAAACGGGTGACTCTGCCATCGGTTTGCAGGCTCTTCGGTCCTGCGCCCACCGATGAGCAGGCTAGTAGGACGCCCGCCTAGTAACAATCTCTTGTTCTGAACCTACACCGCCGAACGGGCCCTAGTTCAGAGACGAGAGCGGGCTTTTTGTACTTGTCTCGGGGACGGCTTCGCCAGGCGCAATCCGCGCAAAGGTCAGCCCTGCGCTACTCCGATCCACGAAAATGGTGTCGCCAGGCGAAAGCTCTCCGGACAGCACGCGTTTGGCCAGCTCGTCTTCGAGGTGTTTGCGGATCGCGCGCCCGAGCGGCCGCGCTCCGAATTGAGGATCCCAACCGAGCTCGCCGAGCAAATCCTTCGCTTCCTCGCTGATCGACAGCGAGAGCTCGCGCTGGCCGAGACGAGCGCGCAGCCGCTCCAGCTGAATATCCACGATGCGACGGATCTGGTCGCGCCCCAGTCGATGGTACACGACGATTTCGTCCAGGCGGTTGATGAACTCGGGACGGAACGAGCGGCGCAGCGCCTCCATCGCGACCTCGCGCGAAGCATCTTGGCGGCCCTGCGCGTCGAGATCCCGGCGCTCTTCGACGGCCGCGAGCTCGGCGCTGCCGATGTTGCTGGTGAGGATCACGACCGTGTTCTTGAAATCCACGGTGCGACCCTGACCGTCGGTCAGGCGACCGTCGTCGAGCACTTGCAGCAGCACGTTGAACACATCCGGATGCGCCTTCTCGATCTCGTCGAACAAGACGACGCTATAGGGGCGACGGCGCACCGGCTCCGTCAGCTGGCCGCCCTCGTCGTAGCCGACGTAGCCGGGCGGCGCGCCGATCAGCCGCGAAACTGCGTGCTTTTCCATGTACTCGCTCATGTCGATGCGCAGCATGGCGCGCTCGTCGTCGAACAAGAACTCCGCCAGCGCGCGCGCCGTCTCGGTCTTGCCGACACCCGTCGGTCCCAAAAAGAGGAACGAGCCAATCGGACGCTTTTCGTCGCCGAGGCCGGCGCGTGAGCGCCTGACCGCGTTCGCCACCGCCGACAGCGCCGTGCCCTGGCCGACCACGCGCCGCTCCAGGTTTTGCTCCATCGCGATCAGCTTCTGCATCTCGCCTTCGAGCATTTTCGACACCGGCACGCCCGTCCACTTCGAGACGATGGCCGCGATGTCTTCGTCGCCTACCTCTTCCTTCAGATAGCTGCCGCCCTTGTCCTGCAGCTGATTCAGCTCGGAGCGATGCTGCTCGAGCCGGCGCTCGAGCTCCGGGATGCGGCCGTATTGGATCTCGGCCGCCCTGCCCAAATCGCCGCCACGCCGCGCTTGCTCTTCGGCCTGGCGCAGCTCTTCGAGCTCGCGCTGCTCGTCACGCAGCTGCTCGATGAAGTCCTTTTCGCGCAGCCACTGCGCGCGCATGCGATCGCGCTCCTCCGCGAGCTCCGCCACTTCGCGGGAAAGCTCGTCCAAGCGCGATTTGCTGCCCTTGTCGCGCTCCTTGGCCAGCGCTTGCTGCTCGATTTGCAGCTGCAAGAGCTTGCGCTCGATCTGGTCGATCGGCAGCGGCAAGCTGTCGATCTCCATTTTGATCTTGCTGGCCGCTTCGTCGACCAAGTCGATGGCCTTGTCGGGCAAAAAGCGCTCGGTGATGTAGCGATTGCTGAGCACCGCGGCGGCGACGAGCGCGCTGTCCTTGATGTGGATGCCGTGGTGCACCTCGTAGCGCTCCTTGAGCCCGCGCAAGATCGCGATGGTGTCCGCCACCGAAGGCTGATCCACCAGCACTGGCTGGAAGCGCCGTTCGAGCGCCGCGTCCTTTTCGATGTGCTTGCGGTACTCGTCGAGCGTGGTCGCGCCGATGGCGCGTAGTTCGCCGCGCGCCAGTGCCGGCTTGAGCATGTTGGCCGCGTCCATGGCGCCCTCGGCCGCGCCTGCACCCACCAGCGTGTGTAGCTCGTCGATGAACAGGATCACGCCGCCGGCGGCCGCTTCGACCTCTTTCAGCACCGCTTTGAGGCGATCTTCGAATTCGCCCCGGAATTTCGAGCCGGCGACCATGGCCGGCAAGTCCAGCGCCAGGATGCGCTTGTCCTTCAAAGACTCGGGGACGTCACCGTTCGCGATGCGCCGCGCGATGCCCTCGGCGATGGCCGTCTTGCCGACGCCGGGTTCGCCGATCAGCACCGGGTTGTTCTTCGTGCGCCGCGCCAGCACCTGCATCACGCGCCGAATCTCTTCGTCGCGGCCGATCACCGGATCGATTTTGCCGCGCTTGGCGAGCGCGGTGAGATCGCGCGTGTACTTCTCGAGCGCTTGGAACTTGCCCTCGGGATTTTGATCCGTGACGCGCTGGCTGCCGCGGATCTCGGCGAGCGCGTGCATCAGCTTTTCGTGCGAGAGGCCGTGGCGATCGAAAACAGCCTGCACGTCCTTGTCCGATCGACCCGCCAGCAAGAAGTGCTCGACCGAAACGAAGTCGTCCTTCAGCTTCTTCGCTTCGTCTTCGGCCGCGTTCAAAAACGGGACGGTGCGCCTGCCGAAGCCGGGCTCCTGCCCGCCCGACACCTTGGGCAGCTTTTCCACCCGTTCAGCGAGGCTGCGGACCAGCGCCTTCGGATCGGCTCCGGCGCGCTCGACGAGCGCCGCGGCGACGCTTTCGTCCTGCTCCAGCACCGCCACCAGGAGGTGCTCCGGGATGATTTCCGGGTTCCCGCGGCGCGTTGCCGCGTCCACGGCAGCGCGCAGGCTTTCTTGGCTCTTGGTGGTGAGTCGGTCCATCCGCATGCCGGCCAACCTAAGTCGGACCGCGGACGGGGCAAGACCCGACAGCGCTGTTCAGGGCCGTTGCCGACTACGGCTCAGGGCGCGCCGCCGGCCCCAGCGCCCGCG
>JBEHXA010000728.1:0-3718 GCA_048498935.1 Myxococcota bacterium
TGCCGAAGCCGGGGCGATCCCCGAAGCGTCTGCGCCCACCGAGGGCGCCACTGCCGCCAGCCCGATTGCAGTGCCGTCCGCCGGCGACGCCCCGAACCCCGAGGTTGGACGCTGCTGGAGCGTGCCGCCACTCGGTCCCGACGGCGCCGTACCGCCCGCTCCGCCCCATACTCCGCTCGGCCAAGATATCGAAGTGCCCGGCGATCGCCCCGTGTACGTGCTGCCCGGCGACGCCGCGGATCCGCGCGTCATCGTGTACTTGCATGGCATGTGCGGCGATCTCGCAGCCGCCGACTACTTTCGCGGCGCCGCGCGCTCCCATGGCACTCTCATCGCGCTCCGCGGTGACACGCCGTGCAGCAACGGGCGCTTCAAATGGCGGGACGATCCCTCCACCATCGTGCGTCGTTTGCGCGCGGCGCTCGAGCGCGTCAGCGTGAGCCAGCAGGTGCAGCTACAGCTCGAAGGCGCGCTGTTGTTCGGTTACTCCCAGGGCGCTGATCGCGCGGAAAAGCTGGCCTGGCAGTACCCCAAACTATTTCCGCGCGTCGTGCTGGGCGGGCCGCCCATGAAGGCGTCGCCACGCAAGCTCGGACACGCCGAGCGCGTCGCCATCCTCGGTGGCGAGCTCGAGACCACCGAAAATATGCGCGCTGGTGCGGACGCACTCAAAGGCGCTGGCATCGCGTGTCGCTTTTTCACCCTCGAGTGCGCCTACCACGGCTACTTCGGCACCAGCGCCGAAGCTCAGCTCGGCGAAGTGCTCGACTGGGTGAGCGGGAACTGATCGCCCTCGCCGCCGTGATGCAAGCAAATTCGCGCATCCTGGCTGAGCGCTGAACGCGTTCGTCACGAAAGCGCGAGCACCGCGAATTCCGCTCCGGCGTGAGCGCACGTTGCCAGGCGCTCGCGTTGCGGAAAGGATGAGCGAGCATGTCACGACCCAGTCGCCGCCCGGCATCATCGCCCGAGCTCGATGGCTCGGAGTTTCAGACCCTGCGCGACGAGCTGCGGGTTCGCCTGCACCTCGCCAGCAAAGAAGCACAGCGTCAGTGGGAAGGGCTCGAAGAGCGCCTGGTCGAGCTCGAGCGCTCGCTCGAGCAGCAAGGCTCCAGCGTCCGAGAAACAGCCAGCGACGTGACCGTCTCGGTGGCGCGGGTGTTCCGCGATTTCATGCTGCGCCACTTGCCCGAGAGCGGCCCCTCGCGCGCCCCTGTGCACGACGCCATGCGCACGCGCGTCCACATCTGCGCGCCGGAGGACACGCTGGCTCGCGCGGCCCAGCTGATGTGGGAAAAAGACGTCGGTTGCCTGCCGGTGTGCGGCCCGGGTCGCAAAGCGATCGCGGTGATCACCGATCGCGACATCTCGATGGCCGCGTTCATGCAGTGGAAGCACCTGGCCGAATGCACCGTAGAGAGCGCGATGTCGCACGGGCTCCGCAGCTGCTCGCCCGACGACGAGCTGGCTCACGCCGAAGAAATCATGCGCCAAAGCCAGGTACGGCGCTTACCGGTGCTCGACGACAGCGGCATGCTCGTCGGCCTTTTGTCGCTCGGCGACATCGCGCGCTACGTGCACCAGCACTCGCGCCCCAACGCGACCGTCGCGCAGCAGCGGCTCGCTGAGACGCTGGCCGCGATCTGCGAGCCGCGCTTCCACTCGATGCCGCCGCCGCCCCCCTCGTCTTAGTGAGCTACCCGAGCGCCGGTGTGCGCGCGTTGTAACGAAAGCCGCCGTTGGCCGCGTAGTCGCTCAGCACCTGACCGGCAGCCTCCGCTCTCATCTTCACCACCACCGGAACGCCCCGCACTGCCAGGTGCTCCTTCCACGCGGGCGAGCGCTCGCCTTCGTCGAAGCCCGCAGCTTCGGCCATTTTCACGGTCGCGCCGCACACCAGCCTCGACACGCCCGACCAATGCGTCGCGCCCAGGCATTGCACGCACGGCTCGGTGCTCGCAAACAGCTCGCAGGGGTGCGACGCCAACGTGAACGTTTTCAGCCGCGCCTGCGCGAACAAGATCGCCACTATTTCGGCGTGTAAAAGCGAAGAAGCTTGGGGCATCACCAGGTTCATGCCCGGCGCAATCACCACGCCCGTGCTCTGTTCGTAGATCACGGCACCGAACGGCCCGCCCCCGTGCTCGACGTTGCGGCGCGACAGCTCGATCGCAAGGTCCATCTTGGCCTCGTCCGTTAGCCGCGGTGTTTGCAGATCGCACTCGGTGTGGATCCAATCCGGCAGGTGGAAGGTCAGGCTGCTGGGCAATTGATCCATGGGGTTTTCGATACCGCAGGCTGGGTTTCCAGGCGTTTTCTGGTGTTGGTTGGGAGCGTTCGAGCTCTACAGCTCGAGTCGGACCTTCAAACCGCCACCCGTTGGAGAAGCCCAGGGCAGCAGGCGGGCTTGCGGAGATGGAGTCGGTTTGGTGGTGCCGTAAATGATCAGCGGCACGCCGACCGCCATGAGCACACCGCCGCCCACGCCCAGCACCCACATCGTGGTCGTGTACTCGTCGCAGCGGTCGACAGACTCGCTATCCCAGCTGGGCACGATGTGATTGGGGTAACGCTGCTCGAGCTCGCGATCACACTCGTCTTGCGAGTTATGGGCCGAGAGCGCGCCCAAAAACGCGAGCGGCGCGATCGAAGTGAGCACGATGCCCGTGATCAGCGCGCCACGCCGGGGATTCTTGGCAGGAGCAGGCGCGGGTGGTGGCAGTTCATTCGGTGACGACGCGGGCTGGCTGAGCACGACGGGCGCGGGAGCAGGCGCCGCGACTGCAGCGGGTGCCGTGGCGGGCGCAGGCTCGGCTGCAGGCGCCGGAGCAGCTCCGTCGGCTGCGGGCGCAACCGGCTGCGGCGCGACAGGCTCAGCTGCGGCTGCTGCGGGAGCTACTGGCGTTACCGGCGACGCTGGCGCTGGCGAAACGCATTTACCGCCCTCGCACACCCGATCGCCCTTGCAGTCGGTGTCCTTGCTGCACTGCGCCTCCGCGACCGAGCTCCACGCCAGGAGCAGGCCGGCTCCGAGACTCGCCCAGGCTACGCCACGCCTCATACTAGGAAGCTACTTTCCAGCCCCCGGCTTCGCAACCCTGCGCTGGAAGCGCTGGTATTGAGCCTCGAGCTTTTCGGCAATCGGCCCGCGTAGCGCGACCTCGGTCGCAGCCTCTCCCTCGCGTGGCGCCGCGACCCAGGAGCCGTCGTCCGCCCGAACCAGCCGAAATGCGAGCGGCGCTTCGCTGAACGGAGCCGCGCCCGTGCGCTCGATATCCAGGGTCATGGTCTCGAAATCAGCGCGCCAGCTCTCGCGCACTTCACGCGAAAGCTGAAACCAGCGCAGCCCGTCCTCGGCCCGCTCGCGAGCTGCGCGTCGCTCAGCGATCACCCTCTTTGACCTACGCTGCTCGTACAGGTGCACTGCCATTGCCACTGCCACCAGCGCGCCGACGACGATCAACCAGGACAAGCGCCTTCAACCTCACCGCGTTCCCCCAGGGCGGTCAACCGTCACCCTTGACGCCGCGGTCGCGCGGGTGCGACTTGGTCTGGTGCCGCGCTCCTTTCCCGCTCAAACGGTCCGTGACCTGATCGGCATCGCGCGGCTGCTCTATCGCACCTGGCATTCCGCGAACCCGGGCGACAGTCGCCTGCCCGAGCTGGTCGCAGTCGGCAAAGATCTGCAAACGGCCCTCACGCTGGCCGCCGCGAGCAC
>JBEHXA010000729.1:0-3710 GCA_048498935.1 Myxococcota bacterium
AGCTGCTCGGGAAGGCCCGCGCCGACCTCGATCGCTTGGCGCTCGCCGAGCCTGCCGAAAGTGCCGCATCCGGCGCTGCTGCGCCGGCACCGGCAGCCGCTCCCCCCATGCCGGCTCCCCCCCCCGCGCGAACTCAGCGCGCCGAGAAGAAAGCAGCAGCAGCCGACGAAGCCGAAGCTCCTGCCAAGGAGGCGAATAGCTGCGAAACGGCGTGTAAGGCCTTCTCGTCGCTCGAGCGCGCCAGCGCCGCGGTCTGTCGCCTGGACAGCGTGAGCGGTGAGCGTTGCGCACGCGCCCGCCAAATCCGCGAGGATGCCGCGCGTCGAGTCGCCAGCTGCGCCTGCGCACACTAAGCTCGCGCGGTCGTGATCGTTGGTCGCCTGGCACCGAGCCCCACCGGGCTGCTTCACCTAGGTCACGCGCGCACGTTCTTTTTGGCCTGGTGGCGCGCACGTAGCAGCGGTGCGCGCCTCCTGATGCGCCTCGAGGACCTGGACGGCCCGCGGGCAACGACCGAGTTTGCCGAGGCCGCGCTGCGAGACCTGGCCTGGTTGGGACTGGATTGGGATGGTTCGGCCTACGTGCAGTCGAGCGGCTTGAACGAGATCGCTGCGGCCGCGCGACAGCTCGAGCGCGACGGGCTCGCCTACGCCTGCGTGTGCTCGCGCGGCGATGTGCGGACCGCGCAAAGCGCTCCGCAACAGGGCGACGCCGAATCGCGATACCCAGGCACTTGTCGCGGGCGCTTCAGTTCGCTGGCGAGCGCAGAAGCCGAGACGGGTCGCAAGGCAGGGCTCAGGCTTTGGGTGCCGGAGGGGCAGCAGCTCGTGAACGATTTGCTGCTGGGCCAGCAATGCTTCGACGTGCAAGCCAGCGTCGGCGATTTTCTGATCGCCAAGCGCGACGGCGCGCCGGCCTATCAACTGGCGGTAGTGGTCGACGACGCTCGCCAAGGAGTCACCGAGGTCGTGCGGGGCGACGACCTGCTGCCGAGCGCCGCGCGCCAGCAGCTACTGCAGAGCGCGCTGGGCTTGCCGAGCGTCCACTACTTGCACTTGCCGCTCGTGGTCGACGAAACGGGGCGCCGCCTCGCCAAACGTCACGACGACCTGAGCCTGGCCGAGCTGCGCAGCGGCGGCACAGATCCGCGCGCCATCGTCGCCTGGGCCGCGCGAAGCGCCGGGCTGGACTGCGGCGATCGCATCGACGCACGCGAAGCCCTGAGCGCGAGCTCGTTCGACATCAGTCGAATGCCGCGGGAGCCCGCGACCCTGGGCGCCGCCACCGTCACTCGACTGAAACAAGCTCGCTGAGCGCGCGCACCTTCGGCCGACGACGACGCTAGCCGAGCAACTTGCGCTGCGGATCGAGCGACACGAGCAGCGCTTCAGTGCTACCAGCCGGCGCGAGCTCGTTGTCGGCGAGCACGCGCAGCGTGAGCTCGCGCTCGGCGCCGTCTTGGCGAAGCACCGCCACCCGGAGCGCTTGATGCTCGGCAATCGGGCGCGCAGCCGCCGGCGCCGGAACCGCAATGAGCGGCACCGGGCTCGCGACGACCTGAGAGCTTTCCGGCGTCGGCACGAGCTCACCGATCTGGACGCTGCTCTGCAGCGAGTGGCGCACCACTGCAGTAGCCGGCGAATCGACGATCGTTTTCTCGCTGAAGTCGTCGTACGGCGTGAGGGCGGCGGCTTCATTGAGTGCGCCGACGGGCTCGGCCTTCACCCCGACCTCCGCGCGAAGGTCGGCCGCAGCGCGCGCAAGCGACACCGCGCGAAGGTCGTCGCCCGACGACTCGGCGTTCTCGGCGGCTCGCTGAATCCAGCGCACTGACTCGAGCCCGTGACCTTGCGACCACAGCGCGCGCGCCGTCTCGAGCGCCAGCGCCACCTCCGCCGCGTCGTTCTGTTCGGCTCGCGGCAGGTTGGGAGACATGTCCGCCATGATGCTGCTATTCCCTGAATGACGGCGGGCGGCGCCCAACCGTGACGAGCATTCTGAACGGGACCCTCGCGGGATCAAACCGGTATTTGCGCTAGCGCACGCCGCCCATGCGCCGCGCGAGCAAAGGCGACACAGCGCACATCAGCACCCCCACGACCAAGGCGGTCACGGCGATTCCGCCGAAAACCGACCCGTACACCATGACCGTGTCGGTCGCCGCTACAGCGCCGGCAGCATCTTCCGCGCCTTTTACCCCGGTGAGTTGAGCAATGAGCGAGGCCCAGTATTGGGCCCAGGCGCTGGCCAAGAACCACGCCCCCATCATCACCCCGACCACGCGGCCCGGCGACAGCTTGGTGATCATGGAGAGGCCGACCGGCGAGACGCACAGCTCTCCGGCGGTGTGCAGCATGTAGCCCAGCAGGAGCCAGACCAGCGGCACCATGCCGGTCGCGCGCGAACCGTCGGCGCCTAGCCACAGCGCGCCAAACCCCAGGCCGAGCAGCAGGGTACCGATCCCGAACTTCAGCGGCGTGCTGGGCTCGCGTGGCCCGAGCTTGCGCCAAAGCCAGATGAAGCACGGCGAGAACAACAGCACGAAAGCAGGGTTGACCGACTGGAACACCGAAGCGTTGATGGTCGCGCCGAATACGACGCGATCCACGTTGCGGTCCGTGAACAGGCTGATCGAGCTCCCGGCCTGCTCGAAGAATGCCCAAAACACGGACGAGAAGAGCGTGAGCACGATGGCCACGAACATCGGGTTCCTCTCGTCCGCGTGGGCGTAGCGCAGCAGGTAAACGAAGAGCCCGATCACGGTCGCGATCCCGACCACGAGCAGCAGCTTGCCCAGCACGTCTCCGGCTTGCACGAGCGCCCACGACGCGCCCACCGCGGCGACGGTCGCGAGGTAGATCCAGATTTCGCGGCTCAAACCCAGGAAAAACGGTTGCTTCAGCTTCACCGGATCGGGCGGATCCGCAGCCTGACCAACGAAGCGCTGGCCCCACAAGAAAACGCCCAAGCCCACGAGCATGCCGACGCCGGCCAAACCGAAGCCCAAGTGCCAGCCGTAGCTCTCACCCAGAATGCCGCAAATCATCGACGCGCCGGCGCCCAAGTTGATGCCCATGTAGAAGATGGCAAACGCACGATCGCGCTTGGCGTCCTTCTCGTGATACACGCGGCCGACGATGGCCGAAATGTTCGGCTTGAAGAAGCCGTTGCCACAGATGAGCAGCGCCAGCGCCAGATAGAACAGTGGATCGAACGCCATCGCGAAATGGCCGAGCGACATCAAGAGCCCACCGAACACCACCGCCTTGCGACCACCGAGCAAGCGATCCGCAAGTAAGCCGCCGATGAGCGGCGTGGTGTAGACGAGCGCGGTGTAGCTACCGTAAACGGCGTAGGCGCGTGAATCGCCGAACCCGAAATGCTTCGTCATGTACAAGACGAGCAGGGCGCGCATCCCGTAGAAGCTGAAGCGCTCCCACGTCTCCGCAAAGAACAGTACTCGCAGCGCTTTGGGCTGGTTCTCGAGGCTCACCCTTGCTCATTCGAGCACTTTTCCGGCTGCGGCGCGACGGGTCGTCGCACACCGCCGCGCGCGAGCTGGTCGGTGACCGAAGCGATGCGCGAAATGTCCTCCAGACCGAGCACCCCGAGCACGCCCTCGTCCGAACGCACGACCACGGGCACGCCGCCGTTTTCCTGCAGAATGCGCCGGCTCCTCCGGCGGAATCCCGCCGATGGTCTCCGGCCTG
>JBEHXA010000730.1:0-3687 GCA_048498935.1 Myxococcota bacterium
CCGACCCGGTGTATGCGCGGCAGCTCAAAGCCCGCGGCATGCACCAGGAGATCATGCTCGGCTACTCCGACTCTGCCAAGGACGTCGGTGTGGTCGCAGCGTCGTGGGAGCTTTACCGATCGCAGGAGCTCCTGGCGAGCGTCGGGCGCGAGCACGGTGTTTCGCTCAGTTTGTTCCACGGCCGAGGCGGCACCGTCGGCCGCGGCGGTGGTTCTCCGGTGTACCGCGCGCTCACGGCGCTGCCGCCGCACACGCTCTCGGGCAAGATCAAGATCACCGAACAGGGCGAGATCATCTCGCAAAAGTTCGGCCTGCCCTCGATCGCCGAGCGCAGCTTGGAGGTGATGCTGACCGGCACCATCATGGCTCACTTTTCGGACTGGCGAGAGGGCCTACCCAGCGGAACCGAAGAGCGCTTTCGCGCTGCGATGGAGCAACTGAGCGAGCAGTCGCGCATCGCCTTCCGTCGCTTGGTGCACGAGCAGACGTCGGTGTTCGAGCTGTTCCTAACCGCAACGCCGGTGCGTGAGCTGACACACGTGCACTTCGGCTCACGCCCCGCGTACCGCGAGCGTGGGGCCGGCACCATGGCGGGCATCCGCGCCATCCCGTGGAACTTCGGCTGGACGCAGATGCGCCTGATGGTCTCGGCCTGGCTCGGCGCCGGCGCCGCGCTCGAAACCATGATGCAGGAGCCCGGCGGCGAGCAGCTCCTCAAGGACATGGCTCGCAGCTGGCCCTTCTTCGGCGACCTGCTCGACAAGCTCGAGATGGTCTGCGCCAAGGCCGACCTCGACATCGCGAAGCTGTACGTGCGCGAGCTGGGCGGCAATCAACAGGTCACCGGCGAAATCGAGCGCGACTTTTTGCGCACGGTCCGCTGCCTGAACACCATCCGCGGTCGCGATCTGCTCGCCGATCACCGGTTTCTCCAAGGGTCTCTTGGACTTCGCAACCCGTACGTGGACCCGCTGACCCTCCTTCAGGTGAGCCTGCTCAAGAAGAAACGTCACCTGCCCGAGGATCATCCCGATCGCCCCTTGCTGGATCAGGCTCTGGGGACCACGCTGAACGGCATTGCGCAGGGCATGCGGAACACCGGTTGACGCACTAGGGGCTGGGTCGTGACGACCCCCGGCCCCGAAAAGCCCATCGCGCCTGCCGACACGGCGGACGCACCTCGCGACACCTCGGGCGAGTCCGCAACCGAGCTCCTGCGCGACGGCCGCTACGGCGTGGTCGGCGTGCTGGGCTCGGGCTCCCAGGGCGAGACGCTCGAGGCCGTCGACAAACGCGAAGGGCGGCTGGTCGCGGTCAAGCGCTTCACGATTCGGGGCGCCAAGTCGTGGAAGGACGTGGAGCTCGCCGAGCGTGAAGCCACGGTGCTGGCCTCACTCAGTCACCCGAGCCTGCCGCGCTACATCGAGCACTTCGAAGAACGCGGAGCCCTCTACCTGGTGATGGAAAAGGTCGAAGGCGAAACGCTGGCAGCCCGCCGCAAGCGTGGCGCTGCCCTCGATCAGGCACAGGTGCTGCGCTTCTTGAAGGAGACGGGCGAATGCCTTCGTTACCTGCATGGGCACGCACCGCCCATCGTTCACCGGG
Organism: Myxococcota bacterium; assembly: GCA_048498935.1. Classification (GTDB taxonomy): domain Bacteria; phylum Myxococcota_A; class Polyangia; order Polyangiales; family Polyangiaceae; genus PMG-095. The sequence continues at coordinate 1,606 of JBEHXA010000730.1, forward strand.
ACATCAAGCCCGGTAACGTCATCCTGCGGCCCGACGGCTCCTATTGCTTGGTCGATTTCGGGTCGGTGCGCGACCGCCTGAAGCCGGAGGGCGGCAGCACCGTCGTCGGCACCTTCGGCTTCATGGCTCCGGAGCAATTCCAGGGTCGCGCCGGGCCGGGCAGCGACGTCTACGCGACGGCCGCGACGGCGCTCAGCCTGCTCACCGGCAGCGAGCCCGAAGATCTTCCGCACAAAGGCCTGAGCATCGACGTCGAGGCCGCGCTCGGGGCCCACGCCGATCGCCGCCTCGTCGCAGCCCTGCGCGCGATGCTCGAGCCCGATCCCGATCGCCGCGAAACCTCCGTAGTCGCCGCGCTCGGGCGGCACGGGCTCGGAGCCGAGCCCGCCGCGCGCGCTCGCAGCTCAAGGGCTCCGAGCGACCCCGGGTGGGCCCAAGCGGCCAAGCAAGAGCGCCGCGCGCGTCTCGAAGCCGAAGGATTTTGGCAAGGCGCCGAGCAGGTCCGCGAGCACGTGCGGCGCGAAACCCTGCGCGAAATGAAGCGCGAGCTGAAGCGTGAGCGCAAAGCGGCCCGTCGCGATGCCCGGCGCGCGGAGCGCCACGCGCGCCGTACCTCGGGTCATTGGCATCGCCCCGGGCGTCCAGTTCCGCCCGGCATCGCGCTTGGCCTGTTCATCTTGCTGGCGCTGCGAGTGGCCTCGGTGGCCACGTTTGCGCTGTTTCAGGTGCTGTTGCCGACGCTCTTCTCGGTGCTGACGGTGGTCGCGGGGCGGCGCATGGCCGAGCGCAGCCAGCGCATGATCGAGATCGGACGCGCAGGCCAACGCGGCCTCACCCGCGCGAGCGAGCACGTCCGCTACCAATTCCTGGGCGGCACCACGCCGGACGAGCTTCAGAGCAGCGCGCCGCGTCAACGAGTGTCGATCGATGTCGACGCCGAGGAGCTCGAGCTAGAAGACGAGCAAGCCGCCGAGCCTCCCAAGCGCTCCACGCGCTGAGCCAAGGCTAGCCTCGCGACGGAGAGCGTTCAGTCGCCTTTGCGCTTGTCGGTGCGATCGAGGTCGGGCACCACGCGGGCCACGCGCTGGCGCACCACGTCTTTGACGAGCGCCCAAAGCGTCTCTTCGTCTTCGCTCTCGCCGAGCAAGCCGAGCGGCACGCGGAAGCCGCCCATGTCGGCGCGACCACCACCGTAAGGTCGCCCCTGCCCGTCTTCGCCGAACGCGTTCTGCATGAACGCGGCCGGGTCGACCGAGGCCCGACGGGTGCGGAGGCTGCCGTCGATGCGGTCCTCCACGATGCCGAACACGACCACGGTGTCGATGTCCTCGCGGCGCAGGATGTAGTCGGCTGCCATCGGGATGGCGTCGCGATTGATCGCGGAAACGCGCCCCACGCCCGCGATCGCGAAATCGCGCACGACCTCGAGGTCACGGAGCGCCGAACCCACGGCTTCCATGGCCTCCGCCGTCAGGGTGCGGCGGCCAACGCGACTGAGCGTCTCCGAGTCGGAGAATTGCTTGAGGTACGCGGCGGCGCGAAAGTCGGCCGGCGTCGCGAACGCGAAGTCGTCGGTGTCGGTCTGGATACCGAAGAACATCGCCGTCGCGACCACGCCGTCGTCATTGCCGTTCGCGCTGAACGGCACGAGACCTCGCTCGCTGTACTCCGAGTAGATGGTCGCGGTCGCGCCCACGTCGTGGCGGATGTCGACGAACGGCGCCTTCGGGATCGCTGCGGGTCGATGGTGATCGACCACCGTCAGGAGCTGCAGGCTGTCGGGCACCTTGATGGCCTGCTCGCTCTGGCTGGCATCGACGAGCGAGAGGTAGCCGTAGCTTTCGAGCTCCTCGCTCTCGGTGACCTTGATCATCGGCACGTTGAGCAGCTTGACCATCGCGCGGTTCTCCGCGCGCGAGATGGGCAAGACGTGCGCAATGGTGGCCGAGACCCCCAGGCGCTCGCACAAGCGCTTGTGCGCGAGCGCGCTACCGATGCTGTCGGGATCGGGATGACCTCCGAGCAGGATCACGTGAGGATTGTCGGTCGCGCCCGAGAGGACGCGCTCGAGCTCCTGCCACT
>JBEHXA010000731.1:0-3679 GCA_048498935.1 Myxococcota bacterium
CCGTCGTGGCCCGCACCGGGGGCCTCTTCGCCGGCGCCGAACTCTGTGCGCGCCTGCGCGAAGCCACCGACTTCTACGGCAGCCGCATCGGAAGCCAAGCGCTCTTGGCGGTCGGCGTCGGCTACGAGCTGGCGCAGCCGCGAATCGCACTGACGCTCGAGGCCTATGCCTTGCCGAGCCTCATCGCTGCCGGCACCACCAGCTACTTGCCCGCCGAGTGGCTCGGCAGCCTGCACTACACGCCCAGCGGCTGGAGCTGGCTCACCTGCGGCGCGGGCGGCGGCACCGGCCTGCCCTGGTCGAGCGACGGCGAGAACTCCTTCAGCGCGTTCGGCGTACCAGCGTATCGGGTGCTGGCCTTTGCGCGATTCACGCCAGAACCTTGAAGCATCACGGCGCCGTACGCTGCAGCGCTTCAGAACATGCGTTCGTGCACGAAGATGCGATCGCCCGACTGGAGCGGGATGTCAGCCGAGCGCCCTTCCATGATTGTCGCGATCGAGATCACGACCGTGCGAGAGCCGGTACCAAGGCGACGCGTCAGGTTCACACGATCCAGGTTACCGACGCCGGTCACGCCGCCAGCCTGCGAGATCGCCTGAATAAGCGTGAGCCCAACCGTGTACGGGAACGTACCGGGCTTGTTTACCTGCCCCATGATGGTGACCCGCCGGCTGTTGTACTCCTTGACCTGAACGATCACGCTCGGGTCGTTCAAGATCTGCTTTTCGATCAGGAGCTTGCGAATGACACGCGCGATTTCCTGCGGCTCCAGGCCTGCCACCTGCACGGTCTGCAGGTAAGGCACCTCGACGGTGCCGTCAGACGCGACCTGGTATTCGCGCGGCAGCTCTTTTTCGCCGACGACTTCCAAGAGGAACACATCGCCAGGACCAACCACCGACTTCTCGGTCGGCGCGGGCAGGTTCAAGTGGGTATTCTCGTTCGAGCCGCTGCAGCCCGAGATCACGACCCCTAGCCCAACGAGAACGGCCCGGCGGCTCCACACACCAGGAGGATGTTCAAGCATCGCGCACCGTCACATGAACAAGCGCGCGCCGATGAAGACCTGCCAGCGATCGTACTCCAAGTTCTCCTGGTTCACGATGGTGGGGTCGCTGGTCAACTTGTCGTACAGGAACGAGGCGTTTGTCGCGAACATGTCGGTGATGCGATACTCCGCGAACAACCGACCGTCGAAACGCATCTGCGTGATGGCCGGAGACGGCAGCACATTGGCACCAGGGTTGGCGTCAACCTCCGGGTAGCCGATACGTGACGCTCCGAGCTCGATGCCTCCGTAGAGAGCGCCGAGCAAGAACATGTTGAACTGCGCATAAACGCGATCGCGCTGGTAGAACGAGCCTTGGTAGCTGTTGTTGAAGGAGCGGTTATAACCAGCTGCAATCGACGACAGACCCGTCACGGCCGTCGTTTCTTCGAGGTTCGGCCGCGGCATGATGAACCACCGCGCCTCGGCGTTGACGGTAAACGAGTCATATTGCCGCGCCGAAATCGTCGAGGCAGTGTTCTCGTAGAAGCTCGATGCCCAGCCCAACATGCCCAGCAGCGCTAGGTGATAAGTCACCAACCCGTGGAAGCCGATGCGCGCATGCACGTTGTCGCCGTCGTTCTGCGGCGAGCTGTCCTGCACGTAGCGGACGAAATTGTATGAGCCGTCGAACAGCAGCGCCGAGCGCGGCAGGAACTTCCAACGTCCACGGGTGTGGATCTGATGGTGGAGATTGGTCAGGTAATCGAAGTCGCTATCTTCGATGTAGTTGTAGGTGACGTTGTAACCGGTACGCCACTCGAATAAGCCCCCGCCCGGTCGCCACGTGAGCCCGGCACCGCCGCGCACGGTGTCGCGGTTGAAGCCGTCGCCAGCGAGGTCATCGGAACTGCCGTCGGTGTCGATCGTGCGCACGTACGCCGCCAGAGCGTCGAAGCCGACCTTACCTTTTGGGAACATCTCGAGCCGCGCGTCTGCTCCCACGCCAGCGTTGCGCTGCTCGGAGACGTCGGAGTTCGCCGAGTCTGCAGCGATCACCTCGTGATACGAAACGTAAGCGCCGGCACTGAACTTGACCTTGGGGTCGACACCGCCCCGGCGCTCTTCGCCGAGCGTCGTCAACCGGAGCGAGGGCGTGACGCGCAGCAAGAAGACGTCGACGACCTCTTCACCCGGCCGACCATCACCTGCGGTGCGGAAATAGTTGGAGTCGTAACCGAACTCCGCGCCAGCGCTCCAATGCAGCTCGAAGTTCCCCGCGCGAACACCCGGTCCATCATAGTAGCGATTGTTCACCCAGGCCTGAGCCGAGGCCTTCCAGGAGAAGAGGCTCACGGCGAGAGCCGCTAGTAGCGGGATACGAGCATTCATCGCGACTCGATAAGGAAACTAAATCGGCAGTGCTGGAGGCAGACTACTTCGTCTTCTGCGAATTGCTACATCAATGGACTGCTGAAGACTGGCGGTTCGCTGACCAAGTTGTCTTCCGGAAAGTCGGTGTCGTCGCTGTCCGGGATCGCGGGATCGACGTCGACGATGACCTCTTCGTTGCCCACGAAGCCGGTCTCTTCGCCGATGCATTGCTGAGCCTCGGACACCAGTGCTTGCACGCGCTCCTTGAGCACCTGGATCACGGTGAACTCGTGCTTCGATCGATCGGGATCGTTCTGACTGGCTGCAGAGTTGAGCGCGATCACCCGATCCTTGGCCGTGTCGGTCGCGAGCTTCATCTGCTTGACCTTGTCGTCGAGACAGAGCGACTTGACGACGTCCTTCTTGTCCTTCGCGTCCTTGAGCTGGATTGCGACGCCCTCCCGCATCTTGTCGAGCTCGGGGATCAGGTTCTGCACCTTGGCTAGCATTTCCTGCGGGCTTAGGGTCACGTCCTGACCGCCGCTCACCTGCGTCGGGCCCTTTGCCTGTTCGGGTGGCTCGCCTTGCTGAGCGATGGCTGCGCCAACGCCCGTCAAAACTGCAATCGCGAAACAGGCTGTAGCCAATGGCTTGTTCATGAGTCGCATGCGCTCAATCCCTCTTAAGAGCAGCGGCAGTATAGGAGGCTATTTCGCAGCGTGTCAACGCGACTGCGCCCCGGAAAGCCGGCTGGTTTCGGCTAGTTCGTGGGCTTCGACGTGAGCCTTTTTGCCCGTGTGAGCCGCTTCGCCTCGCTGCAGTCTGGACGAACGTTCCGCGGGCTTTGGCCCAATCGGTTCGCACCAACTGAACTCGATTTCCGTCGCTGCTCGAATGCATGGCGCGCTCGCGGTCGTACCCGATTGGTACGATGCGCGCGCACCAGCTGCGATTCAGAGTCGACTCAAAAGGGCCGACCGGCCGGGGTCACTGCTTGACGAAGGTGACCGGCACCGCAATGACCGCGCTGCCGCCCTCGGGCGGATCGAACTGCGCCGATTGGGCGCGAGCGACCACGCACGAGATGACCGATGCCGGGAGACTCCCGGACGGCGCCGGGGAAACGCCCGCGACCTCGCCGCCGGCGCCAACCCTGATGGTCAAACGAATGCTGCCCGCCGCATCCGGGTTCTCGGCCAGACCGCGCTGGTAACAGGCACGGAAACCGGCGCGCATGCCGGCAACGACGCGCGCGGCGTTGCTGACGTTACCGCCGCTGACCGCTGCGCCACCGACGGAGGCGTTGCCCTTCGG
>JBEHXA010000732.1:0-3679 GCA_048498935.1 Myxococcota bacterium
CCCACACCTTGCCGGTCGGCTCGGCGCGAGCATGCGGCCCGAGCCCGACCAGTCGATTGGTCTCCACCCGCACACCACTCACGTGCCCCTCACGCCCCAAAAGCTCGATCGGCGAGGCTAGAAAGCACAGCCGGAGCACGCGGCCCGGGCTCGGCCCTGCCAGCCCTGCTAGCCGCAGGCTCGCCAAGTACGCCAGGTTCTTGCGCGCCGGCGCCGACAGCGCCGCATCGTCCTCGAACGACACGTCTCCGTCGACCGCGACCGTAACTCCAGGCAAATCGGCGATCGCCTCGAGCTCACCTTGATCGAAAGCGGCCTGCGCCGGTCCACGCCTGCCGAGCAGCACCACCTCGCGCACCGGGCTCTGGCGCAGCGCCTCGAGCGCGGTGTTCGAGATGTCCGTCTTTGCGAGCTCGTCGCGGTCGCGCAGCAACATCCGCGCGACGTCGAGCGCCACGTTGCCCATGCCCACGATCACGGCGCGCTCGGCAGCGAGCGAAAACTGCTCGTCGACGAAATCCGGGTGCCCATTGTACCAGCCAACGAGCGAGGTCGCGGCGTAGCTGCCCTGCAGATCTTCACCCGGAATATCCAGGCGTCGATCGTGCGCCGCGCCCGTCGCGACCAAGACGGCGTGATAGCCGCTCAACAGCTCCTCGGTGCTCACGTCACGCCCGAGCTCGACGTTGCCCAGAAAGCGAAACCCGGGCAGCGCCGCGGTGCGCTCGAACGCCACCTGCACCCGCTTGATGGTCTGATGATCCGGAGCCACCCCGTAACGCACGAGCCCGAACGGCACCGGCAGCCGCTCGTACAAATCGACTTGGGCCGGAACGGGTCCGCGCAGGAGCGCATCGGCGGCGTAAAAGCCGGCCGGACCTGATCCGACCACAGCCACCTTCAAGCGATCTGCCTCGGCCATCGCGTCGTCGCCCAGGGCCCGCACCACGCACGGGCCGGTCACACTCGGGCGCCACACGCCGGCGCCGTCCAGTCAGGCTACACCGCCCGTCGGCGGGGGCGAGCCATTTGCCGGCAAGCTTGACCCCTTCGGACCGGGAGCCTAAAGTTTCACGAGTTTTTGAAATCTCAAACGGTGTTCACTAGACCCTACCCAACCCATGGCAGATAGCGCAGACAGCGGCGTGTTTCCGGCCGAGCTCGAAGTCGCCGACACGGTCGGACGCCTGATGGAGTTTTGGGGCTTCAAGCGCCCGATGGGTCGCATGTGGACCCTCCTCTATCTTTCGCCCGAGCCGCTCGGCGCCGCCGAGATCGGCAGCGAGCTCAAGATGAGCGCCGGCGCGGTGAGCATGGCGCTCGGCGAGCTCGTCAAATGGGGCGCCGTGAAGAAGAGCTGGCGCCCCGGTGAGCGGCGCGACTTTTACGAAGCCGAAACCGGCATCGGCAAGCTGGTCCAGCGCGTGCTGCGCGAGCGCGAGCTCACCCTGGTACGCGAGTTCGCCGACGCGCTCGGTCGCGCCGAAGCCGAGTTGCCGCCCGGCAAAGGCGATGAGCCCGAAGCGCTCGCTTTCAAGCGCGAGCGGCTCCAGCACCTGCGCGCACTTTCACAGCTCGGCGAAGGCCTGCTGCGCGCGCTCGTCTCCGGCCAAGCCGTCGACCCTACGCCCTTCCTCAGCATGCGCGACAAGGCTTCGTGAGCCTTCACGCCTCGACACGATCGCTTTCGAAATGACCAGTACCGACACTTCTCCCCCCACCCGCGACGGCTCCGGCGCGATGTTCGACGGCATCGCGCACCGCTACGATCTCGTCAATCGCGTCATCTCGCTCGGCATCGATCAGAGCTGGCGCAAAAAAACCGTCCGCGCTCTGCAGCTCACACCTGGCGCGCGCGTGCTCGACCTGGCGACCGGCACCGGCGACCTGGCGATCATGATCGCGGGCATGCACCCCGAGGTAACGCTCGTCGGCGTCGACCCGTCGGAAAAGATGCTCGAAGTCGGGCAGCGCAAGCTGGTCGATGGCGGGCTCACGGAGCGTATCTCGCTCCAGGTCGGCGACGCGCAGGCCCTGAAATTCCCGGATCGCACCTTCGACGGCGTCTGCATCGCGTTCGGGATCCGCAACGTCCCCGATCGCCTGCAAGGGCTGCGCGAAATGGCTCGCGTCACCAAGGCAGGCGGTCGCGTCGCGATCCTAGAGCTGTCGGAGCCGCGCGGCGGCCTGCTCGGCCCCCTAGCGCGCTTCCACGTGCACAGCGTGGTGCCAGCGGTCGGTGCGCTGCTCTCGGGCGCCAAAGAGTACCGCTACCTCCAAAAGTCGATCGCCGCCTTCCCACCCGCCGCCGAGTTCGAAGCGCTCATGGCCGAAGCGGGCCTGCGCATCGTCGACTCACTCTCGCTCACGTTCGGGGTCTGCCACCTGTATGTCGGCGAGCCGATCGTCTGAAGCGCACCTGATCGGCGAATGGGCACGCCTGCTCGCGTGCACCCTGCGCGAAGCCGGCGTGCGCGACGTCTGGGTCAGCCCCGGCTCGCGCTCCACTCCGTTCACCTGGGTTTTCGAGCAAACCCCAGGCCTCACGCTGCGGCCCGTCGTCGACGAGCGCTCCGCCGCCTTCTTGGCGCTGGGCCACACGCGCATCACCGGCAAGCCTTGCGCGCTGCTCTGCACCTCCGGCACCGCCGCCGCCAACTACTTCCCGGCAGTCGTCGAAGCCTCGCTCGCCCACCTGCCACTCATCGTGCTGACCGCCGATCGCCCGCTCGAAGTGCAGCACGCCGGCGCCGCCCAAGCCATCGACCAAATCAAACTCTACGGCGACCACGCCCGCGCCTTCTTCGACCTCGGCCTCCCCGACGCCGCCCCAACCGCGCTCCGCGGCCTGCAGCGCAGCGTCACCCAAGCCACCGCGCTCGCACGCGGCCCGCTCCCGGGCCCCGTCCACCTCAACCTGCGCGCCCGCAAACCGCTCGAGCCCGCACCTCCCCAAACCGACTCCGAGCACGCCCTCACGGCTCTCGTCTCCTCACTCATCGAAACCCCGCTCGCTCACCACGCACCGTCGACGGTCCTGGCCAACGAAGCCGTTCTCGCAGCGGCACGAACGCTGTCCGAAGCCGCTTCGGGCGTCATCGTGCTCGGCCCCATCCCCGCCTTCTCTCCCAACCTCGCTGACCCCATCGCCGAGCTAGCGGCCCTGCTCGGCTTTCCCATCTTCGCCGAAGCCTCGAGCCAACTCCGCTTCCCTCGCTCGTCGCAGACCTACCCCCTCTTCGACTGGCTCCTCAGCTCACCCGCCATTGCTTCGCGCCTCCGACCCGACGTGCTGCTCTGCCTCGGCGCCACGCCCACTTCGTCAGCCTTCGAGCGCTGGGCCGCCCGCATCCCTCAGCGCCTCGTCCTCGCCGACCACGCGCCCCCCGATCCCGTCGGCAACGCCACCCTGATCGCCTCGGGCTCACTCGCCCAATCTCTCCCCGCCCTCATCTCCGCCCTCCGCTCTGCCGCCAGCGAAGCCCCCCTTCTCCCTCCCCGATTGACTACGCGCACGTATCCAATAAGCGCCACATCGACCCCCTCAAACCCCGAAAAAACGGAGTCGGCCAATTCCTTGTTGAATACGTACACGTATCCAACAAGCACCGCATCGACCCCCTCAAACCCCGAAAAAACGGGGTCGGCCGATTCCTTGTTGAATAAGTACACGCATCCA
>JBEHXA010000733.1:0-3673 GCA_048498935.1 Myxococcota bacterium
CGAGCTCGAAGGCGCGCTGATTCGCCTGGCTGCCAAGTCGTCCCTCACCGGCCGCCCCATCGACGAAGAGTTCACGCGCGGGGAGATGAGCACGGTGTCGCCGCGCCGCACCGACGTGATGAGCGTCGAGGACATCCAGCGCGCCGTGTGCAGCCACTTTCGGCTGTCGAACTCCGAGCTGCTCAGCAAGGATCGCCACAAGAGCGTGGCGTTCGCGCGGCAGGTCGCGATGTACCTGTGCCGCCAGCGCCTGAAGTGCAGCTTCCCCGAGCTCGGCCGCGCCTTCGGTAACCGCGATCACACCACCGTAATGAGCGCGGTGCGCCGCGTCGAAGCGCTACGCCAGCGCGACCCGCAAGTCTCCGCCCATCTCGAAGCCATCGAGCAACGCCTCGCCTCGTCCGAAGACTGATCGGCTCGAGGGCTGCCACCCTGCAGCCGAGTCCTGCAGAAGCCCACGTAGCGTTATTCGGTCTCGCCCAGCGCAGGTCTTGGGCTGCTACCGACCTGATAGCTCGTGGCGAGTGCCTGCGAGAGTCACAGGGAGGCGCCCCCGCAACGCCTTGGCTCGTTAGGGAAGCTGAGCGGTGACGGGCGGCGCATCGACCGGTTCGGCACTGGACGTCGTGGTTGCCGCGGGTGCGGGGGCATCGACGGGTGCGGGGGCTTCGGGGAGCGCAGGCGCGGGCGGAGCTTGAGGTGGCGCGGATTTGGGGGTGATGACTTCGGCTACCACCGCGGGGAGCGGGGTCGCGCGGAGGGGGCGGTCTTCTGCGACTGAGCCCAGGACTTCGGCGACGTGGACCGCGACGGCGTCGACTACTTCGCCGGCGCCGACGCCGAGCGCGCCGCCGTACGCGAACGCGGCGCGCGAGCGGGAACCGAGGCGCTCCTCGCGTAGCACCTTACCGTCGCGGCTGAGCTTGAAGCCGCCGGCCGCGAGCGCGGACCAACCCGGGCCTTCCGCGTCGGGCGGCAGCGCGTCGACCGTCACGTCGAGCTGGAGCAGGTAGTCGCCGCTCGCGAGCTTGTCGCCGTCACGCAGCTCCACCTCGGGAAACGAGGTCCAAAGACCGCGCTCGAGGGCGCCGAAAACAGCGCGACGCACGCCGTCGAAGCAGATCAGGCGCTGTCCGGCGGGTGTGCGGCACTGGTTCTCCCAGGTCGCGTCGCCGAGCTCGATCCAGAGCTTGGTCGTGTGCTGCACCGGCGCCGAGGTGGGCGGGGGGAGCAACGCCGTCTGCACTTTGGCGTCGTGCTGCTGCATGCAGCCGCCGAGAGCCGCAGAAATGAGCGCAACCAGCGAGAGTGAGCGCGACGAGGCGCGAGACGAGAACATGGTGCCCGAAACGCTAGAATTTAGGCTGGATCTGGCCAACTTTTCGGGGTGGCGCGCCAGTATTCACTCCCGTGTCACTGCCCCGAAACGTGGCGCGGCGAGACTCGTCTGGAAGAGCAGCGCGGGGGACCTGACGCTCCGCAGCAATAACAAGGAATTCCCAGAACGCTCAGACAAGCCTTATGCTGGTCGAGGGCGGCAGTCGAAAGCGCAAGTAGGGCATGGCAACACTCCGGCACATTCACCAGATGATGAACGAGCGGCGCATGGTGCAGCTGGCCGACGGCCGCATCGGCAAGGTGATGCGGGTCGACACGCTCTTCCCCAGCAACGCCACCACGGTCTCGGTCTGGACGCCCGACTCTCAGTATCCGAGCGTGGCCAAAGTGTCGCTGGGCGAAGTGTTGGGCGAAGTGACCAAGCAAAGCGCCTGAGTCGAAAGAGCGAGTGCGCGCTTCGCGCGACTAACTCGCGTACATGGCTTCGGCGATCTCGAACGTGGAGTTTTCGAGTTGCGCGTACGCACCGCGCAGTGAGTCAAGGGTGGAGCCGGTCTCGAGCATCTTCCTCAAGAGCTCGACCTCGCCGCGCACCTGCTCGAGCTTCTCGGGCTCGAGCAAGTCGGCGTAGCCCTCCAGCGCTTGCTCGGTGGTGTAGATGAGCGTCTCCGCCTGATTGCGCATCTCCGCCAGATCGCGGCGCAGCTGGTCGGTCTCTTTGAACTTTTCGCCCTGAACGACCAACCTGTCGATCTCGTCGGGCTGCAGACCGCTCGTCGGAGTCACGCTGACCGCCTGACTGCGACCCGTGCCCATGTCCTTGGCTTCGACCGCCAAAATGCCGTTCGCGTCGATGCGGAACGCCACCTGAATCTTCGGCACACCGCGTGGTGCCGGCGGAATACCGGTGAGCTCGAAGCGCGCCAAGCTGCGGTTGTCCACGGCCATTTCGCGCTCGCCCTGCAGCACGTGCACCGGCACGAACGACTGGTTATCCACGCTGGTCGTGAAGATTTCACTCTTCTCCGTCGGCACGGTGGTGTTGCGCGGGATCAGCTTGGTGAACACGCCGCCACCGGTCTCGACACCGATCGACAGCGGGGTCACGTCGAGCAGCAGCACCTGGTCGATTTGCCCAGCCAACGCCGCGCCCTGAATCGCAGCTCCGACTGCGACCACCTCGTCGGGGTTCACGCCCTTGTTCGGATCGCGCCCGAAGAACTCTCGCACCGCCTTCTGCACCGCGGGCATGCGCGTCATGCCGCCGACCAGCACCACCTGATTGACCTGCTGCGGGGTGAGCTTGGCGTCGGCCAGCACCGCCTTGCACGCGGCGACCGTGCGATCGACCAACTCACGCGTCCAAATCTCGAGCTCGCTGCGCTTGATGGTGCGCTCGAGGTGCAGCGGACCGCTCGGCCCGATCGCGACGAACGGAAGGTTTACGTCGGTTTCCAGCGACGAGGACAGCTCGTGCTTGGCCTTCTCGGCGGCTTCGCGCAGGCGCTGCAGGCTGGTGCGATCCTTGGTCAGGTCGACCTTGGTCTTCTCCAGGAACTCGCCGGCCAGCTTGTCGATGATGGCTCGGTCGAAGTCTTCACCGCCCAAGTGCGTGTCGCCACCAGTGGCACGCACGTTGAACACGCCCGCGGCGATCTCGAGCAGCGAAACGTCGAAGGTGCCGCCGCCGAGATCGTAGACCGCGATGATCTCGCGCTCCTTCTTGTCGAGACCGTAGGCGAGCGCGGCGGCGGTCGGCTCATTGAGGATGCGCTTGACGTCGAGCCCGGCGATGCGACCCGCGTCCTTGGTGGCCTGGCGCTGGGCGTCGTCGAAGTAGGCGGGAACCGTCACGACGGCCTCGGTGACTGCCTCACCCAGGTAGGTCTCCGCAATTTCGCGCATGCTGGTGAGCACCAGCGCCGAAACCTCCGGCGGGGACATGGTGCGATCGCCGGCCTTGACCCAGGCGTCGCCGTTCTCGTGCTTGATGATGGTGTACGCGACGGAGCCGGCCTGGCGCGTCACCACGTTCGAGTCGAACTTCTGCCCCATCAACCGCTTGACGGCGTAGACGGTGTGCTCGGCGTTGGTAGTCGCTTGGCGTTTGGCGATCTGACCGACCAGGCGCTCCCCTTTGGCCGTGAACGCGACGACCGATGGCGTCGTGCGAGCGCCCTCGGCGTTCGCGATCACTTTGACCTCCGGCTGCCCGGAGGCGCCAGTCCCTTCAACCACCGACACGCAAGAGTTGGTGGTTCCGAGATCGATGCCGACGATTTTCCCCATGCGACGCTAGCGCAGCATACCCGACCGGGCAGCTCGAGCCTAGGCT
>JBEHXA010000734.1:0-3671 GCA_048498935.1 Myxococcota bacterium
GTAAGCGTCCGACCGTGGACGCCCTTGCGTAGCTAGGGCGATTCTGCGGGTTTCCAGCGATCAGGGAGCAGCTCGTCGATGCGATCGGCCGGGTGGGTGCTGATGCGGAGCAGCACGTCGCGGAGGTAGTCCAGGGGGTTGACGTCGTTGGCCTCGCAGGTGGCGACGAGAGAGTAGAGGCCCGCAATGTTGTCGCCGGCGTCTTCGTTGCCGACGAAGAGGAAGTTCTTGCGACCGAGAGCGACGACTCTCAAGGCGGCCTCGGATTGATTATTGTCGAGCGGCACGGTCGGGTCGTCGAGGAAGACGGTCAGCTCGGCCCACTGGCGCAGCGCGTAGCGGATGGCGATGCCGAGCTTGCTTTTCGGTGGGTGCAGCCCTTGGCGCGACTCCAGCCACGATTTGAGCTTGGCCATCAGGGGCGCGCTTTGGGCTTGGCGCAAGGCAAGGTGCTCGGGCGTGCCTAAGATGCCGCGCTCCTCCGCTGCGTGCTCGACCGCGTAAACGTCGCGGATCAGGTCGAGTGCTTGTTGCGCGTCGGGCTCGCCTTCCATCGCGGCAAATAGCTTACGTCGTGCGTGTGCGAGGCAGCCGGCGCGACGCCGGCCGTTAACCTGGGTGACCTTGTTGTAACCCGTGTAGCCATCGACGACGAGCGTGCCCCGCGTGCCTCCGAGCACTTGCTGCGGCGTCTCGCCGCTCCGGTCGATGCTGAAGCGATACGCGATGAGCGAGCCGGCAATGAAGGTCCATACGTACGCGCGCTTGGTCGAACCGAGCATCTTGATGCTGGTCTCGTCGCCGAGCACGAGCTCGCTTTGGCGCACCCGCTCGAGCATGCGCGCCGGTAGTGGCGCTAACAGCTCCGCATGCCGGTGAAACAGGTCGGTCATGGTGCTGCGCGAGATGGGAATGCCGAGCCTGCGGTACTGCTTCTCGAGTCGGTACAGCGGAATGGAGTCGCCGCACTTGCTCACGATTAGGTGCGCGATGAAGCCCGGACCATACTGCGTCTTGTCGGTGGTGCGCTCGGGCGCTGGCGCGTTGACGATGTACTGGCCGCAACGGCACGAGAGCGTCTCACGCCGGAAGATGCGTCGACGAAAGTAGCCGGGAATGTATTCGAACACAGTCGACGGCTTGCCCGCGCCCACGCTGCGCAGCTCAGTGTTGCGACAGTGCGGGCACGTGCGCTCCGGATCGGGGACTCTGAGCTCGACGGCCTCGGTGACTAGCTTGCTCTTGGCGAGCGCGCGCTCTTGGCGCTTGCGCTTGGCCTCGGCGAGACGCTCGTCCGAGTCGCGATTGCGTCGTCGCTCGCGCTCCAGCGGCGGCAGCTTCTCGCTCTTGTGCCGCGCGAGCTGCTCGAGCTTCTGCTCGATCTCGGCGAGCCTCTTCTCGAGGCTCTTCGCGTAGCCTTGCCAGCCACACTCGTGCTCGGGGTCGTCGGGCGGAGCCAATAAATAGCTTTGATCACATCTCGGCTGAGATGTCGATCCCCGGCGCGGCTCAGGCCGTTTCTTTTTGGCCTGGCTGCCAGTGCTCGGCGCGACGCACGTAGCGAACGTCGATGCCGTCGAGCAGCATCATCAGCTCGGTTGCGTCCATCTCGACCGAGCGCCCGTCGCTCGTGACGCGAGGCATGCGAAAGCGACCGCGCTCGAGCCGCTTGTAATAGAGCACCAGCCCGCCGCGATCCCAGAACAAGATCTTGCAGCGGTCGCGACGCCGCCCCAGGAACACGAACAAGTGGCCGGCGAAGAGGTTTTCGCCCCACTGCCCGCGAATGATCGCGCTCAGCCCATCGTGGCCACGGCGCAAATCCACTGGCTCGACCGCCAAGTAGATCCGCACGCTCGGCGGCAACCCCAGCACGAGCTCAACGCAGCTTGGCGATCACGGCCGCCACGTACGCCGGGTCGCAACCCTCAGCGAAACGCAGCCGAAGGCTGCCATCCATCTCCACGCAGAACAAGCGCGAGTCGCCGTCGACTCGAACCGGCAACATCGGCACCGACTTCTGCGAAGCCTCTGTTGGCTTCTCCCTCTTGTAGAAGTGATATCTGAGAGCAGCCTCTGTAACGCTGTGCTTCGCCGCAACAGCTGCCAGAGACTCAGTGCTCGCTTGCGCTTCGGCGACCAACGCCGTCCAGAAACCCGGCTCTTTCTTTGACCGTGCCATCGACCAAGAGCGTGTCGGTCTCCGACCTCGCGCTCAAGCCGTCCATCGCCGGACGCTTACGCCGCCAATGACATCAACGTTGGTCACCGACGGCGTTGTTACGCCTTGGATCTGACCCGTGAGACCTGCCAGGCCGCGTTCGGTCGTCTCTGGCGTTGTATGCACGCGAACGTTGTCGCCAAAGGATAGGTTCCCCATGCAAGTGCTTCGCCTGCCCAACGTACCGCTGTTCAGCAGCGGCCGCATCAGTAAACCACGAGGATGTGCGGAGTGAAGCGCCCGTGGTCAGGTTCCACGGGCGCACGCACGACGGTCCAGCAAGCGAGTACGCGCGGCCGTCTGCTGCAACAGCTTGTTGGCCAGCAGACGAAACGAGTTGTCAAAAGTCACAGCCGCGAGTGAACGGCGACCGTCGGCACAGGCATCGGTCCGCTGAAGGTGTTGGCCATCGCGCAGCGGAGCGCGCGCCCGGCACGGAGAGGAAGCGTTGCGGTCAGCAGCCTTGGCCCCCGGAGGCCAGTGAAACGGGGCGACCGGTTGGATGAGTTTGGACAACTTGGCTGCGACTCTTGGCTCCCGGAGGCCAACGAGACGGGCACGCTTTCCCGCGCGCGCGGTTGGAAACGACGAGGTTTCCGGTGGCAACGAGCGCGCGGCCCGAGGTCGTCCGGCCAGCTCTCGTTCTCGCGGCCCAGCGCAAGCTCGTCGTCAGTCCCCACTAGGACGCGCCCGGTTGCCCTCTCCGAAAAAAACCGAAAGAGCTGCGGGAGCAGATCTTTAGCTTCTCTTTCTGCCTGGCCAACTATAATTGGACTGCGCCACGAGGCGCTAGATGGGCGGACGCTCTGCAGTCTAGCGCGGCTACGGGGCGCGGCTTTGTCGGGAAATTGTTGGGTGGTGGCGCGCTAGGCTGGTCTGTCTAGCGGTTTTGGGGGAGGCGGCGGCTGGGGAGGGTGTCGAGGGGGCTGAGGACGCCGAGGGCGCCGCGGTTGAGGACGTGGGTGTAGAGCATGGTGGTGGCGACGTCGCGGTGGCCGAGGAGCTCTTGGATGGTGCGGATGTCGTGACCGGTTTCGAGGAGGTGGGTAGCGAAGGAGTGGCGGAGGGTGTGGGCGTTGATCCGCTTGGCGATGCCGCTTGCGAGCGCGGCTTGGCGGAGCGCCCGCTGGAGGACTGTCTCGTGAAGGTGGTGGCGCCGGCGCTGGTTCGTGGCAGCGTGGAAGTGGTGGCGGGTTGCGGGAAAGAGCCATTGCCAGGGCCATTCTCGACTGGCGTTGGGATACTTGCGGGCCAGCGCGGTAGGGAGCGCGACGTGCCCGTTGCCGGCCGTGATGTCGCTGCGGTGTTGTGCACGAACGCCCTCCAAGTGCTTGCGAAGGTCAGCGACGAGCATCGCTGGGAGGGGGACCACGCGGTCTTTCATACCTTTGCCGTCGCGAACGCGAATCTCGGAGCGCTCGAAGTCGACGTCCTTGATTCGAAGTTGTGC
>JBEHXA010000735.1:0-3662 GCA_048498935.1 Myxococcota bacterium
CCCGCTGATCATTTACGGCGCGTTCTGGTTCCAGGCGCGTCTGGCGTCGCGCTACGCCAAGGTGCGTGAGGCTGCCGGCACCCTCAACGCGCGCCTCAACAACAACTTGCTCGGCATCGCGACCATCAAAGCCTACGCCGCCGAGGACTACGAAGCCTCACGCATCCAGGAGAGCTCGAACGAGTACCGCGAGGCGAATGCCTTCGCGATCCGCTTTTCGGCCGCCATCACGCCGGTGATTCGCATGGCGATCTTGGCCGGCTTCACGGTCACGCTGCTCTACGGCGGCTTTCTCGCATTGCGCGGCGAGATCGGCGTCGGTAGCTACTCAGTGCTCGTCTACCTCACGCAGCGGCTGCTCTGGCCCATGACGCGCCTGGCCGACATGTCGGACCTCTACCAGCGCTCGATGGCGTCGGTGGAGCGCGTCATGAACCTGGTCGAAACGCCGGTGACGATCCCGTACCACGGCAGGCCCCTCTCCACGGCCGACGTGGTGGGCGCGCTGCGCTTCGAAAACGTCCATTTTGCGTACGGCGAGACGCCCACGCTCAGCGACGTCTCGCTCGACATCCGCCCTGGCCAATCCATCGCGTTCGTGGGCGGGACCGGTGGCGGCAAGAGCACGTTGGTCAAGCTGCTGCTCCGCTTTTACGAGCCGACACAAGGCCGCATCACCCTCGACGGAAAGCCGATCGCAGAGCTCGAGCTGCAGGCGCTGCGGCGCGCCATCGGCTACGTGGCGCAAGACAGTTTTTTGGCGGACGCCACGGCTGCGCAGAACATCGCCTACGGCCTGGGTGAGGTCCCGCGCGAGCGCATCGTCGCAGCCGCCATCGCCGCCGAGGCGCACGAGTTCATTTCGGCTTTGCCGAACGGCTACGACACCGAGGTCGGTGAGCGCGGGCAAAAGCTGTCGGGTGGCCAGCGCCAGCGCATCGCGCTCGCCCGCGCCATCGTGCGCGATCCCCGCATTTTGGTGCTCGACGAAGCCACCAGCGCGGTCGACAACGAAACCGAGGCGGCGATCCAACGCTCACTCGAGCGCCTCGTGGTCGGTCGCACCAGCCTGATCATCGCGCATCGGCTCTCCACGGTGCGCCGCGCCGACTGCATCCACGTGCTCGACAGCGGTCGCATCGTCGAGTCCGGAACGCACGACGAGCTGCTCGAGCGCGGCGGGCAGTACGCCGCGCTCTGGCGCCTCCAAACGGGTGAAGGCGGCTGAGCGCTTTGCGTTACGCGACCACGAGCGTCACTGGCACGGCAGAAACGACACGTCGTCGACCCAAATTTCGTAAGCTTTGTTAGCGCCCGGCAGCGCCCATTCGATAGCGAAGAGCTGACTTGGCTTGAGCTTTTTGTCGGCTGGATGGTAGCCAGTGCCGGCCTGATCCAGCTCGCTGAACAGCACGTCGAACTTGGTCCAAGTCGTCGTAAACGTCGCGTTCTTGCCGAAATGGTCGTAGCAGCCGTTGCTGGCGCCGCCGTCCACGCACACGTTGCCGGCGGGATGGGTGTCGCCGTCCGGGAAGCGAACGCGCAGCGCGGTCGTCGCGGCTGCCTTGGCCCAGTAGCGCACGCCGCAATAGCTGGAAGCGTCGTAGGGCTTCACGGCTCCCAAAATCTCGATCAGGTTGAAGCCAATCACGCTGCCCCAGCCGCTGTAACCCGCGACCTTCATGCGCGCGGCGAAACCGCTGCCCGTTCGCTCACCGCTGGTGAGGGCGCTCATCGCGAACGCCGTGGCAACCGGCTCTTGGGTGCCACCCACGGTGCCGTCGTTGCCGACGTACCAATACCCGTCGCGCCCGTCGGTCTGCGTGATCTGGGCGTTGTCGTCCTCCATGTCGTCGATCAGCGTGACTACGCCGTTTTCCTGACCTGCTTGGCCGCCGCCGCCGGCCGAGCCGCCCGCAGTACCACCATTCGCAGTGCCGGCCGTACCGGCCGCGCCACCAGCCCCACCACCGCCAGCGCCGCCGCCGTCGGTGCCGGCCCCACCCTTCGGCTCCGCGCTGCCACCGCTTCCACTGCTGCCACCGTCGTCGCGAGCGCCGCTGCCGCCGTTGTCGGGGTTCGACTTGCCCGCGCTGCCACCCGACGCTTCGCTACCGGCTGCTGCGCCGGAACCTGCGCTCGCGCTGCCACCCACTTCTACTGGGGCAGCTGCGCCGCCGTGCGGATCTTCGTAAACGGAGCACGCGAGCGCCGAGCTCAAGACGAAGATCGAGCTCGCCAAAATCGACCCGCGAGACCCACGAAAGTAGGCTCGAGCCAGAGTCAGCGCGCAGCGGCGAGCACTTCTGCTGGCAGTGAAATTTACCATAGCTTTCGCTGTTATTTCCAACGTTTACAAGGCCGAGCCACGCAACTCGGGAACGCTCTTTCGCGTCATGTCCGGAGTAACTGCGGTCACTCGAAAAATGCTTCGCTGGGCCGACGCGGATCGCTCAGTGCACGCATCAATCAGCTTACCGCGCGCAAGGCGACTGCACCACGTAGGACGGGCACGCCCAATGTAGGAGAACGTACCAACGCCTGCCGCCTCGCGCTCACCCTGAGGTAGAACCAGGCCATGAGCGACGAAGTTTCCGCCCGACTGCTGGAGCGCGCCGAACGGCTGCTACCCGGCGGAGTTAACTCTCCCGTGCGAGCATTTCGCGCCGTCGGCGCGCAACCGGTGTTCGTCGAACGCGCACGCGGCTCCAAGCTCTTCGGCGCCGATGGGCGCGAGTACACCGACTACGTCGGTAGCTGGGGTCCCGCTATCTTGGGTCACGCACATCCGGACGTCGTGCGCGCCGTGCAGGCCAAGGCGGAGCTCGGGCTCGGCTTCGGCGCACCGACCGAGCTCGAGGTGCAGCTCGCCGAGGCGATCACGCAGCGCTACCCCAGCATTCAGATGCTGCGCTGCGTGTCGAGCGGTACCGAAGCGACGATGAGCGCGCTCCGCGCTGCGCGCGGCTTCACGGGTCGCGACGTGATCGTCAAGTTCGACGGCTGTTACCACGGTCACTCAGACGGGCTCTTGGTCAAGGCCGGCAGCGGCCTGGCCACCTTCGGCAACCCCGATTCTGCGGGCGTTCCTGCCGCCGTCGTACAGACGACCGCCAGCCTGCCCTTCAACGATCCGGGCGCCCTCACCGAGCTGTTCGAGCGTGACGGCGAGCGCATCGCCGCAGTGATCGTGGAGCCGGTGGTGGGCAACATGGGGCTGGTTCCGCCCCAGCCCGGCTTTTTGGAGCACATTCTCGAGCTGTGTCAGCGCTACGGGGCGGTCTCGATCTTCGACGAGGTCATGACCGGCTCGCGGCTATCTGCAGGTGGCGCCCAGGGTTTGTTCGGCATGACTCCGGACATGACGTGCCTCGGCAAGGTGATCGGCGGCGGCATGCCGCTCGCGGTGTACGGCGGCAAGCGCGAGATCATGGAGCGCATCGCGCCGCTCGGCGCCGTGTACCAGGCGGGTACGTTGAGCGGCAGCCCGCTGGCGATCGCGGCCGGCCTGGCCACGCTCGCGGCGCTCGGGCCCGAGATCTACGAACGGCTCGAGCAGACGAGCATGCGGCTGCAGGTGGGGCTCGAGAAGGCGCTCCGCGACGCGCGCGTCGACGGCGTGGTGCAGCGCGTCGGTTCTATGCTCAAGCTGTTCTTTCACC
>JBEHXA010000736.1:0-3648 GCA_048498935.1 Myxococcota bacterium
TTTTCGGCATCTACACCGAGCACTGCGCCGGCAAGTTCCCGCTCTGGCTGGCGCCCGAGCAGCTCACCCTGGTGACCGTGAGCGAGAAGCAGGCGGAGTACGCTTTCAAGGTGCAGGCCGAGCTCAAGGCCCGGGGCCTACGGGTCAGCGTCGAGGCGGGATCGGACAAGCTCGGCGCCAAAATCAGAAATGCACGAAACATGCGCACGCCGTACATCGGTGTGATTGGCGAGCAGGAAGTGACCGACGGTACCGTGTCACTGCGCTCACGCGAGGAGGGCGACCTGCCCCCCATGAGCGTGGCGGACCTCGGGCAGCGATTGAGCAAAGAAGCCCTTCCCCCGCGCGTCACGCAGAAGCAAAATTGAGCTGCTAAGCAGCACATCTAGAGGAGAGGCAGACAAGTTGGCACTACCCGGCGGCAGAGGACGATTCTCGAGAGACACCCGTGGCCCTCAAATTCGGATCAATCATCGGATCCGCGTTCCCGAGGTGCGCGTGGTGGCGGAGGACGGTTCGAACCTCGGCGTGTTGCCGACCGACCAGGCGCTGAAGCGCGCCCAAGAGGTCGGTCTCGATCTGGTCGAGGTGAACCCGAAGGGCACGCCTCCGGTCTGCAAGATTCTCGACTTCGGCAAGTACAAGTACGAAGAGAAGAAGAAGGCCGCCGAAGCCAAGCGCAAGCAAACCGTCGTCGAAGTGAAGGAAGTGAAGATTCGTCCGAAGACGGACGAGCACGACCTTCAGGTGAAGATCCGCGCGATTCGTCGCTTCATCGAGGCGGGCAACAAGGTCAAGGTCGTGTGCCGCTTCCGTGGCCGCGAGATGATGCACCCGCAAGTTGCCTCGCAGCAGCTGCAAGAGATCCTCAAGGCCATCGAAGACCTGGTCAACTTGGAGCAGCGCCCGATGATGGAGCAGCGCACCATGGCGATGCTGGTCTCCCCCAAGCCGGTGGTGTTTCAGCGCTTGCAGCAGCAGCAGCGCGAGCGCGACAAAGCCCGCGAAAAGGCCGGCAATGTGCCGGGCGCTCCCACTCAGTCGCTCGACGAAAATCCTCCTGAAGACGAGGATGACGACGACGAGGATGACGACGACGAGGATGACGACGACGAGAATGACGACGACGACGAGGAAGAGAGCTGAAGCTCTCGAGCCAGCGCCATGAAGCCTGATTATTGGCTGGAGCGCTGGCAGCTCGGACGCATCGGATTCCATCGTGAGGCGGCCAATCCGCGCCTGATCGAGCAGCGCTCGTTCTTCAACGACTGTCTGCGGGTGCTGGTGCCGCTGTGCGGTAAGTCGCACGACCTCGAGTGGCTCGCGATCCACGGGTTGGAGGTGGTCGGCATCGAGCTCAGCGATGTCGCGGCGCGCGCCTTCTTCGAGGAGCGCGGCCTGCAACCGGAGCGGCGCGAGCAAGGGCGCTTCACTGCCTATCAGCACGGGCAGGTGACGATCCTGGTCGGTGATTTTTTCGACGCCAGCGCGGAAGAGCTCGGTTACTTCGACGCGGCCTACGATCGCGCGGCCACGATCGCGCTGCCCGAGGAGCTGCGGTCCCGCTACGCCGCCAAGCTGCGAACCTTGCTCGGGCCCAAGGCCAAGCTGCTGCTGGTGACGCTGTACTACGACGCCGTGGGAGGGCCGCCGTTCTCGGTCTCCGAGCCCGAGGTGCGCGAGGCGTATCGCGGCTGCCTGATCACGACCCTGGCTAGCGTGGACGCGCGCGACGAGTCGCCAGGCCCCGTGGAGCGTGGCGCGAGCTTCGTGCGCGAGAACGTGTACGGCATCGTGCTACCGGAGTGAGCGGCAACACGTCGCTCAACGTGCGACGACCTCGGATAGCGGAGGTTCGGGAAGGTTCGAGTCGCTCAGCTCGAACTCGCGGAGCCGCTTGAGGAACGTCGGGTACGAGATGCCGAGCAGCTGCGCGGCCACCATGCGCTTGCCCCCGGTGTGCTCGAGCACGCGGTGCACATACGCCTTCTCGACTGCGTCGAGCGGGAGCGGGAGCCCGTCACGCTGCGTCCCCACCTCGAAAAAACTGCGCAGAGATACGTCAGGGAGAGGGGCCATCGTGAGCCTCGAAATCACGCAGGGACTGCGGCAAGGCGAGCCGCGCGCCAGCGCACGAGCGCATCACGCGCTCGACACGCCAGATAGAAGGTGACGGGCAGCACCACCAGGGTCAGGAGCGCAGCCGAAATCGTGCCGCCCACCACCACCACTGCGATCGGTCGCTGCGTCTCGCTGCCGATGGCGTGCGACATCGCCGCTGGTAGGAGGCCGAGCGAAGCCAGGAGCGCGGTGACGAGCACGGCGCGCAAGCGCTCTCGCGTGCCGTTCATGACCGCGCTGAGCAGCGCTTCGCCAGCGCCCATGCGGGCCCGGATTGCGGCCAGCACCAGCACGCCGTTCAGCACCGCCTGCCCGAGCAGCGCGATGAAACCAACCGCCGCCGAAACGGACAACGGCATACCCGCGAACGCGAGCGCCACCACGCCGCCCACGAGCGCGAACGGCACGTTGAGCAAGATCACCAGCGCGTCGAACATCGAGCCGAAGGCCGAAAACAGCAGGAGCAGCGTGATGAGCAGCGCTAGCGGGATCACCAGCGCCAGGCGCTTCATCGCGCGCTCCTGGTTCTCGAACTCGCCGCCCCAGGTCATCTGGTAACCGGGCGGCAGCTTCAGCTCGGAGGCCACCTTGTGCTGCGCCTCGGCGACGAACGAGCCCAAGTCGCGGTTGCGAACGTTCATGCGAACACCCACGTAGCGCTGCCCGTTCTCGCGCGTGATGGCAGCGCGCCCGGTGCCCATGCTCACGTCGGCCACCGCCGAGAGCGGGATCAGCGAGCCGTCCTTCAGGGGCAGCATCATGCGCGAGATCGCGCCGATGTCGTCGCGCGTGGAGGGAGGTAGGCGCACGGTCACGTCGAAGCGCTTTTCGCCGTCCCAGATCTCGCTGGCGACGTGACCACCCATGGCGGTCTCGATGTAGTTCTGCACGTCGCCCAGATCGAGGTCGAAGCGCGACAGCGCGGTGCGATCGATGCGCACGGCCAGCTGCGGAGTTTCACCCGACTTGACCACGCCCACGTCGGCGGCGCCCGGCACCGTCGAGATCGTCGCGTCCGCTTTCTCGGCCGCTTCTTGGAGTTTTTCCAGGTCGTCGCCGTAGATTTTGAGGGCAATTTGGCCGAATTGACCCGAAATGTTCTCGGCCACGTTGTCGCGGATCGGCTGGGAAAAATTGTAGTCGATACCCGGAACCTCTTGCAGGTTCTTGGTCATCTCGGCCACGAGCTCGTCGAGATTGTTGTGGAGCTGCGGGCGCCACTCGTTCAGCGGCTTGAGCTTGACGAAGATCTCCAAGTTGCTCGGCAGCGTGGCGTCGGTGCCGTCTTCCGGACGCCCGAGCTGGGACAGCACCTCGGTGACCTCGGGCGTTCGCTGCACCAGCTGCTTGAGGCGCGGAGTCAGCTTGCGACCTTCGGTCAGCGACATGTTGCCCGGCAGCGTGACGGTGACGTACAGGGCGCCCTCGTTCAGCGCCGGCAAGAACTCCGAACCGAGGCGTGGCACCAGCGCCACCGCGGCCGCGAGCGCGCCGAGCGCGGCGATCATCATTTTCCGGTCGCCATAT
>JBEHXA010000737.1:0-3646 GCA_048498935.1 Myxococcota bacterium
CGGTAAGTTCGATCACTCGAGCTACAAGGTCAGCGCCGGTCTGCACGGCGTGGGCGTGAGCGCCGTCAACGCGGTCAGCGAAACGCTGCGCCTCGAGATCAAGCGCGAAGGCAACCTGTGGTTTCAGGAGTACCACCGCGGTAGCCCCGTCGGCCCGATCGCCGCGATCGGCGAGACCGAAGGCACGGGCACCAAGATCACCTTCAAGCCCGACCACGAGATCTTCTCCAACCTCGAGTACAGCTTCGACATCCTGGCCAATCGCCTGCGTGAGCTGGCGTTCCTCAACTCCGGCCTGATCGTCCACCTGTCGGACGAGCGCGGAGAGGGTCGCAGTGAGACCTACGAGTACAAGGGCGGCATCAAAGAGTTCGTGTCGCTGCTCAGCCAATCGAAGGAGCCGGTGCACGACGACGTGGTGGCTTTCAGCGGCGAGTTCCCGTCCGCCGAGGGCAAGGCGCCCGTCTCGCTCGACATCGCGATCCAGTGGACCAACGCCTACGCCGAGCAGATCCTCTGCTACACGAACAACGTCCACAACAAGGACGGCGGCACCCACCTGACGGGCCTGCGCACCGCGCTCACCCGCACCCTGAACAACTATGGCACCGCGCAAAACCTGTTCAAGGACGCAAAGAACGGGCTATCGGGCGACGACACGCGCGAAGGCGTGATTTGCGTCATCCACGTCAAGCACCCCGACGCCAGCTTCGACTCGCAGACGAAGAGCAAGCTCGTTTCGAGCGACGTGAAGGGCATCGTCGAAAACGCGGTGGGAGAGCACCTGGGCCGCTACTTCGAAGAGCACCCGCAAACCGCCCGTAAAATCCTCGAAAAGGCCGTGCTAGCCGCCAAGGCGCGTGAAGCAGCGCGCAAGGCGCGCGAGGTGGTGCGCAAAGGCGTGCTGGATCTGACCACGCTGTCCGGCAAGCTCGCCGACTGCCAGAGCAAAGATCCCACCATCAGCGAGATTTACATCGTCGAGGGTGAGAGCGCCGGCGGCAGCGCCAAGCAGGGCCGTGATCGCCATTTTCAGGCGATCTTGCCGCTCAAGGGCAAGATCCTCAACGTCGAGCGTGCGCGGCTCGATCGCATGCTCAGCTCGCAAGAAGTGGCCACGCTCATCTCCGCGCTCGGCTGCGGCATCGGTGACAACGGCGGCTTCGACCTGAGCAAGCTGCGTTACCACCGCGTGATTCTGATGACCGACGCCGACGTCGACGGCAGCCACATTCGCACGCTGCTGCTCACGTTCTTCTACCGGCAGATGCGCGAGCTGATCGACAACGGCTACCTGTACATCGCCCAGCCGCCGCTGTTCGGCATCAAGAAGGGCAAGAAGATCCTGTACGTGAAGGATCAACCGGCGCTCGATCGCTTCTTGACCGAGTCGGGCATCGAAGATCTTTCGGTGCAGGCCACGCGCGGCCCGGCGCTGAGCGGGTTGCCCCTGTACAACTTCGCCACGCGCCTCAAGTCGCTGCGCGCGATCTTGACCAAGGTCGATCGGCGTTGCGACGCGCGCGTGGTGGCGGCGCTGCTGCGCATCGGCGCTCTGTCTCTCGCCGATTTCCGCGATCAGGCCAAGGTGAAGACCGCCGCCGAACGGTTGCAAGAAGAGCTCGAGCGCCGTTACCCCGACTTGATCCCGCTCACCGTCACGGTCGAATGGGAGAAGGCGCATGGCGCCGGTCGCATCGACGTGAAGTTTCGCCCCGGCGCTTCCGGTCGCCCCGCCTCGCTCGACTGGGAGCTCGCGGAGTCGGCCGAGTACCAAGAGCTGCTGTCGATCGACGAAGACATCCGTTCGATCGGGCCGGCGCCGTACGTCGCGCGCGTCGCCGACGGTGCACCTATCACCATCAACGGGCCTGAAGAGCTCGAAGCCTTCATCGCCGAGCGCGGTCGCAAAGGCATGCACATCACCCGCTACAAGGGCCTGGGTGAAATGAACGCCGATCAGCTGTGGGAGACCACGATGAATCCGGACGCGCGCTCACTGCTCAAGGTGAAGGTGAGCGACCCGGTGCGCGCCGATGAGCTGTTCAGTGTGCTGATGGGCGATCAGGTCGAGCCGCGTCGCCAATTCATCGAAGAGAACGCGCTCAACGTGCGCAATCTCGACATCTGAGGCGTGCGGCGGAGCGCGGCGTTATCTGCGTCGCGCTGCTCGGTCCTTCTCGGCGGGTAGTACTTTCCGGAAGGTCGCCGTACCCGCGGGGGATAGAGCGGGGGTTACGCCCCGCAGAGTCTCGACTTGGAACGCTACTTGGAACGCTAGGCGTGGGGTAGCATTGCAAAAGTGAAAATGTCGAGCCTTCAGGGTTGCAATGGCCCACGGTGGAGGGCTATTCTCTCGACTAAGAGGGCCTCGAGCCGGCGCCATCCACCAAGGTGCCGACTGGGGACTCGCACACCCAACACTTCATTTGCCTACCTCAGCGATCAAGAGAGGAGGAGCTGTGGCGCGGGTGTGAGCAGGCTATTTGCTGCTCACACTGACGGCCCACGGCGACGGGATTTGATGGCCGCAAAAGGGTCCACGAAAAAAGTAGGTCGATTGATTCGCTCGGCTCGAATGGAGCGCGGGCTCACACAAAAAGATCTCGCGCGAAAGCTCGGCGTTCGCTCGGGAAGCTACGTCGGCATGCTCGAGTCAGGCCTGTGCAAGGGGGTGGGTGTGGGCCGACTCGAGGAGATTGCCTCGTTCTTGGACGTACACGGCGTCGATCGCTATCGCTGGTTGGCGGCTGCAGGCCACCTTCCGCCGGGGCTGCTCGGTGCCTTGATGAAGAGTCCAGATCAGTGGGACGACGTGCTGGGACTACTCGGCACGACTTCGTCGCGCTCGATCCGCGCTCGCAAGCGCGCACGGGCGTGAGGCTCCGGGGACGGCGCGGGGGCGC
Organism: Myxococcota bacterium; assembly: GCA_048498935.1. Lineage (GTDB taxonomy): Bacteria > Myxococcota_A > Polyangia > Polyangiales > Polyangiaceae > PMG-095. Next base: position 2,907 of record JBEHXA010000737.1, read on the forward strand.
CGTCCTGCACCGGGGTGCTCTGCCCCACACGCGCCCCGCGCCGCTGACGACTTCGTGTATCCTCGTTCGCTATGACGACGAGGACGCTTGCTTTCGGTAAGGCATTACTTTTCGTGTGCGTCGTGTGCGCGGCGATGCCGATTGCGTGCGGCGATACCGAAGAGACTCCCCCGCCCAAGGGCGACGCGGGTGAAGGCGGCGGCGGCACGGGCGGCACCAACAACGGCCGTTCAGGTTCGAACACTGGCGGGACGACTCCGGAGATTCCGGGCATCAGCGACACACCCAAGTCAGTGGAGTGTGGTGGCGATACCTGCGCTTCGGCGCACATTCCGATTCAGCAGGTGTACGTCGATCCGTGCTGCGCGGGTCCCGACGAAGACCAGTGCGGTCTCGATACCGGCTTTCTGTCCTTGGTCGGCGCTTCGTTCGACGACACCTGCCAGGCCAAGGGCCAAGAAGGGCCAATCGACGAAGCTTGTCCCTCGCCGACGCCCGCTGAGGTACCGCTGCCCATCGGCGGCACGGCGACGCTCGACCCCTTTCCGGGCTGCTGTCGCGCCGAGACCGGTACGTGCGGCGTCTTGGTCAACAACGTCACCATCTCGGGCGGCATTACCGTCGCGTCTTTTGGGTTTGGCTGCGTCGACTCGGCACCGTTCTTTGCCGGTGAGGCTGCGATCCCCTGTGGCTCGGGTAGCGCCGGAGCCGGTGCGGGCGGCGCCGGTGCCGGCGGTGTC
>JBEHXA010000738.1:0-3628 GCA_048498935.1 Myxococcota bacterium
TTGCTCTCCTCGTCGAAGCGCGCCTTCAGCTCGACCAGCGCGGTCACTTGCTTGCCCAGCTCTGCCGCGCGCTGTAGCGCGCGTACCAGCGGCGACTCACCGCCCGTGCGATACAGCGTCTGCTTGATGGCGAGCACGCGCGGGTCCTCCGCGGCTTGCGACAAGAAGTCGATCACGGCCTCGAACGACTCGTATGGGTGATGCAGCAGCACGTCGCGCGCCGAGATCGTCTCGAAGAAGTCGTCGGAGTCCCGGAAGGGCGGCACGTACTGCGGCACGAAAGCTTCGTCGCGCAGGTCACGTCGCTCGTCGCCGGCGCTGAGCACGGTCATGTCGCCCAGAAAAAGCGGCCCATCCACGGTGTACACGTCGCGCTGCGGGTCCAGCTCGAGCGCCCGGCACAGCCAGTTGAGCGAATCTTGCGGGGCGCTGCCGCTGACTTCGAGCCGCACCGCATTGCCGCGCTCGCGGCGCCGCAGCTCGGCTTGCAGCGTGCGCAGCAGGTCTTCCGCTTCTTCGTCGTCGACCTGCATGTCGAAGTTGCGCGTGACTCGAAATGCGTACTGACCGGTAACCCTCAGCTGCGGAAATATCAGCTTGGTATGCCGTAAAATCAGCTCTTCGATGGCCACGAACGCGCGCCGCGCGCCTTCCAGCGGCACCCGGATCAGGCGCGGGATCATGCGCGGCACCTGCACCAACCCGAACGACGGCTCGTTCGAGTACGGGCGCTTCTCGAAGATCATGCCCACGTTGATGCTCTTGTTGCGGACGTGGGGGAACGGGTGCACCGGGTCGATCGCGATCGGCGTCAGCGCCGGAAAAATTTCCTTCGTGAAGTATTCGTCGAGCGTGGCCTGCTCTTTGGCGTCGAGCTCGCTGGCCGAGACGAGCGCCACGCCCTCGCGTTGCAGCTCCGGGCGCAGCGCGTTCCAGATCCGGTATTGCTCTTCCGTCAGCTCGCGCGCACGCTCTGCGATGGCCGCCAGCTGGCGTTGCGGTGTCATGCCGTCCGCGGTGGACTCCTCGATCTCACCGGAGAGCTGGGCCTGCAGCCCGGCGACTCGCACCATGAAAAACTCGTCGAGGTTCGAGGCAAAAATTGCCAAGAATTTCGCGCGTTCATAGAGCGGCACCTTGCTGTCGTGGGCCTCGGCCAACACACGCGCGTTGAACTCGAGCCAGGACAGCTCGCGGTTGATGTAGAGCGACGGGTCGTCGGGGTGAGGCACCTGGGTCGCCACCGGGATGCTCGCGGGGACACTCACTGGCGGCCGAGTGGGCTCTTGCGCGAAGGTCATCGGGGAGGGAGCATCCTAGCGCCGTCTTCGGCGCGTTGCTCTGCCGTGACGCCGGCGCCTCATAAAAGTCACATTGATCGAAGTGTGCGGATTTTTGCGCTATTCTGCGGCGCGTTGTCGCCTCAGCGCCTCCTCCTGCTCGCGGCGTGGCTCGCCGTCGCTTCGTGCACGCACGTCGAAGACGCGCAGCCTCCCCTCGGCTTGTCGGGTAACGGCTCGGGCGGAACCAGTCAGAGCGATGCCGGCTCGGGCGGAGAAGCGGGCCGAGGTGGTGAAGGCGATGGGGGCGACGGCATCTCTTTAGGCGGTTCACCGGCGACCGAAGAGCTCGGGCTTTGGCCCACGTTCGCGACTCGCGAGGGCGACGACATCGACGCCGATGCCGTGCTCGCCGCCGCTTCGGCTCTGTCGGCCGGTTCGAGCACCCTGCCGCTCTACGTGCGCTGGAACGACCTAGCCACTGCGAATGGTAGCTCGCTCACGCCCGCGCTGCTCCGGCTCGACGCGCTCATTCAGCCTTATCGCGACCAGGGCAAGCACGTCGCATTGTGCCTCGGCATCGTGGACCGCGCCCAACCCGCCTGGCCCTTTGCCGTGCCACTTGCAGAGGCCGACTCTGGTCCGGCCGTCGAGCGCACCATCGACGAGCTGCTGGCTCGCTACGGGGACGTGCTCTCGCACCTGTGCTTCGGCTACGAGGTCGATCGCTACTTGCAGCAAGCCAGCGAAGGCGACGCTGAGCATTTGAGCGAGCTCTTGCACCATGCGGTTGCGTACGCCCAGGGGGCTGTGCTCCCGGGCACGGCCGTCGGTGTAGCGGTCACGCTCGAGGCCGTAGCGACGGCCGCGTCCGTGCTCGCCGATCTGCCGCGGGGCGACGAGATCGTCGCCGTTTACGATCCCTTGCTTTCCGACGGCTCGCTCCAGGAGCCGGGCGCCGTGACGGATCAGCTGGGCGTTGCGCTCGACCAGCTGGCTGAAAGTGGCGCGCCACGCTTGCCGCTCGCACTGTTCGAAGCCGGGTACCCCGCAGCGAGCGAAGAGGCGCAGCGCGAGTTTTTCGAGGCGCTCTTCGCGACGCTCGATGCACACACGGAAGAGCTGTCGTTCATCGGGCTGTTCGGCCTGGGCGACCGCAGCGTCGCCAGCTGCGACGCCGAGGCGCTGTCGTACGGGGACTCCTCGGCAGAGCTACGCGCCGCGCGCTCGCTCGCGCGCTGCTCGATCGGCCTGCGGGCTTCTCCCACACCAGGCGCCGCGCCGCGCCCGCGCTTGGCGTGGCCGATAGCCTTATCTGCGCTTTCTCGGTACCGCTGACAGCGGCGGGACGGCGCCGCAAATGTGTGGTTAACTCGAGGCTTGTGGTCTGATTGCTGCGCTCGGCCCGTTCGGGAAAAAAATGGCGGAGCCGGGGGCCCCGCCTACCAAGGAGATAGGGACGCAAGATGACGGAGACGCTCGCTTCGCCGCCTGACACCAGCATGGTCGCGCAAATCGCGGCGATGCAGGACTACGATCGTTATCGCGACCTGGCGTGGGAAGGTACCTTCGAAGAGTACCTGGCCATCGTGCGGGATCGACCTCAAGTCACGCGCAACGCCTTCCAGCGCGTCTACGACATGGTCATCTCGTACGGCACGGAAGAGTACATCGACAACAAGAAGAAGCTCATCCGTTACAACTTCTTCCGCGACGAGATCGACGAGGGCAAGGACGCGGTGTTCGGGCTCGACATCCCGCTGATGCGGTTGATGAACGTGCTCAAGGCAGCTTCGGAGGGCTACGGTCCCGAGCGGCGCGTGATCTTGCTGCACGGGCCGGTCGGCTCGAGCAAGAGCACCATCGCACGCCTCTTGAAGAAGGGGCTCGAACGCTACTCGGCGTCGCCCGAAGGCGCGCTCTTCACCTTCAAGTGGGTGAACCTGGCCGGCATGGGCCTGGCCAGCGGCGAGGCCGACACGTTCGACTCGCCGATGCACGAAGAGCCGCTACGCCTCATCCCGCAAGAGTGGCGCGAGAAGGCCATCGGCAAGCTCGCGCTCTCGAACGACAAGTTCCGGGTCAAGGTCGAAGGCGAGATGGATCCGGCGAGCCGCTTCATCTTCAACGGCCTGCTGCTCAAGTACAAAGGCGACTGGGGCAAGGTCGCCCACAACCACATCCGCGTGAAGCGCCTGGTACTATCCGAGAAGGATCGCGTCGGTATCGGCACGTTCCAGCCGAAGGACGAGAAGAACCAGGACTCGACCGAGCTCACCGGCGACATCAACTACCGCAAGATTCCGGAGTACGGCTCCGACTCGGATCCGCGCGCCTTCAACTTCGAC
>JBEHXA010000739.1:0-3626 GCA_048498935.1 Myxococcota bacterium
TCGGCGTCTTGCCCGAGAAGTCCACGAAGCACTTCTCGCCGGCCTTGTGCACTTGGCGCATCGTCACGCTCGCCCTCGCGAGCCAGCGCCGGTACACAGCACAGAAGGCCGTGTAGCGGAGCCCGGTTGGATGCTGCTCGAGGTACTCGAGGTGCAACACCTCGAGCGTCACGCCTGGCCGGCGCAGCTCCGTGTGCAGATAGACAGGATCGGGACGAGGCCGATCGTCGCTCGGGCTCGCAGGGCGTCCGTACATGCGCTCCTCGAGCGCGACGTCGCTCATGCCTTCGGCGACCTCCCACGTGATGCCCGCCTTCTGCGCCCGCGACGCCGTCTTGGACACCACGCCGACGCTCACGCTCAACGCCCGCGCCGTCTCGCGCACGCTCAGCCCCTGCTGGCGCCGCAATCGTAGAATCTCTCGAATACGTCTCATCGGCAGTCGCTCCGTAGCCATCCTCGAGCCTCCTTCGAGGCCCTTGGTCGCAGAGCCGACCCGCCAGCGTCACCCCCTCCGACGCGGGGTGTTCACGATCAGCCGATTTCAGCGTTCATGACGCCGATCTGGCCGTTCACGACCCCGATCCAGGTGTTCACGATGCCGCGATTTGAGCGTTCACGATGCGCCGATCTCGGTGTTCACGATGGCCCGACATCCGCACGAAGCTCACCGAACTGGTCCAGCGCGTCGCTCCCGCTGACCTTCGTATTCGTCACCTGACCACCTCGCCGAAGCTGCTCGAGCTGCTTCCGTCCCTCAAAGGGTCAAAGCACTTCTCGGTATCGTTTCAGACACGGAGCTTTGACGAGGGAGCTAGCTCGGGCAGCGTTCGTGAAGCTGTTGAGATGGCTCTGGACAGCCTGGAAAGCGGACCCAAGGACGTCGATCCCGTTGTGCCGAGTTGGTACGCGCTCTCGCGGATGCAACGTGAGGTCGTTGAACACGTTCTCAAGCGTCACGTTGCCAAGCACAAGGAGCGCGGCGCCACCAAGAGTCTGGCCCAAGAGCAGGACGCGCGGCATGAGTACGAGATGGCGGATGCCTTCGAGGCGGCCCTTGCTTGCCTCGAGTTCGAGTACGAGTACGAACCCGGAACCGTGTGGGAACCGCTTCATGCCCGAGGCGATGCAGTCCGCAAGCCTACCGATCCCGTTGAGCATCCCGTCGAGTCGCGTAAGGCCGTTGCAGCACGCAGGAAGAAATTGTCTGAGACGGTCAAAGAGCTGAGCGTCAAGGATCGATCGACGGCGAAGAAGGCTGGTCGAGGAGGTAAGGCTCCAACGAGGGGCTAGCCCTGGGGAGAGCGTCCCTCCAGGGCCAAGCTAGATCCACGGTCCCGGAGGCGACCAGCGCTTCGAGAAGAGCTGGGTCGCGGTGGCGGCACGGAGGGGTTCGAGGGCGAAGAGCTCGACCAGTTCAATCGTGCTCTTCAAATCAAAGGCGCCCTTGATGCCGGCCTTCCTGACGAAGGCCATCCACTGTACATTCTTGGTCGCGTCGTCTTTGAACTCTGATGTGAACGCGGTAGGTGTTTCGGCAGGTAGTGGGGTGCCTCGGCGCCCGAAGGTTGCCGAAACGGCGCCGACCAGGAGCTGCCCTTCGAAGTCGAATAGGTTCGACAGCGCGACGACGTCGTAGAAGTCCTTCATGCGGGTGTTGGCCAGCCCAAGCTGTACGATGGCGTCGAGCTTTTCGGCGACGACTGTCTCTTTCGGGTAGGCGCGCAGCTGAGGTGCCGGGAAGTCGAGAAGCGGTGGGAACTCGACGACCTGCGCCTCGGGCGTGACCGCGTCACCAAAACCTACGTCGACTTGAAGCCGCACCTGCGCGTTGGTGATGCGGGCAATCATGACAAGCCGGATGCCGCCGTAGAGTTGCTCCTCACGGATGGGCTCCACCTTGAGCGAGGACGGATCGAAGACGACGCCATCATCATCAACATCGAGCGCGACCACTTCGGTGAAGATGGCCCGCAAGCGTTCTACGCTCGGCTCGCCGAATCCCAGTAGGTCCATGTCGCGCGTGGCTCGGTGAGCGTGCCCCGTCCAGAGTGTGAAGAGGGCCGCGCCCTTGAGTAGAAAGAGGCCGCCGTGCTGCGATTTCGTTAGCCGGTAGAGCAGACGCTCGTTGGCGTAGCGAGTGAGTAGCAGCTGAAAGTCATCGCCACGTTGCTTGGCGAGTTGAAGCAGCCGTGCTCGGACGGAGGCACCGACGTCCTTGCGCGGCTTGTTCATGCCAGCGCCTCCAGGTAAGGCCGCATGAGCGGGTAGATGCGATCGGCCTTGGCGGCAGCGACCAGTGCGTCGACGCCGCCTCGGTGCTTCTGCAGGTAGTCGCGAAGAGCCGTCAGAGCGACATCGAGGCCCACGTGGCGACGGTATCGGAAGCAGTCGGCCACTGTCTTGGCTGGCGTGGTGAGCTTGACGTGCACGCCCTCGATGGTGCGCGTCTCGACACCGTGGGTGAGGGCGTTACCGCTAGCTCGCACAATCTCGAGTTTGGGGCTCCTAAGAGCCGGTTGCCATGCCTTGCGGTCGATCATGATCCAGACCGCGTGCGGCGCTTCCGTCGTGAGGCCATGCAGCTGCAGCGCGCTGAGCAGGCTGATGATTGCGTGGGGCACGCGCGCGGCCACGTGCGCGATGGAGTGCAGCTCGGTCACGGGCGCATCGCTGAGCCGGTACACGCCACGATCGACCTGCTCGAGGAGGCCCCGGTCGCTCATTCGGCGCAGGTAGGCGCGCGGGATGCCTACGTCCTCAAGATCTCGAGCCCGAATGGGCCCCTTTCGGGCCATCGCGAGCAGCTTCTTAGCCTTTGTTCCGGTGCTGGTCATGATACGAAACAACGGTCGAAAATAGTTTAGACCTAGTGTTTGTATCACTGACGAAACGTACCAGCAAGGTGTCCATCAGACACGATGGACAGTATTACTTGACACAGTTCATTGATACCACCTAGGCTTCGTTCCATCGTGGCAGTGGAACTTGAGCCGTTTTACGAAGAGTTAGGCCGTCGCATCCAGGGCTTCCGAAAGCGAGCTGGGATGACGCAGGAAGACCTGGGCGCAGCCCTAAGCCCACCCCTGACCCGAGCGAGCGTTGCGAACATCGAGAACGCGAAGCAGCGCGTGCTAACACACACCATCATGATGATCGCGTCCGCGCTCAAGGTACCGATCGAGGCTCTCCTGCCGACCCTGCCGCGAGAGCAGCCAGCGCGAGCAAAACTTGAGAAGGAGCTGGCCACAAAGCTGTCGCTCTCGAAGGTACAGGCTCGTGAGATCGCAGCTGCGCTACAACGCGACCGCAAGGTGAAATGAATCTTCATCACGTTCGGCGTCGGGCAGAACTGCTTCTCGCTGAATACGGCGAGCAAGATACTGCCCCAGTGAACGTCGAGAAGTTGGCGCGCGGCCTGGGGCTTGCCATCATCAAAACGAGCCTAGGCGACGACGTCTCCGGTTTGCTGGTTGCGGATGGCACTCGAACGCACATTTGCGTGCACAAGCAAGACCCTCGTGTTCGGCAACGCTTCACCATCGCTCACGAGATCGGGCACTATTACCTCGCGCACAAGTTTGCCGAGGAAGATCACGTGACCGCGGTCCACGTGCACGTGATCT
>JBEHXA010000740.1:0-3601 GCA_048498935.1 Myxococcota bacterium
GCGACGGTTGGCCTGCCTGTTTCTTCCTTGTCGCGGCCTCCCAGCTGGGCGGCCAGGGACGCTAGCGGTCGCCGAGCATGACGGCGTAGTCGACGCGGGCGGCGTGGTCGCCGCTGACGCCGGGTGGCGGCTGGGTGCGGCCGAGCACGCTCGAGTTGTCGAGCACCAAAAAGTACTTGCCGATCGGGAGCGGCACCGGCTGCTGCGTACGCCCGCCGCGGCTAGCCGTGGCTTCGAACGCGCCGGGCGCCAGCATCGGGCAGGGGCCGGGCGTGCGCACGTAGCGATCGAGCATGGCGGTGCCGAGCGCTTCGGGCACGAGCTGGTAGTCGATGCCGTCGGCGCCGTCGATCTCGAGCGTGACGAACAGCGCCGAGTCGTCCTTGGTGACCTCGAACGGCCCGATGATGTCCTGAGTTTGGAGGTGCACCTCGGTGCGCTCGTTGGTCAGAATCTTCTTTTCGGTCGCGATCTCGAACGGCTTGTAGGGCTTTTGCCCCTTGGGCACGAAGCCGAGGCCGAAGTCGGTGCGGCCGTCGTTGCCGTAGCGGATCACGGTGAAACCGCGCTTGAGCTGCGAGTCGAGCACGTGCTTGCCGACCTCGTCGGGGCTCGCGCTGCCTGCGAGGGCAGTGAGCCCGGCTTGCGCGAGCGCCTGGTCGATCGACAGCAGCTGGAAAGCCGCCGCGTCCACCGTCTTGGGGCGGAAGTAGACGTACATCGCCCCGTCGCTCATTTGAAAGTCGGGCGCGTATTCCACCAGGCCTCGCGAGCTGAAGCCCAGCTTGCCGGTGACGTTCGTCCACGCGTAACCCTTGCCCGTGTACTGCATCACGAACGACTTGCGGTCCTCGTCGTCGAGCACCTGTGACTGGCAGCTCTCGGCGAAAAAGCGGCCCAGCACCGGCTCTTGATCGTTGAGCTTCAGCGGCGCGCCGCTGTGCATCATCTCTTCGCAGAAGCGATCGAGACCGAACTTGAGCATGTCGAAGCGCAGCGACTTGTTGGCTGGGTCGTTCACCACCCCCGCGCCCAGCACGCGCAGCGTGCTATCGCCAATGCCCTCGCGCGAACCGCAGCCGAACGTAACGGAACCGAGCAGCAAGCAAGCCCAGAAGCCTCGCATGCGCGCAGCATAGCTTGACAGCCAGCGCCGCCCCCGCGAAAAAGTGCGCCCGCCGTGATCGATCAAGTCGCCGTATTGGGTGCCGGAGCCTGGGGCACCACGCTCGCGAGGGTGCTCGCCGAGCGCGGCCCCGTCAGCCTCTGGACCTGGCAGGCCGCGCACGCCGAGGCGCTGCTCCGCGATCGTGAGAATCGCGAATTTCTGCCCGGCTTCGCGCTGCCGCTCGAGCTCGTGCCGAGCGCCGAGCTCGAGCGCGTGCTGCCCGGCGCGAGCCTGGTGGTGCTGGCGGTGCCGAGCCAGGCGGTACGCCAAACCCTGCAGGCCGCGGCCGAGTGGCTCGAGCCGAACGCGACCTTGGTGGTCGTAGCCAAGGGCATCGAAGCAGGCAGCCTGATGTTGCTGTCCGAAGTGACGCGCGACGTCTTGGGTGAAAGCGCCGAAGAGCGCACCGTGTTCCTGTCGGGCCCGAGCTTCGCGCTCGAGGTCGCGCGCGGCTTGCCGACCAACTTGGTGGCGGCCGGCACCTCTGCCGAGCGCTGCGCGCTCGTGCAGCAGCGCTTCGCCACCGATCGCCTGCGCGTGTATTCGAGCGATGATCCGGCGGGTGTGCAGGTGGGGGGCGCGCTCAAGAACGTGATCGCGATCGCGGCGGGCGCGAGCGACGGTTTGGGCTTCGGTCACAACACGCGTGCGGCGCTGATCACGCGCGGACTCGCGGAAATGGCGCGCCTCGCGGTAGCCAAAGGTGGCAGCGTGCTGACGCTGGCGGGCTTATCGGGTCTCGGCGATCTCGTGCTCACCTGTTCGGGCGAGCTGTCACGCAATCGCACCGTAGGGTTCGAGCTGGGGCGCGGGCGAAAGCTCGACGAAGTGGTGACCGGGCTCGGTCACGTCGCCGAAGGCGTGACGACCGCTCAAAGCGCCTACCAGCTCGCCGAGCGCCTGGGGGTGGACCTTCCGATCACGAGCGAAGTGCACGCGGTGTTGTCCGGCCAGAAGCCGGTGTCGAGCGCCGTGCGCGATCTCCTCGCTCGCCCGCTCAAGAAAGAATGAGCGCCCCGACACCGACACCCAAGGTCTGCAGTAGCTGCGGGTCTTTGGGGGGAGGTCATCATGCGATCGAGAAAATTGCCTTGGGGATTGGCTCTGGCGCTAGCGAGTGGTGTGCTCGGTGTCGCAAGCGGTGCCGCAGCTCAACCGGCCGATACGGACCAGCGCTACAGCTATCGGTTCGACGATGACTACATGGTGGGAGACACGCTCGCCACGACGCCGCCGCTGCTCAAGGTGCGGCCGCGACCGCTGAAAGTGAGCCTGATTCGACCACGCGCGTCATTCGTCTCCGAAATGCTCAAATCGGTTGAATTGATGTGATCGATTGAAGATCGGCGGCCCCGACGGGGCGTGCCGTGGCACAATCGAGGCATGCTTAGGGCAAACGCTCGGGTTCTGAGTAGCGCTCTGTTCTCGGCGCTGGGTCTCTTGCCGCTTGCCTGCGGGGGCGCCTTTCAGGGGCAAGACGATCCGGGCGGCGGCAGCGGCGGCTCTGGCAGCGGCGGTACCGATACGGGCACCTCGGGGCGACCGAGCGCGGGCACTAGCAGTGGCGGCAAGTCGTCGACGGGCGGCAGCACCAACAATGCCGGTCACACACAAGGCGGCGGTGCACACGCTGGCACCTCGAGTGGCGGCGCGACCCAGGGAGGTGCGACCAATGGGGGGGCGACCAGCGGCGGCACCGGCAATGCGTTTCCGTGCAACGACCCGAGCGAGCTCAGCCCCGGCTACGAAAGCTGTGACAACGGCACCGTACATCGCCCGGAAGTGAAGGAGTGTCCGTCCCAGGTGCCGCGCCCGGCCTCGATGAAGATCGCTCCTCCCGTGGAAGGCTCGTGCACGGCGGATACCGACTGCGCGGACATGCCGCACGGTTACTGCACCACCGGCGGTCAGGTCCCCGGCACCTTCTGCGCGTACGGTTGCGTGAAGGATTCCGACTGCGGCGAAGGCAACATCTGCATGTGCGGCGATCCCGTCGGTCACTGCGTGAGCGCGAGCTGCGTCTCCGATGCAGACTGCGGCGCGGGTCTGCGCTGCCAGACCTACGACCAGTCGCACGGCTGCGGCATCCCGCGCTTCGCCTGTCAGTCGGCGGCGGATACGTGCGGCGGTGATGCTGACTGTCAAGGCGGCTATTGCGACGGCAGCTCGGGCACGTTCATGTGCGTTACCGGCGCGTGCGCGATTGGTCGGCCGTTTCTGGTGGAGGGACTGGAGCGGCTGGCGCCGCTCGCTCCGCGCGGTGACTGGGCGGAAGCGCTCACCGAGCTCGACGTGCTCGGCTCGACGCTGGAGCAGCGCCAGCGCATCGCTTCGGCGTGGGCGCGCATCGGTCAGATGGAGCATGCGTCGGTCGCGGCCTTCGCGCGCTTTGCTCTTCAGCTCTTGCAGCTCGGCGCTCCGCCCGAGCTCGTC
>JBEHXA010000741.1:0-3590 GCA_048498935.1 Myxococcota bacterium
GCCAAGTCCGAGTTCCTCGCCAACATCAGCCACGAACTGCGCACGCCGCTCAACGCCATCATCGGGTTCTCCGAGATCATGGCGTCGGGCATGTTCGGCCCGCTCGGCGCGGCGAAATACATCGAGTACTGCCAGGACATCCACCAGAGTGGAACTTACCTGCTCGGCGTGATCAACGACGTGCTGGACATGTCGCGGATTGAGGCGGGGCGCATGCTGCTCCACCCGGAAGACCTCAGCCTCGACGAACTCGCCGAGGATGCGATCCGCGTCGTTTCGACAATGGCGGAAGGGCAGCGCATCATTTCGATCGCCTTCCGCGAGCCACCGAAGAGCATGTTTCCGGAGGGGTCTGGCATTGGCGCACAGGGGCCGGACCACCTCACGTTCGACCTAGCCGACGCCTCCAAGATGTCGTTGTCGTTCTACGGCAAGCGTCCCGGGCCGGGCATGCAGCTCGACAAGCTGAGCCTGCAATTCGCGATGCACGACACCGGCTATGCCGGCAACGTGCTGGAAGCCTACGAGCGACTCATTCTGGACGCGATGCGCGGCGATCGCACCCTGTTCACCTCCTCAGAAGGCATCGAGCAGCTCTGGGAAAAGTCGATGCCGCTCCTCAACGCGCCGCCGCCCGTGCGGCTCTACACGCCCGGGAGCTGGGGCCCCAACGTGATTCATTCGCTCATCGCGCCCAACGCCTGGCGGCTCCCGTTCGAGCGAGCCTGGCGCGACCCGGACGAAAGCGGCGCCTAAAATCACGGTCGGGGTTGAAAGCGCAGGTTCGTTACTTGGAGTTATCCGGATTTCGTGATTCGCTCATAGGTTCTGCTCAAAGAGGAGAACGAGCGTGTCGAGAATCTGGACGAACGCGGTCTTGGACCAGGCTCGGGGCGAGGGAGACCCCGTGGCCGATGCGGTAATTACCGAGCTATTTCGCGACGGGGACGTCACGGCAGTCAACGAGCTGATGCGCACGTTGGTCGTGAACGACGGCTTGCCGTCCGATCGGCTACCGGCAATCGTGCGCGACTACCTGACGCGCACCGAAGCCCCGCCCGACATCGAGTCGACGCAGATGAGCTTGGCGCAAGAGGTCTTCGGCGTTTTGGGGCCCGAGATCTTGGCGGTGCTGGGTTTCTACTCGCTGCCCGCCGACTATGCCGCCAAGAAGGGCGTGCAAGTCCTGTATCGAACGGGGCGCCTGATCACCAACCCCACGCGACGCGTGTTCGAGACGACGCAGATGGTCGTCGACGTGATGGCGCCGGGCGGGCTCGGTGCCGACGGCCGCGGGCTGCGTTCGGCGCAGAAGGTGCGGCTCATGCACGCCGCGGTTCGCCACCTGCTCACCCACGATCCCAAGCACCCTTGGGATCCGTCGTTCGGCACGCCGGTCAATCAAGAGGATTTGGCCGGCACGCTCATGTCTTTCAGCTTTCTGGTGCTCGACGGCCTGCAGCGCTTGGGTGCCGAGCTGAGCCAGGCCGATCGCGACGCCTATTTTGCGGCCTGGATGTCCGTCGGTCGCATCATGGGCATCCGGGACGACTTCATTCCGGCGAGCTTCGAGGAAGGGCGCACACTCACCGGGCTCATTCACCAGCGGCAGATCGCGGAATCACCGGAGGGCGTGGCTTTGGCCAAGGCTCTGGTCGAGGGCTACGAGGGCATGCTGCCGCTGCTGCTCAAGGGCGCTCCGATCAGCCTGATTCACTTCTTTCTCGATAGCGACCCGTTCACGGGGCAGAACGTCGCCGCCCTGCTAGGGCTGCCGCCTGCCGATTGGACGCGCTACGTCGTCGACATCGTCGCGCATGTAGAGCGTTTCTTCGGAGAGCGGAACATCCAGCCGTCGCTCGAGGACAAGGCTATCGGTTATGTCAGCCGACATTTGATCGAGGGACTTTTGCTGGTCGAGCGAGGCGGTCACCGCGCTCCCTTTTACATCCCACACGATCTGCGCAAGCGCTGGGGCGTCCGCGTGGCGGGCGAGTGAGACCAGAAACATGCCCAGTCACCTGCTCAAGCATGCGCACGGACTGCCGCTCACCGATCACCACTGGCTGCTCGGACTGGTCGACGTCGGGACGGCCTTTTGGCTGATCCTGTACGTGCTGGCGATCATCGGTGGGCTTCGGGCGAAGAGCTACGAGGTGCCGCTCGTGGCGATCGCCGCGAACTTCAGCTGGGAGCTGATCGCGGCCGTGTACCGCGTCGCGCCGGTGCGCCTGTGGCACATCGGAGACGTGGCTTGGCTGGGGCTCGACGCGGGCATCGTGTGGACGGTCTTGCGCTACGGGCGACAGCAGCAGCAAATCCCGGAGATTCGCCGGAACTTCTACGGTGTGGTCACGGTCACGTTCGCGTTCGCGCTGGTCGCGCAGTTCGCGCTCGAAGAGGCGCTGAGCGACGCTTACGGGTTTTTGGACGCCTACATGATCTCCGTGATGATGTCGGTGCTCTTTTACTTTCTCTATTTTTCACGCCGCAACGCCGGCAACATCAGCTACGCGATCGCTTGGTGCAAGCTGCTCGGTAACGGGCTCACCTCCGCCGGCTTCGTCTTCCTGTATCCGCTGCTCGAAGGTCCGACGACGAGCCGGCTGCTACTCTACGCGCTGTGCGTCGCGAACTTTTCGCTCGATGCCGGCTATGTGGTGCTCTTGGCGCTCGCGCGGCGCGACGAAGCGGCCGCGAGCTCTCGCGTCGCGAGCGCAGCGTAGAGGCCGGAGCTCATGGCGGCGGCGAGCTCTCGCGTCTCGCGCCAGAGCTGGTCTGCGCGTTCGGCATGGCCCAGGAGCTGAGCCTGCCTGCCTGAGTAGAAAAGCAGGAGCGGGCGTCCGATCGGAAACGCTTTGGCCCAGGACCGGCAATGGCGCATCGCTCGAGCGATGCTGCGGAGCACGGGGGCGGTGCTGCGCCGGGCCTTCTGGGCTTGCTCGAGCTCGGCCAAATAGGCTTCGAAAATCCCCGCAAAGTAGGCGGCGCCTGCGTACCCGAAGGTGTTACCGCCGGCCGCCAGCGTGACCGCGGCTTCGGCGCAGCCGAGTGCGGCGGGCAGGTTGCTGCGACGCGCCTGAATCAGCGCCTGCACGCCGAGCGCGATCGAGCGCGGTGCGGCGGGGGTCGCCTCGTCCAGCCCTTCGCGCAGCAGCGCTTCGGCGGCGTCCAGCCGACCGTCGAGGGCGCGCATCAAGGCCAGGCCGGGGGCGAAGTTGGCCCGCGTGCCCTCATTCGCGGCGGCCAGCGCAAAACGCTCGTCGGCTTCGGCGAGATCACCGCGGAAGTAGGAGCAGTACCCGAGGAAGAACCAACGAAAGGCTTCAGCGCGGTAAAAGCCGGTGCGCGGCGCGAGCTCGAGTCCCTCGAGCATCAGCGCTTCGGCGCCCGCGAGCTCACCCATGCCGATCAGATAGCTAGTCTTGACGACCGCGTACGAGCCATCGAGCACGCGCGCGCCGCGCTCGGTCGATTCGAAATAGCTCGCGGCCAGGCCAGTGAGGCCCAGCGTCGCCAGCCCGTAGCCGAGCACGCCGGAAGCCCACAGATTGCGCGAGCCGGCGCGCTCCCCCAGGTTCCAGGCGATC
>JBEHXA010000742.1:0-3511 GCA_048498935.1 Myxococcota bacterium
GACCCGGATTACAAGAAGTGCATGCAGCGTTGCTTCGAGTGAGTCGCCGGAGCGCGCCGCCCGGCCTCTAACGGTTCATGCATTCAGCGGTTTTTGGGCTGCACATATCCGCTCGCGGCGGAGTGAAATGACCCAAAAACCGAGTTGGCGCGCGCTCGTGCAGCCCGAGCGGATGAAATGAGCGATTAAGTTGACGCGCGGCTGTCCAAGGGGTTAACCGATGACGCTCGAGACGATGACGTTGCGACAGCCGGCCATTTCCGCAATCGCTCCTTCCGCATCGGCACTCGCCACCCCGCTGCCGCGGGTGTTGCGTCCGCAGCGAGCCGTTCCGGCCGATGCGGTGCGCCCGACGCGCGCCGAGGTCAACCTCGCCAACCTGCGGCACAACCTGCGGGTGATGCAGCGCACGGCCGGGGGTTCCCAGGTCTGGGCGGTGCTCAAAGCCGACGGCTACGGTCACGGTGCCAAGGGCGTCGCCCGCACCCTCGAGCGCGCCGGCGCCAGCGGCATCTGCGTTGCCCTGCTGGAAGAGGGCGTGGAGCTTCGCCAGGCCGGTATTCGCGTGCCAATCCTGGTGACGGGCGGCTACTTCGGCCGAGCTTTCGGTGAAGTGCTGCGCCACTCGCTCACCCCGGTGCTGCACGATCCAGCCCAGGTTGAAGAGCTGGCCGACGAGGTGCGCTACAGCGGCTCCGAGCCGGCGAGCGTGCACGTCAAAATCGACACCGGCATGTCGCGCCTCGGCGTGATGCCGCGCGACGTTCCGAAGATGGCCGAGGTGCTGGCGCGCCATCGCGAGGTACGGGTGAGCGGCCTGATGACTCACTTCGCGTGTGCCGACGGCGCCGACCCGGAGTCGATCACCCAGCAGCTCGATCTGTTCGACATCGCCGGCGAGTCGCTGCGCAGCTTGGGTATCGATCCTCCGCTGCGTCACGCCGCCAACAGCGCCGCGATCTTGCAGAGCAAGCGCTCGCACCTGAACGTGGTGAGGCCGGGCATCGCGCTGTTCGGCGTCGAGCCGCGCGCCGGCATCTGCAAAGAGCTGCGCCCCGTGATGCAGGTTCGAAGCGAGCTCGTCGCGGTGCGCGAGCTGCAAGCCGGTCAAAGCGTCGGTTACGGCGCCACCTGGACCGCGAAGCGCACCAGCCGCATCGCCACCATCCCGATGGGCTACGCCGACGGCCTGTCGCGCGCGCTCTCGAACCGCGGTGAGCTCTTGGTTCGCGGCAAGCGCGTCCCGGTAGCGGGCGTCGTCAGCATGGACATGACCATGCTCGACGTCACCGAGGTCGAAGACGTGCGGGTCGGTGACGAGTGCGTCGTGCTCGGCACCCAAAAGGGCCCCCTCGGCCAAGACACCATCTCGGCCGAAGAAATCGCCGCGCGCCTCGGCACCATCCCGTGGGAAGTGCTGACCGACATCTCGCGCCGCGTCCCGCGCTTCTATCGCGAGCCCTGAGGCTGCGGCCTACAGGCTATCGATGTAGTCGTGGATCAGCTTGAGGTCCGCGTCGGGTAGGCGCTCGGTCGAGAAGACGGGCATGAACTCTTTGCGCATCGTGTACTCGCCCGGGTGCGCGCCCATGCGAACCATGTCGTTGATTTTGGCGACCTCGTTGGCGAGGTTGTGCATGGCCGGACCACTCTTGGCGTCCTTGCCGTGGCAGTTCGAGCAGTAGTCGATGAACAGCGCTTGCCCGGTGGTGGGCTGTGGCGGCTTGTCCAGGTAGTCCCAGATCAGCATCAAGTCGGCGTCCGAGATCTTGTCGGTGCCCCACTTTTCCATCGGTTTCATGTAGGTGGTCATGGCTCGGCCGTTGCGGACCACCCAGGTGAAGTACTCGCGCATGGGGTGCTGAATGCCGGGTGCGAGCAGGGTGCCGATGCCTTGCTCGCCGTGGCACATCACGCAGTTGGCCATGAAGAGCGCTTCACCCGGATCGAGCGGCGCGGTGCCACCGGTGCCGCCGGTCGCGACCGAGCCGCCGGTACCGCCCGTGCCGCCCGTTGCGAGTGAGCCGCCAGCACCACCCGTTGCCAGCGAGCCGCCCGTGCCGGTGCCGGCCGTGATCGCGCCGCTACCGCCGCCGCCCTGCGGCACCGAGCTGGTGCCGCCGCTCCCGGCCGTGGTCGCGAGCGAGCCGCCGCTGGGGTTGGTCCCTGCGCTGCCACCCGTAGCAGGCGGGCTGCCGGTGCCGCCGCCGCCCACGGGGGCCATGGTCCCATCGTCGGAACAGCCAAGAGCCACCAAGCAGAAAATTGTTGCAGCACCGCCAAGGGAGTTCATCAGGTCCATCGAGTGTCCGCTTCTGAGTAAATTCGGGCAGCGCACTGAATGAGCGCTGCGCTTTCCATGATCAGGGCAAACTGTCACTCGGTGTGAACCCGAGCGCTCCGCGCTGTGAAAGCGTCTCCGGATCAAGGGAGATGGGCGACCAAAATCTTCTGTTTTGCCGCGAGCTAAGCGGCTGCGCGAGGACGAAGAACATAGCTTCACGCGCGTGCAGCGCAAGCGAGTGGCGCGTTTTTCCCCGACTGAGACTCTTCGGAGTAAGAGCGTTCAGGCCGGCTTCGCGCGCGCCGAGCAGGCTCAGCGCTGCTCGACGCCGCGCGCGCCCAGCTTGCCGACGACGCTCGCGACCATCGCCGCGCACGCATCGTTCAGCTGCTCGTGCGTGCGCGCGTCGGTGGCGTTGAACAGCAGCTTGAAAGCCACCGCGCGGGTCGCTTGCTCGCCGCTGCCGGAGAACACGTCGGCCACGCTGATGCGCTCGAGCCAGCTCGGCGCCGCGCTGCGGAGCAGCGGCACGATTTCGCTCGCCGAAATGCCCGCCGGCACCGCGAAGCTCAGCATGCGATCGATGTCCGGCATGGTCGGCGGCATCACGAAAGCAGGGCGCCCGCTCGGCTCCGCCAACAGGGCGTCGCGCTCGAGCTCGAAGTAGCAAGCCTTGGCGAACTTGATGCCGAACGCTTGCAATACCTGCGGCAGCACCTCGCCGACGATACCCACGCTCCGCCCACCGTGCTTGATCGACAGCGAGCGATGCGGATGGAGCAGCGCGCTCAGCGGGTAGCTCGGATCCGGCGCGCCCAGCTCGAACGGCAAGTCGAGCTCGACTTGGAGCTGCTCGAGCACGCCCTTCAGAAAGAACACATCGGCGATCTTGCCGCCGCCCTGCCACGCTTCCGGCCGCTCGCGACCGCTGCACACGCCGTACAGCAGGTCGCGCTCGCGGCACACACCGTTCTCCGCTTTGGGATCGGGGTGGAACGTGCGCGTCCACTCGTAGAAGCGCACGTCTTGCGACTTGACGTTCAGGTTGTCGGCGACTGCCTGCACGGCTTGCGCGAGGCAGTTGTTTTTCAGGAGCGAGAAGCTGTTGTCGAGCGAGTTCACGGTCTCGACGTGGGCGAACAGCGGGCTGCCTTCGCTCTGGCCGAGCCGCTCCGGCACCTGCCTGGAGTAAAAGCCGTCGGTGTAGATCTCGAAAAAGCCCGCGCC
>JBEHXA010000743.1:0-3509 GCA_048498935.1 Myxococcota bacterium
GCAGCCTCCGCCGCGGTCTCGTCGAAGCGGCCACCGATGAAGGGCAAGAAGAACAGGATGGAGAGCGAGCCAGCGCTGCCGATCATGCCCATCGCGAACGAGCCACCGCGGGGATACCGCTCGGCAGCGGCGGCCAGCATCGTCGGCCACATGTAGCAAACGCCGGTGCCCCAGATGGTGGCGGCGACGAAGCCCATCACGGGCGAGTCAGCGATGCTCAGCGCCAAGAGGCCAAGGCCGGCGAGCACCGAGGAGACCCACAGCAGGCCCACCGACGACAGCTTGTGCACGAGCGGACCGGCGAAGTGGCGCATCACGAACATCAAGCCGGCCACGTAGATGAGCAGCCAGATGCCCTGCATGTGCAGCGTGCGAGTGAGCGTGAAGTCCACCCATTGGCCCGGCACGAGCTCCGAAGCCGAGGTGAGGAACATGGCCAAAAACCAGACGAAAAAGCCCGGCTTGAGCACGGAGGTCAGCATGTCCTTGGTGGAGATGCCGGCGGCCGCGCGCTCGGTCTTCGGGAACTTGGCGCCAGCCAGCAGCGCCAACAAGAGCAGCGCGGGCAGCATGATGCACGCGAACTTGAGGCGCCAGCTGAGGTCGGCCATGCGCACGAGCTCGCCGAGCACACCGCCGATGATGATGCCGCCTGGCCACCAGGCGTGGAGCACGTTGAGCTTGTGGGTCTTGTCGTTCGGGTAGAGCGTGGTGGTGAGCGGGTTGATCACCGCTTCCGAGCAGCCCCAGCCGATACCGGCCAGCAGCATGCCGACGCGAACGATGCCGAACACACCCTCGCCCGAAGCGAGCTTGTCGGCCGTAATGACCAACGTGGTGCCCGAGATGAAGGAACCCGCGCAGATCAGCAGCACGTTGCGCATGCCGACCTTGTCGATGAGCGCCGAGCCGAACGCCAAGGTGAGCGCAAAGGTCAGGAATACGGCGCCGAGCGCCTGCCCCACCATGCTGGCCCCACGAGCCTTGTCGATGACGTCGAAGTAATCGGTCTGCAGGTTCTGCGCGATGCCGCCGCGCAGAATGAAGCTCATGCTCGTGGTTACGAGAGCGCACACGCAAACCACGAACAGGCGCTTCTTGTTGGCCTCGTCGTGACCATCAGCAGTCGCCGTCGGCGCGGTGATCGTCGATTCCATCATACGGTCCTTTTCTGGATGAATTGGGCGCGGCACGTGAACACATCGGCCGTCCGATTGCGATCGAGAACGTGCGCTGCTTGTAAGCTTCGAAACTGCATCTTGGAAATTCGGCGCGGGCTCAGGCCAAAAACGGAGTCTCGGCGATGCCGCGCACACCCGGTTGGATCGCGAGCAAGCAACCCGCGAGCGGCTCTTCGGCGAGCTGCGCGTCCTCGAGCGTCGTGCGCATCGTGGTGACGTACAGCGTGTCGAGATCTTTGCCGCCGAACATCACGCTCGTGCCGCGCGAGACCGGCAGCTCGATGATGCGCTCGATTTTTCCCTTCGGATCGTAGCGAACGAGGCGGCCGTACACGGGCTGCGCGCTCCACACGAAGCCATCGGCGTCCACCGTGAGGCCGTCCGGGAAGGAGCCGGACTCCGGGTTTACGGTGGCGAACGTGCGCCGGTTCGCGATCTCGCCGCGCGCCGCGTCGAAATCGTAGGCGTGGATCACGTGCGCGAAGCTCTCGCAGAAGTACATGGTCTTGTCGTCGGGCGACCAACCGATGCCGTTCGAGCAGCAAATCTTCTCCGCCATGCGTACGGGCTTACCGTCGGCACCCAGGCGGTACAGGTTGCCGATTGGATGGTTCCAATCGACGTCGCCCATGGTGCCGGCCCAGTGCCGCCCCTGACGATCGGTTTTGCCGTCGTTGAAGCGATTGCCGGGCATGTCCGCCTCGACCTCGGCGACCGTTTCGAGCTTGCCCGTGGCCGGATCGAAGGTGGCGAAGCTGCGGCGCAGCGTGAGCAGCACGCCGCCGTTCTTGCGCGGCGAGGCCGACGTCACGATGTCGGGAAACTTGTGGGTTTGGTTGCTGCCGTCTGCCGGGTTGAAGACGTTCAGCTCTTGTCCGACGATGTCGACCCACAGCAGGCGCTGGGCGCGCGCGTCCCAGACCGGCCCTTCGCCGATTTGCATCTTGGCGGTGAGGACCTTTTGGATCTCGGTGGGGGTGGGCTTGATTTCGTGCGGGAGATTGGTGCGGTTCATCGCGGGCTCTAAATGCCGAACAAATCGGCGGGCAGACCTTCCACGTCGTCGAGCTCGATGCTGAACAGAGCGCCCGCGTTCGGGTCGCTCCGTCGCTCCTCCGCGCTCATTTTGAAGTGCGCGGAGGTTACGAACAGGGTGCGAAACTTCGCGCCGCCGAAGGTACAACAACTCGGGCGACTGACGGGCATGTCAATCACGCGCTCGAGCGAACCGTCCGGCGCGTAGCGACAAATTCGGTATCCGCCCCACTCGGCGTTCCATAGGTAACCTTTCGAATCGACGCAGCTGCCGTCGGGGCCGCCGCCCGGGTGAGCGGGTGGGGTTCCGCCCAGACCTAGCTCGCCTGCTTTGGCGAAAGGCAGCCACGCAGTCAGCGCGCCGTCGGCGTCGAAATCGTTGCGCTCGATCACACCCGCCATCGAATCGGCGAAGTACAGGCGGGCGCGCGCCCGATCGAAGGCGAGCGAGTTGCTGACCCCGATGCCGTCGCGCACGGCTTGGGCGGCGCCTTCGGGCGTCACGCACCAGAGCCGGCCTTCACGCGCGTCCTCTTCGACGCGCATCGAGCCGACCCAGTAGCGACCGTAAGGATCGGCCTTGCCGTCGTTCAGACGATTGAGCGGCCGATCGCGCTCGAGCACCGCGACCTCTTCGAGCTGCGTCGCGCCGCGCTCGGGATGGAAGCGCACCAGGCGGTCGTGCAGCGCGAGCAGCAAGCCGCCCGTTTTGCACTCGGCGAGCGACCCCACGAAGGTGTCGAACTGCCAAGTCTGCTGGCGCTTGCTGCTCGGCCAGTAGGCGTGCAGCCGGTGCGACGCGATGTCGACGAAGTAGAGGCAGCCGTCGCGCGTCGACCAAACAGGGCCTTCGCCCAGTTCGCAGGCCGGTACGTCTAGTTGCTCGATACGCACCGGCCTGCTCCGCGATCCCGTCTCACCAGACGTAGTTCGCGCCGAGGCCCGTGTAGTTCACGTTCTGCTTCTCGCCGTAATGCCACTTGTTGTTCCAGTGCATGTACTCGGCGGTCAGCACCAGCGCGTCGATCTGCTTGGTGAACGTGACGTGGTACTCGGTCGAAGAGTGAAGCACCGAGACGCGGTTGCTCTGCGGCTGCGGCGGGTTCAGGAGCTCCGGAGCGTCGGTCGGGTTGGGGCGCACCATGGCTTGGCCGTAGCCGGCCGCGAGCGTGAAGCCCATGAGCGTGTACCCGGCATTGCCGAAGAAGCCGCGCGAGGTGCGCAGCTTGAACTCGGCGTTGTCGAACGCGAGCGGGTTGGCCGTGTCGACACCGACTTCGAACACCTGGCGGG
>JBEHXA010000744.1:0-3509 GCA_048498935.1 Myxococcota bacterium
GCCGATGAGCGACTCTCAACGGGTCCACAGGAGGACCCGTCATGCGCCGATTCGCGCTTCCTATCGCTATTTGTTTGGCATCTTACGGTTGCGCCGCCAGCGGTGAGTCAGAGCCGCCGGCTGGTAGCGGCGGCAAGGGCGGCTCGCTCAACGTCGGCGGCGGCGGCACCGCACCCGTCACGACGGGCGGCACCGCGCCCACCACCACGGGCGGCACCGGCCCCGCTTCGACCGGCGGCACTGCGCCCGCCACCACGGGCGGCACAGCTCCCGCCGGCACTGCCGGCACTGCCCCGGCCGGTACCGCCGGAACGGCCCCCGCCGGCACCGCGGGGACGACGGGCACGGGCGGAGCCGCACCCGGTGGCGGCGCTTGCACCGCGACCGCAGTGGCTATGGGCACGGCCCCCATGATCGATGACTTCGAGGATGGCAATTCGGACGTCATGATCGCCGACGGCCGCGTCGGCGGCTGGTTCCTCTCGACCGATACGACCGGCACGACCACGCCGGCCGTCGGTGCGCCGATGCCGCTCGACGGCGGCATGCCCGGCAAGGCCCTGCACGTTAGCGGCACCGGCCTCACCGGTTGGGGCGCCTCGCTCTCCGCGTCGATCACGCCGAAAGACGGCTGTTACAACGGCGCGAAGTTCACCGGCATCACGGTGTCGATGAAGGGCACCGGTACGGTTTGGGTCAGCGTGCTCACCGCGGCTGTGCGCAGCGCGCCGGTAGGCATGCAAAACCACTACAAGAAGATGGTGACGCTCACGGCCGAGTGGCAGACGGTCACCATCGTTTTCACCGAGCTCACGCAGCCCGGCGGCTGGGGCACGATGGTGCCGTTCGACGCCACCAAGATCTACGGCATCGACTTCGGGCCCTCCACCACCATGGGCATGCCCACGACGTTCGACTTCTGGGTCGACAACCTCAGCTTCAAGTGAGGTCAGGGCGGCGTCGGCAGCGGACAACCTTCGCTGCCGACCCGCAGGCGCTCGTGCACGCCACTGCAGCTTTGCGCCGGGTCGTCGTTGATGCCCGGCACGATGGCGCCACACGGGAACGCACCGGTGGCCACGTCCCAAAGCGGCTCTCCCGTGAGCACGCCGTCTCGATAACGCCGAATCACGTTCGCCCCGACGTCTCCTTCCACGCCGGCAGCGCCGCGCAGCGGGCTCTCTGGGGGCAAATACGCCACGCAGCTATCTTGGCTCGGCAGCTCGATCGGCGAGAGCACGTTGCCGTCGGCCGGCGAGAACGGAACGGCCTCGACCAACGGCTGCTGCGCCGCACAGTGATCGAAGGACCAGTCGTCGGCAGCCTCGAGCCAGAACGCGACGCCGGAGTAGCTGCGCACCAGTGAGCGCGCGGCGCTGGCCGCAAATTGCAGGCTGGCGTTGGGCGCGCTGCGCAGAATGTGGAGCCCGTTGACCACGTCGACGGCCGTGAAGTTGTCGACGCGCGTGCCCGGACCGGTGTCGACCCCAACGCCCGTGGCTGCTTGCAGCGCGACTCCGTTGACGATCAGAGTATCGGTGACGATACGCTCGGGCTGCTGGCAGGGTAGCGCGGCGTCGCAGCGAGACTCGATTTTGAAGCCCGGTCCGAGCGCATCACGCACCACGTTCCCGAACAGCCGCGCGCCGCTGACCGGGTACGGAGTCGGCTCGGTGTAGGGCGAGCCGCCGGGGCGCCCCACCACGCTGAAACCCGTGCCCACCACCTCGGCCACGTTATTTTCGAGCAGCGACGACGACGACTCCTCGACTTGAATCGCGATTTCGCCGCGCGTCGGGTTATCGGTCCCGACGACGTTGCCCGAGCTGACGGCGTTGCGCGAATGCAGATAATTGCGCCGAAATGTGACCCCTTCCGTGCGCACCGCTTCGAAGGCGTTGTGAAAAAAGTCGTACGCCTCGCACTCTTCGACCAGCACGTGCGTGGCCTCGAGCACGCGCAGCACGTGCGAGTGCCGCTCCGGGTTTGGGCTCATCAGGATCGAGCGCCGCAGGCTAAGCTCCGCGCCACCCTGGATCATCGCGACCGTGCCGACATCCACGCCTTGCGGCACGTCCGAATCCTGCGCGCTCTGCAGCACCAGACCTTCCACCGCCCAGTGGCTGCAGCCTACCAAGCGCAGGGGCGAGCTCGCACCGTCACCGCGCAGCATCGCTCGGCGCTCGTGCTCGGCTCGCACCGTGATCGGTGCGTCGGGGCGACCTTGCCGAGCTGAGGAGGTGCAGTCGATGTCGAGCAGACCGGTGGTTTGAAGGCGGTATTCGCCGTCCGCGAGCAGCAGGGTGTAGCCGGGCCGGAGCTGTCCGATGGCGTGGCTCAAGGTGAGCCACGGCTGTTTCTGGGTCCCCGGGCTCTCGTCGTTGCCGTCGGGCGACACGTAATATTGGGTCGGGACGTCCTTGCCGATCGGCACATCGAGATCGCCGATGCGGCACGCGCTAGAAAGCATGGCCCATGGCAGCAGGCAGGCGCGGCGCCAGCGCCGCTTGCGGCTACTTGCAGGCGGCCTGGACACGCGCAGCGACGGGGGATTTCGGGTAGTGCTGGACGAAACGCTCGGCAGCCGAGCGCGCCTTGTCGACGCGACCGGCTGCGCATAGCGCGAAGACTCGTGCCGCATCGGCCTCGGCGCGCAGCATGCCGCCAGCGAAGCGCCGATCGTAGCTGTCGAGCTTGGCGAGCGCTTCCCCCGGGCGACCGCCGCGGAGCGCGCCCTGCACGTCTGCCAAAAGCGCGGCTTCGTCCTGCAGGCGCAGTGCGGGAGGCTTGCTGCTCGGGCGCGCGACGATGGGCGCCGACGAGCTCGGGGCAACGGCCGGCGGCGCGACCGCAACGACGGGCGCAGGACGAGGTACCGGAGCTGCTTGCACGACGACGCTCGGCGGGGGGGCCGCGCGCTCCGGCAATGCCCAGTAACCAGCCACACCAGTCGCGGCCACGGCGCCGGCGGCCACGAGCCCTTTCACCAGCGCGCTCGCGCCCGCGGCTTTGGAGCCTGCGGCTCCGCCCAGAGCAGCCGCAGCGCCTTCAGCGGCGATGCGCGCCGAAACCGCACCGTGCAAGCTCAAAAGCTGGGCTGCGGAGGGTTCGCTGCCGTGGCGAGCGAGATCCACCAAGCGGTGCGCCTTGCGCTCGAGACCGCTCATTTGGGCTTGGCCTCCCCGAGCAGACGCGAAAGCTCGGCCTCGAAAGCGCGCCGCGCTGCGCGCAGCCGTGAATAGGCGGTGTTGAGGTTGATCTCGAGCGCCTCGGCCGCTTCGGCCACGCTGGTCTGCTCGAGGTCGACCATGATCAAGAGCGCGCGCCTCTCGTCGCTGAGCTGCTCGAGCACGCGCTGCACGAGCTCACCAGCTTGCCGCTGGAGCGTGCGCTCGAACGGCCCCTCGTAGTTGGGCGCAGACAGCGCCTCGCCCAGCTCGGAAGCGATGGGCGCCTCCCGTGAAGCCAGACCGTGCGCCTTGCGGCGGTGACGCGCGGCGACTCGCAGC
>JBEHXA010000745.1:0-3501 GCA_048498935.1 Myxococcota bacterium
CTGATGCTCTTGCATCGCCTCGAGCAGCGCGCTCTGGACCTTGGCGGGCGCGCGGTTGATTTCGTCGGCCAGGACCAGGTTGGCGAAGATGGGGCCGAGCTTGCTCGAGAACTCACCGGTCTTCTGGTCGTAGATCACGGTGCCGATGAGATCCGCCGGCAAGAGATCCGGCGTGAATTGGATGCGCGAGAACTTCGCGGCGATTACGTCGCACAGCGTGCGGACGGTGAGCGTCTTGGCGAGGCCTGGGACGCCTTCGAGCAGCACGTGGCCGCCGGCCAAAAGGCCGACCATCACTCGCTCGATCATGTAGCTTTGACCGACGATGACCTTGCCGATTTCGGCCGTCAGGTCGTCGATGAAAGCGCTTTCCTTGGCGACGACTTCGTTCAGTGCGCGAACATCCATGGCTTTTTCCGGCGCGTAATTACGCGCATTTCGGCCCCGAGACAACGAGCTAACCGCCGTTATTCCTGCGCTGGGTCAGCTAGGCCCGGTTAGGCCGCCGAGCTGGGACTATTCGCCCACGTGAAAGAGCGCGCCCAGGGCCTCTACAGGCAGCGAGATGAGCAGGCTGGCGCTCACCAACCAGAACAGCGCCAGCCCGAGGCCCAGCCAGCTGCGGCGAGTGCGGATGAAGTGGATGGGGAGGCACAGCGGTCCAAACACCACCACGGCTGCCCATAGGCTGGCGTCGGGCCAGGCCCGGGCGAGCACCTCACCGTGCAGCCCGCGCAGGTCGCGGCGCACGATGGTCGCCGGCACCAGGATGCCGAGCCCGACGCTGAGCGTAAAGAGCAGGACTTCGCCCACGCCGTGAGCATACGACGCGCGCTCGCGCTTGTCAGAGCGCGACGACCGAAGACCCAGCGTCAGCGCTCAGTTGGGCTGAGCTTGGAGTGCCTTGACCGCTTCGAGAAACGCCGAATCCTCGCCGGGGTTCGGGCGCTCGCGCTTGCGGAAGGTCGGACCCCGCCCGGCGTTGAGCTCACAGTGGATCGCGGCCGTGTACGCTTTGAGAGGCTCTTCGACCGGGTGATTGGCGACCACCTCTTGTCCGACGTTCCGCAGAGCCTCGGCCATGTTGCCGCAACCACTACCGGGAGCGGGCAGCTCGAGCGGCTTGGCATCGGGGCAGCAGCCGGCGCGCGCGACCGCGAAGATCGCCATGTCGTACCAGCCGACGCGCGCGAACAGCTTCATCGCGGTGGTGGCGCCGCCGGTTTTGGGGGCGCCCGACACGACCGCAACGCGCATGCTGTCGGCGCCGGCGCGCGGATCGGTTTGGCCGCACACGCCTGAAAAATCGGGCGCGCTACCGAACGAATCCTTGGGCAGGTAGCTCATCACGCACGAGCTCAGCTTGTCGCTCGGCGTGACCTCCTTGTCGCTGTCGCCGGTGACCGGCACTGCAGCCAGGTCGATCGGCGTCTCGCTCGCGGGCGCGGCCGGAGCAGCTGCCACGCTCGCGATGGGGGCAGGTGGGGGTGGCTTCGGGCGCATCGTGTTGAACAGCCAACCGCCGAGCAGACCAATCACGATGCCGCCCACGGCGAGCGGTGCGATGCGGCGAGCGGCTGCCTTGGGAGCTTCGGTCGGCGGGCGCGTGCGCGGCCGGGGTGGTGGAGCGGACGTGGTGCCTTCCAGGGGGCGCGCGTTCGGCGGCAGTGGCGGCGGTGACGTGGAGTGGGGGCCGGGGCCGATCGGCTCTTCGCCCGCGTGCTCGACGAACCAGCGAGCCAGCTCGCGCTTCAACGGGCGCACGTCGCGGCTGCGCGCTTCTGGGTCCTTGTTGAGCGCGTGGGCGAGCGCCTCGCACAATGCCTCGTCGTTCACCCCGGCTTCGTGCACGTCCGCCTGCGAGGCGTAGCCCTCGCGCGGTGGCGCGCTGCCCAGCAGCATCTTATGCAGCAGCGCGGCGCCGGCCCAGGCGTCGTCGGACTCGGTGGGCGGATCGGCGTTACCGCGCTCTGGCGACCGGTAGGAGGTGTCACTCGACGGAAAGTAGCCGAGCACCGGTGGTTGATGGCCCTCCACTTGGATCAAAATCCCGCGTGGGTGGACGGAGCCGTGGCAGGCCCCGGCCTCGTGCAGGCTGGAGAGCGCGTCGGCGATCCGCAGCGCATAGCGAACGGCGTCGACCGGCTCTTTCTTACCGATCGCGTCGAGGCGTTCGGCGAGGGTCAGGCCTGGCAGTCGCTCGGCGACCGCGTACTTCTCGCCTTCCAGCTCGAGGACCTCGACGAGGCGCGCCAGGTGCATGTGCTGCACTGTCTTGGCGCGCTCGATCGCGGCGACCGCGTCAGCTGGCAGCTTGAACAGCAACAGCGAAGCGCTGCCGTCGACGACGCTGGCAGCGAACGCGTCCGTGGCGCCGTCGACTACGGCGTCGACGCGATACTTGGACTGAAGGACCTCACCGGGGGCAACGCTGGTGGCCAATGAACTCCGAGCTCGCAACGATAAGCGAGCCAGCACCTCTAATCGAAAATCTTTAGCACGGCTTAGAAGTTGGTAGCTCCACGTGCTGAGTTTCAGGCACCTTTTCCAGCGTCAGGAGAACCGAGGCCGAGCGGCCGAATTCAGCTCGGCCGAGCACGCGACGCTGCTCGATAACCTGCGCGGCCAATCCGGTAGGCTGCCGCGCATGCGGCTCCTGGTTGGAACGAGCGGCTTCTCCTACGCCGAATGGAAGGGAACGTTCTATCCGGCGGGGCTCGCCGACGGCGAGATGCTCGCGAGCTACTCGCAGCGGCTGCCCACCGTCGAGATCAACAACACCTTCTACAGGATGCCGCAGCCGGCCTTGCTCGAGGGCTGGAACGCCAAGGTCGCGGGAGAATTTTCGTTCGCGCTGAAGGCGCCGCGCAGCATCACGCACATCGCGCGCTTGAAGGACGCAGCAGACCCGACCCGGCGCTTTCTCGAAGTCGCGGCGACACTTGGCTCGCGGCTCGGGCCAATCTTGTTTCAGCAGCCGCCATTCCTTCGCAAGGACGCGGGCGTGCTGCGCGAGTTCTTGGCGCTCTTGCCCGAGGGGCTGAACGCGGCGTTCGAGTTTCGTCACCCATCATGGTTCGACGAGGAGATCGCGCAGGTGCTGTCCGATCGCAAAGCGGCGCTGGTGGCCGGCGATCCCGACGAGGGCGAGCCACTGCCACTCATGGCAACCGCACCGTTCGGCTACCTGCGCCTGCGCGCGCCGAGCTACGACGTGGCAGGTTTGCAAGGCTGGCTCGATCGGATCACCGCGCAACCCTGGCAAACCGCCTACGTCTACCTGAAACACGAAGTGCTC
Source organism: Myxococcota bacterium (assembly GCA_048498935.1). Lineage (GTDB taxonomy): Bacteria > Myxococcota_A > Polyangia > Polyangiales > Polyangiaceae > PMG-095. Next base: position 3,299 of record JBEHXA010000745.1, read on the forward strand.
GGTCCCCTTTACGCGCAGGGACTGCAGCAACTCTCCCGCGGCGAAACTCCGACCTTGCCCGTCGCACCGCCGCCCGAGCCTCCAATGCCCAAGAAGCGCGCGGCCTCGAAAAAGAAGGCATCGAAACGAAGCTAGGGCGAGATTGAGGGCCGGCGTCGGCGGTTCCTGCGCTGGCGGCGCGGCCGGAGCCGCATCGCCGGAAT
>JBEHXA010000746.1:0-3480 GCA_048498935.1 Myxococcota bacterium
GCGCCGCCAGCGGGCGCCGCTCGCCGTCGCAGACCCACTCGCCGGCGCCCTTGACGATGAGGACGATCTCGTGATCCAGGATGATGCGCTCAGGGATCGTGAGCCCGCCCGCCATGCGATGGGCGATGCGTACGACCGGGTGGATCTGCTCGGGCAGCAAAGGGTAGGAAAGGTCGCGCCGCGCGCTCTCCCCGCGTGGCACGCCCCGTGGCGGCCGCCGCACCGTCCCGATCCTCAAGCCTTCGTCCCTGCGGCGCTTGCTACCGAGCCGCACGATGGTGATCGCCATGGCCGACTTTACACCCGTCGGTCCTTTGGTAGCCTCGGGGCATGGTAGGTGGTTTCGGGACGCGTGGATTCGGGACGCGGTGGCTCGAGCTGGGGCAGAAGCATCGGCTCGTCGCGGTGGGCACCTGGCTTGCCTGCGCGTGGCTCGCCGGCTGCGGGGCGACCAGCTCGAATCCGGACATGCCGAACGCGGGAGCGTCGGGCGTCGGCGGTGGAGCTTCTGGAGCCGGCACAGGTGGATCCACGGCGGGCGGTTCGGCCGCCGGTAGTTCAACGACCGGCGGCTCGACCGCAGTGTCCACGGCCGGGAATCCCGGTGGCGGGTCCGGTGGCTCGACCGCGGGCGCGGGCGGGACCATGGGCGCAGGTGGTGATGGTCCGCGTCAGGTCCACACGGGCCAGGTCGCGGTGGTCAATCGCTTCACGAGCGGCTTGTCGATGACCGTCTACTTCATCGAGAGCTCGAGCGGCAGCAGCAGCGCGACTTGCACCGCTCAAAGCGCCAACGGTTGCACGTTGACGGTGTGCGACGACGGATCGAGCACGGCGATGAGCACGTATGCGTCTGCCGGTACCGTCACGCTCAGCAGTGCGGATCTCCCGAGCCCGCTCAGCATCAGTCCCGACGCAAACAACGGCTACATGTCGCCCCTCGGTGCCCCCTCGGGCACGTTCGGCGGAGGCGAGCATTTCGACCTCGCCGCGAGCGGTGGCGACGTGCCGGCGTTTCAAGTGGCGATGGATGTTCCGCTCGTCTTGCTCCTGTCGCAGCCATTGTTCGCCACCACCTCGCCCGGCATCTTCGTATCGCAGAGTCAGGACCTCGCGCTCACGTGGACGCGCGGCGTAGAGAACGTCTCGTTCTACATTCAAGCCAGCTCCGCGAGGGCCGACGGCCTACCCGGCGGTGCCAGTCTGATTTGCAACTTTCCCAGCACCGACGGCGCTGCCGTCATCCCCGCGGCGCTCCTCAGCAAGCTACCGCTGGATACCAAGCTCTACCCGTACACGACCATCACCCAGCAAATCAAAGCTGGTGACTACGACGTGCTCGTGGCCTACGTGACCGCCATCGCCAATCCCGATAAGAGCGTGATTCCTTCGTTCATTTTGGCGGAGTGAAGTCTTCGACCGTCCCCGCTGCGTCAGAGACGAAGTGCGGAGTATGTGAGTTGCGAGATTCGTAGTTTGGTCGCAACGAGTTTGGATGGGGTCGGCGACTAAGGGGCCATGGGTCAAATGGGAACAATTGGGGCTAGGAATTTTGTACTCTCAATCGCCAGCGCTGCGCTGATCGCGGGCTGCGGTAGTCAGGAAGGAGTCGGCACATCGGAAGGAGCCGAGTCACTCGGCCAGGTCTCACAAGCGCTGACGTGCTCGAACAGCATCCCGCGCAGCAACGTCAACGACTTCTACGGCGGTAGTGGGTTTCATCCCGACGTGGTGCAAAAAAATTACTTTGCGGTCGGCGCGCGCGCAAAGCTCAGCGCGACCAAGCCGGCTTGCAGCGGGGTTTACCTCGGCAACGGCTACTACCTGTCGGCGGGCACCTGCAACTACGAGGTGGGTGATCAGATCCAGTTCAGCCTGGGCTCGGGCTCGAGCTATTCAGTTGGGTCCATCGTGAGGCAACGGAGCGGGTCCGCTTATCCCAAGCTCAACTACTCGCTCGTGAGGCTCGCATCGTCGGAGATCGAGATCCAGAACGGCGTGATGAGGCTCGCAAAGCGCGCGCCGGTTGCCGGAGAAATCATCGGCGCTCTGACTCAAACGGGCGGCAGCTACTTCTTTGCTCCCGGCACCGTGACGGCGCTCGGCAAGGTGCCATCCGACGCGAATTGGGTGAACCGCATCAGCCATCGCCTGGACACACCGACCGGCGCGTTGGGCGCTCCGATCATCGACGCCAATGGCTACGTCGTCGCGATTCATAGCGAAGATACCTGCACCGGAAGCGGCAACAACGGCGCCATGCGCGTCGACAGCATCCTCGCGGATCTGGCGTCCCTTACTAACCCCAATGTCGTGAAGGAGCTGACCGAGAAGATGCCGTGCACCGGCATGACGCCACCCGGCAATACGACTTGGGAAGGCGCAGGCGTCACCGACGTGATCAAGGTCAACATCTCGACCGCGCATTGCGGGTTCACGAGCAACCCACCGCTGTACTTCGCGTCGCTCGGCGGCAGCTACGATCACGAGATCGCGATCAGCGAGACGGCGATTTACGACCGAACACCGACCGGCTTTCGCGTGAACGTGCAAAAAGCGGGACTTACTCCCGCCCTTGCCAACCAGGCATACTGGTACATCAACTGGCAGGCCTATCCGCAAAATTACGACGACGGACACGCTTACCGCTGCGCCGGCACCACAGGCTCGACCAGCTGGACCGCGGATGGCCCCAACCGCATCTTTCAGACCGTCACCGTCCCCTCGTACTGTCAGGTAAGCCCGACGGCGGGCACCGGTAGGGGCCTTCAAGTCTCCATCATCGGCACCAGCGATCATCGACGCGCGACCGGCATTTTCACCACCGAGCAACCCGATCACAGCTATCGCGTCTTCGTGCAGCGCAGCAGCGGTCTCACACCGGCGACGGCGAGCGGTTGGGGGTGGTCGGTCAACTGGCAGCTCTCGGCGGACGGCGGCGCGGGTCGCATGGAAGCGGCGGGGCGCGCTTCCGGTGCGTGGGGAGACTATTCGAACGGACCTACCTCGAACGGTATCGCCATGTACGTCGTGACCGGTGTCGACTGGAGCTTCACGCCCAAGTACTTCGCGACCCTACAAGCTAGCGGCTCCCTCCCGGCTCCTGACATGACCGGAGTGAGCGCCATCTACTATCCCATCGGCTCCGGCTTCGAAGTCTTCATCAACGGCCCCGGCATCTCCGCCGCCACCGCGAACGCCAACAACTGGACCCTCAACTGGGCCGCGCGTCCGTGAGCTCGTGATCCCGAACGGGCCCCGCTGGGGGGGCCCGGCGGAGGAGGAGGGATTCGAGCCCGGAGCTGAGCCGACGGCGAAGCGTAAGCAGCCCGACGATGCCTCGTCATTCGTCCGGGCCCCGCTGGGGGGCCCGGCGGAGGAGGAGGGATTCGAACCCACGGTACCCTTGCGAGTACGCCGGTTTTCAAATTCTGTCCCGGCGTTTGCATGGGGTTGCACACACGGAAATCACCGAGAATC
>JBEHXA010000747.1:0-3479 GCA_048498935.1 Myxococcota bacterium
GCGCGCCCCCCGGCTGCTGCGCGCGCGCGCCCAGCGTTACGTACTCGAGCAAATCCGCCGCGAGGACGCCAACACCGACTACATCTGCATCGGGCCGATCAGCAAGCTGCTCCACACGCTGGTTTGGCACTTCGAGCGCCCGCGCGGCCCGGAGTTCACGCGGCACGTGCAGCGGCTGTCCGACTACCTTTACCAGGCCGACGACGGCTTGAAGATGAACGGCTACGACAACTCGCGGCTGTGGGACACCGCGTTCGCAGCCCAAGCCGTCGCCCGAGCGCCGCTCGGGGCGCGCTCGCACGATATGCTGCGAGCCGCATTCCACTACTTGGAAGCCAATCAGGTTCTCGAGGATGTTCCAGATCCGGAAGGCTCCTTTCGTCACGCCTCCAAGGGCGGCTGGCCTTTTTCCGACCGCGCTCACGGCTGGCCGATCAGCGATTGCACGGCCGAAGGCCTGAAGGCTTGCCTGGCGATCGAGGCGGTTACGGGTCAGTCGCTCGAACGTTGGCGGCTGGATGCGGCCGTCGAGCTCATGCTTTCGCTGCAGAACGCCGATGGCGGCTGGGCGACGTACGAGCTGACTCGCGGCCCCGCGTGGCTCGAGCTGCTCAACGCCTCGGACTGCTTCCGCGACATCATGATCGACTACTCCTACGTGGAGTGCACGTCGGCCTGCATGCAGGCGCTGGTCGCCTACCGCGAACGCTTCGGACGCACGCAGCGCAGCGAACCCATCGCTCAGGCCATCGAGCGCGGCCGCCGCTTTCTCGAAGCCGCCCAGCGACCGAACGGCTCCTGGGAGGGGTCCTGGGGGGTGTGCTTCACCTACGGGACCTGGTTCGGGATCCTCGGCCTGAAGGCCGCTGGGGTCGGCGACGACGCGCCCGAGTTGGTTCGGGCCTGTCAGTTTTTGCGGGCACACCAGCGCCAGGACGGGTCCTGGGGTGAATCCGCGGAGAGCTGCGTACGTCGCTACTACGTGCCCAGCGAGACAGGCCAAGCCGTCATGACCGCCTGGGCGACGCTCGGGCTGGTCGCGGCGGGCCAAGGCCAAAGCGCTGCGGTAGCACGAGCCGTTGAATTCTTGAGCCAACGACAGCTCGCCGACGGCAGCTTTCCGCCCGAAGGCATCGCGGGCGTCTTCAACAAGACGTGCGCCATTCACTACGACAACTACCTGAAGATCTTCCCCCTCTGGGCTCTGGCCGAGGCGGAGCGCTTTCGGGCCACTCGCACCGATCCTCAAGCGCTGCGCGAGGTGCCCGCACCATGACTCTTCGAAAGCTGTTGCACCGCGCGATGCGAGCCCTGCCCCAAGTCTGCTTGGGCATCGCGCTACTCATGTCGGTGCGCCCCAGCCCGGCGGCTCCGCCGCGCGCGTTCGTGGTGTTGTTCGAGCACGGCATCGCCGCACCGAGCCGAGCTCAGCCCTACGTCGACGAGCTGCTCGCTGCTCTGGCTCAGCAGAATCAGTGGCCCAAGCCGCTCGGGCGCTATTTTTCGGAGCGCACGCCCGCCCTCGATTTCATCCAAAAGGAGCGGCCCAGCTTCGGCATGCTGTCGCTCGGCGCGTTCCTGGCTCTGAAGGGCTCGCTCGGGCTCACCGTGGTGGGTGAAGTAGTCGCGCCCAAGGCCGGCGGTCGGCAGTATTTTCTGGTGTCCAAGCGCGCGAGCGCGCTCGAAGGTTGCAAGCAGCATCCGCTCTCGAGCCTTTTCAGCGCCGATGCCAAGTTCGTGGAGCGCGTGGTGGCGGCCGGCGCTTTCCGGCTCGCCGACTTCAGCCTCGTAGAAGCGCGCCGGCCGCTGGAGCCGCTCAAGCAAGTGCTGAGAGGCGAGGCGGAGTGTGCACTGATTGACGACGCGCAGCTCGAAGCCACTCGGCACATCGAGCAAGGCGGCGAGCTCAAGACCATTTGGCGCAGCGCGGAGCTCCCGGGCATGCCTGTCGTAGCCTTTTCGGGCGCGGATCCTGGTGCGGTTACCAGCTTCAAGCAATCGCTCGGCGCGCTGTGCACGAAGGCCAAGCAAGCCTGCACCAACGTCGGCATCGAGCAGCTCCGGTCGAGCGACGCTGCGCGCTACAAGGCTCTCACGGACGCTTACGCGAAGGCGCCGTGACCAGCCTTGTCGGGGGCACCGCGCTCGCTGGGCTGCTCGCGCTCCATGCGCTGACGCCGGGCTGTGCCGCCCCCAGCGCGACCGCGCCGGTGAGCGCCACTCTGACCCCGCCGGCCCTCAGCGGAATCCAAGTAGCCGACGCACTCGAGGCGCTCGTCGCCAGCGACAAGGCCACCAAGCCCGATCGCCGCTACGCCTACGATCGCGTCGAAGCCCTACCGCTCGTCACCGCCGAGGACGCGCTAGCCCGAGCGATGGTCGCCGGGCGGCTCGCTCAAGTCTCGGGTCTCAGCGCGCCCGGGCTGGTCGCCGAGGTCGAGCAATATGCGCGGTCGAGCGCCGAGCTCGACCCGACGCTCCGTTCGGGGGCTGCGCGGCGCATGCTCGGCACACTCTACGTGATGGCGCCCGCTTCGCTCTTGCAGCACGGCGACTCTGAAACCGGGCTCGAGCTCTTGCAGGACGTGACGCGACGTTTTCCCGACCACGTTCAAAACCACCTGCGGCTGGCGGAAGGCTACGTCGCGCTCGGCGACATCAATCCGGCGCGGCCGCACCTCTGCTACTGCACCGCGCATCGCAGCGCGCTGCGGGTCGACGAAAACAAGCTCCTGTCCGAGCTCCTCGAGCAGGCGCAAGTCACCAGCTGCCCGTAGGGGCCCGACGCCCCGCGCCACTCGTCTCATGTCCGACAGCAAGCCCCCTAGCCCGTCGCGTCTCCAGTCTCTGCTCACGCTCGGGCTACGTTGGCCGCGCGCGGCGATCGCCGGCTTTGCCGCCCTGATCATCACCTCCGTGCTGCTGGTCACGCTCGGGCCGCTCGAGGTCAGCACCTCACGCGCAGGGCTGGTCTCGCTCAAAAGCCCCTACCAAGCCCGCCTTTTTCGCTACTACGAGGCCTTCGGCCGCTCCGAGCTCACGGCGCTGGTCGTGTCGGGCGAAACCGGCGACGCGCGACGTGACTTCGTCGATCGCTTCGAAGCCGAGCTCGGCAAGGTGCCCGAGCTCAAGGGTCGCGTGCTCGGCAAGCTCACGCTCGACACGGTCGCGGAGACGCTCTTCGTGTGGCAACCGGAGCTGGCAAGTCAGTGGGCAAAGCTCCAATCAGGCCTCGAACCAGGCGCCGATCCCTGGACAGCTTGGGCGACGGCCGCCGAGCGCCGGCTCTCGGGCGAGCTGGATGGATCGTCCGCCGGCAGCACCGACTCGGCAGGCCCAGCCGCGGCGCGCGCCCCTGAGCAGCTCGAACGCTTGGCGAACGCGCTGCAGGCCCTGCGCCGCGCACTGCAAGGAGATGGCCGAATCTCGCTCGGCGAGCTCAGCGCCGCCGCCTGCGATCGCACCTTGGGCGCCGTGAC
>JBEHXA010000748.1:0-3479 GCA_048498935.1 Myxococcota bacterium
TCGGCGAGCGCTGCACAGTGCAACGACACGAACGGCTTGCCTGCGCGTGGGCTCAGCGCATGCAGAGCGCGCGCCACCTCGCCTTTGCCGGTGCCGCTCTCTCCGGTGATGAGCACGGTCGCGCGAGCGGCAGCAACTTGGCGCACCGCCTTGTACACACGCTGCATGGCCGGGCTAGCACCGAGCAACCCCTCGAGCCCTTCATTATCGCGCGAACGCAACTGCCGGCGCAGGTTCTCTGCCTCGCTCTTCAGCTCCTCACGCTGCAGCGTTCGCTCCACGACCAGGAGCAGGGCGTCGAAGTCGATCGGCTTGGTCAGGTAGTCTTCTGCGCCCGCACGCATGGCCGCGATGGCCGTCGACAAGTCCCCGAACGCGGTGGCTACGACCGTCGGAATCGCGATACTGCGCGCGCGCAGCTCCGCGAGCAGCTCCATGCCGTCCATGTTCGGCATCTTGAGATCGCTGATGATGAGCGCCGGCGCGTGCTCCACCACAGACTCGAGCGCCTCGCGGCCATCAGCGGCGAGATCGACCTGATAGCCTTCTTGCTCCAACAGCTTGCCGAGCCCGTTGCGGGCGGTGGCTTCATCGTCGACTACCAGAATTCTGACCTTGCTCATCGAGACTCTCCAGCGGTCTGCTCTAGCGGCAGTGCCACATGAAACGTCGTTCTACCAGGCTGGCTGCTGACATCGATAGTGCCGTGATGGTCGCTGACCACCCGATGGGCGACGGCGAGCCCCAACCCCGTCCCATGCTCCTTCGTGGAGTAGAACGCATCGAAGATCGGCGCGTCGAGCGCCGGGAGGCCTCGTCCGTCGTCCTCCACGTCAATCAAGACCTGGTGAGGCCCACGTCGTGCCCGCAAGCACACCGACTTGCTTCCCGCCTCGATGGCGTTGTCGAGCAGGTTGAGCAGGGCTTGCGACAGCTTGGTGGTATCCGCCTCGAATTCGACGTCGACGCTCGGAAGGTCACAACTGACGGTAACTCCCCTGGCTTCGGCCAGCGCCGCGACTCGCTCACAGGCCGCGGTGAGCCACTTGCGCAAGCTAATGAGCTGAAACGCCGGACGGCTAGGCCGCGCAAAGTCCAAAAACTCGGTCACCAGATTGGCCAGGCGCTTTATTTCATCCGCGACCACGCCTGTCGCCTCTAGCATTGCTTGCTTGGTCGAATCACGCTGAATCGCGCGCTCCAGGAACGCCACGTGCACGAGGGCGCCATTGAGCGGATTACGAATCTCGTGCGCTAGACCGGCCGCCAGTGTGCCGACGGCAGCAAGGCGCTTGTGTTGCCCGGCGCGTTCTTCCTTGACCCGGTCGTCGGTGACGTCTCGACCCGTCAACAAAGCCCCACCTGCCGGGTCGACAGCGGCTCGCACACTCCAGGCGACCTCGCGCACCTTACCGGCCCGGGTGAGCAGGCGAGCTTGGACCAGCTGCGGGCGAGCGGTGTCCGCGAGCGCGTCGGCGAAGGTAGCCTGAAATGCCGCGGTCTCGGCCCCGGCGCCGAACACGTCCGCGAACGGCTTCCTCATCACTTCGTCCCGGGCGTAACCCGTGACTCGCTCGGCTTCGCGGTTGAACAACCGGATGCGCCCACGCGCGTCGAGACCGACGAGCAATACCGACGCCAGCTCGATGGCCTCGACGCAGAGTCGGTCATCAGGAGCTGCTGCGAAGGAGTTTGGCCGCGCGGCCTGCTGAATGCGTTCCACGAGCGACTCCTCGTAAACCTCGAGCATGATCGCGAGCTCGAGATCGAGAATGCGAACGATGGCTTCGCGCGTCGGCGCGGCATCGACTCCCAGCTCGCGGTCCGCAATGCGCAACAGCTCGACGCGAACGACCGCCATGGCCGTGAACACGTAACGTTGTGGCAAGCCGATACGCACGTGAACACGGCCGATCTTGGCGGTCTGCTCTTGGTACAGCTCGTCGTAGCTCCCGCAACAAACCCGGTCGAGCCACGCGATCAGCGTGCTTTGGAGCCGCTGCACTTGCTCTTCATTGGTGATCACCGCGTGCGCTGGCTCGTGCTCACGAATACGGTCGTAGAAGGTGCTCGCGACACGCGGCCATTCCGGTCGCGCCAAGTCCCCGAAATGCCGTAAGCGCTCCGCGTCCGCGGCATCGAGCCGGACGTACCTCCACAGCTCTTGGAATCGCGTTTCGCTAATTGCCATCATGCTGCCGGTGGGATGAGTTCAGTGCGCGGCTCGCGCCGGTCGGCTGCTCCGGCAGAGGGATGAGCGCTCACCGTTGAGGAGGAGCATCAAGCGGCGCAGGTCGAGGGGCTTGGTGAGCACCAGCGGCACAGCAGCGCCAAAGCTGGTGGAATGGACCAGATGGGGGTGCCGAGTGAGCACGATGATGCGCATCCCAGGGCTGACCGCAGAGGCACGGCGGGCGACCGTTGCACCGTCGGTCCTCGGTAGGCTCAGCTCCGTAATCAGGGTATCGGGCAATGGGCTCTCGGCGAGACGCGCGAGCGCGCTTGCTCCGTCGCACAGCACCTCGACTTCAAATCCGTCCTCCTCGAGCAAGCTCGCCAGACGCCGGCTCGTCCGCGTATCGGCGTCCAAAAGCAGGATGCGGTTCGAACGGCGCGGCGCGGCGGACATGGTGCTCGAAGGGCAAGTGCAAGGATCCGGCCAGGGTCGCCCCGGCCTAAATCGCGCGGCCGCGGGTCGCCTTTCCGCGGAATTTTCGCGCTCGCGCAAGGTTTGCGCGCAATCGCGGTTTCCCCCGACGAAATTTGCACCGAGCGAACGCGGCATATGTCTTGCGTTACGCGGAATCGATACGAGGGGCCCAACCACCAAGTTTCACGGAGGCTCGGCAGCGCCTGCCGCAGCGACATACTCAATGTCCACAGAGGTCGAGAAGTTCAGCTACGACGACGCCATCGTGCGTCGGTTTGCCATCGCGACGGCAGTTTGGGGAGTGGTTGCGACGTTGGTCGGCCTCTGGTTGGCGTTGATGCTGGTCGCGCCGCAGCTCAGCTTCGGCTTGCCGCAGCTCACCTTCGGGCGCCTGCGTCCACTCCACACCAATGCGGCGATCTTTGCTTTCGCGGGTAACGCCGTGTTTGCGGCCGTGTACTACTCCAGCCAGCGCCTGCTCAAAGCTCGCATGTTCAGCGACGCGCTCAGCAGCCTCCATTTTTGGGGTTGGCAAGCGATCATCGTCGCTGCGGCGCTCACGCTGCCCTTCGGTATCACGCAATCCAAGGAGTATGCCGAGCTGGAATGGCCGATCGATCTGGCGATCGCGGTCGTGTGGGTCGCGTTCGCGGTCAACTTCTTCGGCACCATCGCGCGCCGCCGCGAGCGGCACATCTACGTCGCGATCTGGTTCTACATGGCGACCATCATCACGGTCGCCATCTTGCACATCGTCAACAATCTCTCGCTCCCGGTGAGCGCTACCAAGAGCTACTCGCTCTACGCGGGGGCCGACACCCGTGACCAA
>JBEHXA010000749.1:0-3478 GCA_048498935.1 Myxococcota bacterium
CAGCTCGGCGCGGCTCTGTGACAGCCCGTCGCTCGCGGCCCGAGCTGGCGCTCCGCTGGGCTCCGATTCACGAGCAGGAGGTGCACCGCCAAGGCGCGCACGCGCTGGGCGGCGCCGCCGACTTCATCACTAGCGTGGACTTCGATGGCGACCACGACGCGCGCAACAACTGGGACAACGCCGCGCGCTTCCCGCTACCGGCGCACGCTTACTACTCGGTCGTCGAGACGGCGACGCATTGGTACGTCGTCTACACCTTCTACCACCCCAGGGATTGGTCCCGTCGCTTCTTCGAGACCGAGCACGAGAACGACAGCGAGGGCGTGCTGCTCGCGATCGCGCGCGATGGTTCGCGCTTCGGGGCGCTCCGCGCCGCGGTGACGGTCGTACACACCAACTTCTACTCCTACGTCCCCGCCGGTAGCCCCTGGCGCTCTGGCCAGGAAGACGTCGACGGCACGCTCCAATTCAGGTTGTACGACGGCGAGCTCCACCCGGTCACGGCACAGCAGGCCGAGACTCACGCACTGAAGGCCTGGCCCTACTATTCGATCGGGCGCGAGGGCGTCGTATACTACCCGTCGCTCTCGACCGCGGAGACGCCGTCGAGCCCCAACGACCGCAGCGTCCTCTACCAGCTACACGACGTGCTCGAGCCCGGGGGCCTGTGGCAACGGAGGCGCCAGGTCGGCCTGTTTGTCAGCTTCGGAAAGATGGCGGGCGACGACTCGGGCGGCTGCGGGCAGAGCGCGTTGTGGTGTCGCCGCAACGCCGCGAACATGGCTTGGAGCTGGAACGACCACGACGACGGCGTGCGTGCCGGCGCCATGGCGACCGATCCCGCAGGGCTTTCGGCGCTGTACTTCCAGCCCCGCGAACAGCTGGCCAAAAGGTATCTCTTCAATCCGTTTCGCTGAGGAGAGCGGCGGGGCGTGATAGGTTCCCGGCCTGAATGGTCCCCGTCAGTTCCGGCTTGAAGGTCTTTGCCGGCAGCTCGCACCCGCAGCTCGCCCACGAGATTTGCGATCAGCTCGGTATCGAGCTCGGTCACGCCACCACGAAGCGCTTCTCCAACGAAAACCTGAAGATTCGTATCGAGGAGAACGTGCGCGAGCAGGACGTGTTCGTCGTTCAGACTGCCTGCCCGCCGCTGTCGGAACACATCGTAGAGCTGCTGATCATGCTCGACGCCCTGAAGCACGCTTCGGCCAAGCGCGTCACGGCGGTGATCCCGTACTTTCCCTACGCGCGCAGCGACAAGAAGGACGAGCCGCGTATCTCGATTTCGGCGCGTTTGATGGCCGACCTGCTCGCCACTTCCGGCGCAGACCGCGTGCTGACCATGGATCTGCATTCACCGCAGATTCAGGGCTTCTTCTCGATTCCCGCCGATCAGCTGACCGGCGTGCCGGCGCTGTGTGATCGCCTCAAGGAGGACGATCTCTCGAGGACCGTCATCGTGGCGGCGGACGTGGGCGAAGCCAAAGACGCCGGGCGCTTCGCCAAACGGCTGGAGCTGCCGCTCGCATTGATCGACAAGCGCCGCTACGGCGACGACGAAAACGCCCAACCCGCCCACGTGATTGGCGACATCACCGGCAAGGACTGTCTGCTGGTCGACGACGAGATCGCGACTGGCGGCACGCTCTTGAATGCGACCGACTTCTTGCTGGAGCGCGGGGCACGCTCGGTTTCGGCTGCGGTCGTCCACCCCGTGCTGTCCGGTAAGGCGCCGGAAAAGCTGCGCACCTCGCGGCTCACTCGCCTGCTCGTCGCCAACACGCTGCCCATCCCGCAGTCGGCGCTATCGCCCAAAATCGAAGTGCTTTCGCTGGCTCCGCAGCTGGCGACGGCCATCCGCCACATTCACGACGGTAGCTCCGTCTCTGCGCTGTTCACGTAGTAAATCTGCGAGATTGACCGCGATTCGCGTTGCCGCACCCCCCGGCTTCGAGCCAAACCTGTGCGGTGACCTGGCGTCGTTTGGCCGTGCTCGCCGTGATCGCGTGTGGCTGCTCGCATGGCACGGCGCGCGTCGAGGGCGACGACACCGGCGGTAGCGCAACCCAGGCGGGCACCAGCTCTGGTGCCAGTAGCGAGAGCGGCGGCGCAGCCGGCAACGCGAGCAGCATCGGCGGCGTCGGGGCAGTCGGCGGCGCGGTCGCCACGAGCGGGGCGTCGACGGGAGGTGCCGACTTTCACCCGCTCGCCAACGACACTGCGAGCGGTGTGTTCGTGCACTTGTTCGAGTGGCGCTGGTCCGACATCGCGCGCGAGTGTGAGAGCTACCTGGGACCGCACGGGTTCACGGCGGTGCAGGTGTCGCCGCCCAGCGAGCACGCCGTACTCGCGTCGAACCAGTACCCGTGGTGGCAACGCTACCAGACGGTCAGCTACACGCTCGAGAGTCGCAGCGGCACTCGGCAAGAGTTCGCGGACATGGTGGCGCGCTGCCGGGCGGCGGGCGTCGGCATCTACGTCGACGCCGTGCTCAATCACACCACCGGACAGACTCGAGGCGTCGGCAGCGCCGGCACGCAGTTTACCAAGTACGACTATCCGGGACTGTACCAACAAGCCGATTTTCACGCCCCGGTGTGCCAGATTCAGGGCGAGGACTACGCGACCAGCGCCGAGCGGGTTCAACGCTGTGAGCTGCTCGGCCTCTCCGATCTCGACACAGGGCAGGCCACGGTGCGGGAAAAGCTCGCTGCCTACCTGAGTGAGCTACTCGCGCTGGGGGTGCGCGGCTTCCGCATCGACGCTGCCAAGCACGTCGCTCCTGCCGACCTCGCCGCGGTCTTGGCCAAGGTCGTGCCTGCGCACGGTGAGCAGCCCTACTACTTCCTCGAGGTCATCGACTACGGCGGCGAGGCGGTGCACTCGAGCGACTACCTCGACGTCGGTGGCTCTGCTGAGCTCGACGTCACCGAGTTTCGCTACCGCACGGTGGCCGACGCATTCCTCGGCCGCAACGGAGCAACCTTGTCGTCGCTGCGCCAAGTGGCCGAGAGCACGACGCTCCTCCCCTCGGAGCGCGCCGTGGTGTTCCTCGACAACCACGATACCCAGCGAGCCGACGCCCTCTTCTACCAAGACGGCGCACCGCACGAGCTGGCAACGGTATTCGAGCTGGCGTTTCCGTACGGCTATCCATCGTTGATGTCGAGCTTCGCGTTCGACCGCGCCACCGACGCGGGCCGCGCAGCAGGGCCGCCCAGCGCTGGTACAGGGGTCACGCTTCCCATCTACGCTGGTGCGGGTGATGCGCCGAGCTGCGCCACGCCGCCCTTCGACGCGGCGACTCGAGGCTGGGTGTGTGAGCACCGGACGCGCTATGCCGCCGCCATGGTTGCGTTCCGAAAAGCTGCCGCGGGCGCGCCGCTCGAAAATTTCTGGGACAACGGCAAGAATCAGATCGCCTTCTCGCGCGGCGACCGCGGCTTCGTCGCCATCAACCACGAGGCGACCGCCTTGG
>JBEHXA010000750.1:0-3476 GCA_048498935.1 Myxococcota bacterium
CTTGGCGATCGACCGCCACGGCCCAAATCAGCGCCGCGGCGGCCGCCAGCATGCTGATCGGAAACAGGCGCCGCGCCGGCAGCTGCAGCGCGATCAGCATGCCGGTCGGTTCCTGCTCGATGCGCTGCATCACGCGGCTGGCAAAGTCCGCGCGCGGTGCGATCTGCGCCGTCGCTTGCGCAAGCCGGCTGAGCCGTGCGTCGATGTCGTCGTCGTGGCTCATTGCGCTTCACTCCTCTTACGGAGGGCCGAGCGCGCGCGCACCAGACGCTGTTCGACGGCGCCCTCGCTGCACTGCAGAATCTCGGCAATCTCGGGTGAGGTCATACCTTCCACGGCCTTGAGCACCAACGCGGCTCGCTGGTCGGGCGGCAGCTCGTCCATCCAATCAGAGAGCTCCGCCAGTGCCAGCTTTTGCTCGGCGCTGGCCAGGTCGGAGGTGGTGTCGTCGGCGCTATCGGTCGGCTTGGGCCGGCGAGCGCGACCGCGCATGGCGTCGATGCTCTGGTTCGTGACGATGCGGTAGAGCCACGTCGCGACGTTGGATCGTCCGTCGAACTCGCCGGTCACCAGGGCCTTGTATGCCTTCACGTATGCTTCCTGCACGACGTCCTCCGCATCGACGACGTTACCGAGCATCCTAGCGCTCAGCCTGACCAGCCGAGCGCTGGTGGCGTCGACGATCCGTTGAAAAGCCGCGGTGTCGCCCGAGCGGACACGCTGTACGGCTTCGCCCAGATTGTCCAATGGTTCTCCCAGTTTGGGTCACTCGTATCGGTTGGACGTCGCTGCTGCCCGAAGCCCTACGCGAAAAGTAAGGCGTAGGGAGACCCGGGCCTCGGGCGTCGCACCCACTGACAGGAGCACGACCGAACATGAAGACATCGAACATCCTCACTACCACCACTCTCGCTGCGCTGCTCAGCGGCTTTGGCCTCATTGCTTGCGGCGGGGCGGAAGTCGAGCCCGCGGCCCAGACACAGACGGCCGGTTTGAACCAGCCGGCGCCCGAGAAGACGAGCCCCGAGGCAATGCGCCACGACGGCCCCGGGCGTCGTCATGGCGGCCCCGAGGGTGGTCGCTTCAAGGGTCCTCCGTCACCGGAGCGCTTCATCGAGCGTTTCGACGCCAACAAGAACGGCTCGCTGGAAGCGAGCGAGTTGCCTGAGCACATGCAGGAGCACATCGCCGATTTCGACACCAACAAGGACGCGGTGGTCAGCAAGGACGAGCTCGTCGCTGGCTTCAAGGCCAAGTTTGCCGAGCGCGCGAAAGCTCGCTTCGAGCAGAAGGATGCCAACCACGATGGAGTCCTCGATGCCAGCGAGGTCGGAGAGAAGTGGTCACGCCTGAGCGTGGCCGACGCGAACGGCGATCAGAAGCTGACCCAAGAAGAGCTGCGCTCTGCCTTCGAAGCGGGCAAGTTGAAGCCTAGGCACTGAGCCGCTCGAGCAGCGAGCCTGCCAGGATCAGGCACGAGTCGCCCAGCTCGTGTTGCTGGTAGCCGGTCCTGGCGGCGTGCTCGAGCGCGCGCACCAGCAAAGCGTGTGGCGCGAGCGACTCGAGCAGCTCGAAATGGCTGGTGTTGGGCTCGTGAAGGCCGGTGAGCAGGCCGTCGACTACGCGAAGCTCGGTGCTTTCGCCGAGCTTCGAGGTGGTGATGGCGCATTCGGGCCGGAGCCTGCCGTGGCGCTCGACGTTCGCTTCGAGTGCGCGCATCGCGCTAGTCCCGGCCGCCACCACGCGACCGCCCAGGGCCCGCGCGCGCTCGACCGCCTGCACCGTGAGCGGGCCCAGCTCGTAGCG
This sequence comes from Myxococcota bacterium, assembly GCA_048498935.1. Lineage (GTDB taxonomy): Bacteria > Myxococcota_A > Polyangia > Polyangiales > Polyangiaceae > PMG-095. The sequence goes on from JBEHXA010000750.1 coordinate 1,807, forward strand.
CTCCGCGAGTGGCAGGCGCGCGTCGAGGGTGAGTGAACCGGTCGAAGAAACACCCGCGGCGTGCGTCAGGGGAGCGAGCGCTGCACCACGTCGCTCGATCGCGAATAGCAGCTCGAAGGTGAGCGGTCGCGCGGCGGACGGCATCTCGAACGCCCAAGGGCGCGCAGCAAACCGATTCTGCACGTCCCAGAGCGCGAGAGGTGTTTCGAGGTACGCGTACTGAATCGGTCGGCCGTGCGCGTAGAGCGCCTGCCAGAACGCGGCACCCCCAGTCTCGAAGCGCAGACGCACCAGCCGCGGGTCCGCTGCATCCACATCGACGACGCGCGCGCTCAGCTCGGGCGAGAAGGTGAGCCTTTCTCCGACCGCGAGCCGTCGCGCCGGGCCGCGCTGCTCGGTCGGTTGCAGGTGGTCACCAGCACCGAGCGCGATCGCGCGAAAGTCCCCGTCAGGGTCGCTGGCCACGAGCCTCAGCTCGAGCTCCGGTTCCGCGCGCAAGGAAGCCGGCAAGGTCGCCGCGTCGTTCAGCACGAGCACGTCGCCCGCTCCCAGCAACTTCGGCAGCTCGCTCAGCCGATAGTCTCCGAAGCGCCGCGTGAGGGGATCGATCACCAGCAGCCGTTCCGAGCCACGTTCGCGTGGCGCGCGCGCCGGCGCGATGCTCCAGATTCGGGGCTGGTTCTCGATGGCGAGCGGGGTCACTGGGCCCTCCCGCTCAGCGCCTCGACGCGGCTGCCGCTCGGCGAGCCCGCTTCGCGGAGCAAGCTCAGGATGCGAGTAGCCACGAGCTCCGGCCGGGCCAAGGTCGCCGGGTCGGCGTCGGGTAAGGCTTGCCGGTGTAGATCCGTATCCATGTCACCGGGATCGATGCTCAGCACGCGCACGCCCTGGTCCGTCAGCTCTGCCGCCCAAAGCCGCGAGAGATGATCGAGCGCCGCCTTCGACACCGAGTACAAGCCCCAGAGGGGGTAAGCGTTTACCGCCGCGTCCGAGCTGATGTGCACGATCGTGCCGCTCTTGCGCAGCGCCATCGACCCGGCCACGGCCTTGCTCAATCTAAACGGACCAACCAAGTTGGTTTGGAGGACTTGCTCCAGGTCCTCACATTCGCTGTCCAGGAGTAGCCGGAGCGGCGTCGGCCCCAGGCTACTGGCGTTGTGGATCAAGATCTCGAGCGGCCCTACCAGCGCGGCAGCCGCGCCCGCCACCGGATAGACGTCGTCTTTTCGGCTCACGTCGAAGCTGAGCGCGTGTGCTTCGCCGCCCCGCGCGACGATACCCTCGGCCACCTGCGTCAGCTCGCTTCGCGATCGCGCGACCAGCACCACCCGGGCTCCGGCCGCGGCCAGCTGCTCCGCCAAGGCTCTGCCCAGCCCTCGGCTCGCTCCGGTCACCAGCGCTGCTTTGCCTTTCAGTTCCATGCTCGGCTCCTCTGAGCAGCAGCATGGGCCCCCCCTGTTACGCTATTGGCAGGCTTGCCACTTCATTGGCAGAATGCCAACCCATGAGCGACGAGCTCTCGAGCCGGTTGGGTCGCAACATCCGTGAGCTGCGCCAGGCGCGCGGCCTCACTCAGCAGCAGATGGCCAAGCTCTCGGGCTTGCCGCGTGCCACGTGGGCCAACCTCGAGTCTGATGGCGCAAACCCCACGCTTGCGTTCTTGCGGTGTG
>JBEHXA010000751.1:0-3466 GCA_048498935.1 Myxococcota bacterium
GACGGCCTCGGCCTTGGCGATCGCGGCCTTGATGGCGTCCTCGTCGGTGACGTCGGCATGCAGGGCGATGCCCTTCACCTCGGCGAAATTTCGATTTTGACGCGCTGAAGAGTTTCACGGAACGCGGAGTCGGCGGCGACTAAAAGAATCACCGACGGTAACGCCGTCGCCGGAGAACCGGGATGTTCACGTCTACCAACCGAATGATTGCGACGTCGACGGGAGTGGCGGCGGCGCTCAGCCTGCTGATCGGCTGCCAGGGCGTGCTCGACGGCGACGCCATGGGCGGCCCCGACGGCACCCCAGGGCCAGGTACCCCAACGGCCGGCACTACGGGCGTCGGCCCGAGCACTGGCGGCACCACGGGCGCTGGCGTGGCCGGCAGCTCCTCGGCCACCGCCGGTAACGGCGGCACCGCCGTAGTCATCCCCCCGGGTATGGATCCCGGCAGCAAGGCGATGCATCGGCTCAACGACGTCGAGTACAACTACTCCGTTCAAGACGCGCTCGGGGTCACTCAGGCGCCTGCCGATTGGTCGATGGGGCAGGGGGAGCTCTACGGCTTCGACAACATCGCCGAGCTCCTGGGTATGGACCAGAAGACGTTCGGCAACTTCTTCGCCGCCGCCGGCAAGCTCGCCGACGAGGTGATGAACACCCCGGCCCTCAAGTCCGCCTTCATCGGCTGCGCCGCTGGGGACGCCGCCTGCACCGACACGGTCATCTCCCAGGTGGGGCTCAAGCTCTTCCGCCGCCCGATCGGGCAAGACGAGGTGACCATCTACCGCAAAGTTTATGCAGGGGCGACCGCCGCCGGAGAGCCGCCTGAAGCGGCGCTCAAGCACGTGCTTCGCGCCATGCTCTCGAGCGCCGAGTTTCTGTACCGCATCGAGCTCGACGCCGATCCGGCGTCGCTCACCCCCCACGCGCTTTCCGCGTACGAGCTCGCCTCGCGCCTCTCGTACTTCATCACCAGCAGCGGCCCCGACGCCGACCTCTTGAGCTCGGCCCAAAGCACCAAGCTCCTCCAAGACGACGAGCTCGGCGCGCAGACCGAGCGACTGCTGGCCGGCCCCAAGGGCAATCGTTTCGTCATGAACTTCGCCGGGCAGTGGCTCGGCATTCGGGAGCTCGGCGGCCATGCGGTGGACGTCGGCGTGTTCCCGAATTGGACGCCGGCTATCTCGACCGCCGAGACGGAGGAGGCGTACCTCTACTTCAACGAATTCGCCCGCGGCAATCAGCCGTGGAACACGTTTCTCAAGGCCGACATCAACTTCGTCACGCCCGAGTTGGCGGGCATTTACGGCATGGCCGCGCCCGCTGCCGGGCAGGTCACGCGCGTGCAAGACACGACCGACCACCGCTACGGTTTCCTCGGTCTCGGCGCGTTCTTGACGGTGAGCTCCTACAATCACCGCACGGCGCCGACCCTCCGCGCGCGTCGGTTGCTCGACGAGGTGATGTGCGCGCCCCCGCCGCAGCCTCCGGCAGGGCTCACCATTCCGCCGCTCGACGGCGACTCGGGCACGGCCGAAGCAGCGCAGCAGAACATCCGCGAACGCCTCGAAGCGCACCGCAAGAATCCGATCTGCGCCAACTGCCACGCCACGTTCGACGCGATGGGCATGGCGCTCGAGAACTTCGACGCCATCGGCCAATACCGCGCCACCTATCCCAACGGCTCGCCCATCGACGCCAGCGGCAGTATCGACGACGGCCCCGTCTTTACCGGCCTCGACGGCCTCACCGACATGCTGACCGCCGATCCGCGCCTGATGAGCTGCGTGGCGGAAAAGCTCTTCATCTACAGCCTCGGTCGAGGCGTCGAAGAGACCGACAAGCCCTACCTGCAGCGAGTGGTCGCCGATTGGACCGCAGGCAACCCGGTCTTGCCCTCTCTGATCAAAGGTCTCGTTTTGGCGGACACGTTCCGGCAACGCCACGCGGAAGCGCAATAAGGAGCTCGTGATGAACCCGCTGATGAATCGGAGGACGTTGCTACGTGGCGCCGGGGTGGCCCTGGCCCTGCCTTGGCTCGAGTCGCTCGCGCCCAAGGTTGCTCGCGGTCAAGCCGCGAGTTTCCCCAAGCGCTTCATCCCCATCTTCTTCCCCAACGGTTCGGCGACCTTCTGGCGTCCGGCCAACCCGGGAGTGGGTGACGCCTGGCAGCTGTCTCCCATCTTGCAGCCGTTCCAGTCGCTGAAGAGCAAGTTCACGGTGCTCACGAACGTCGAGAACTACTCGCCGGCACAGGCGGACAATCCCGACATCGAGCCCAGCCACGGCCGCGACCCCGGCGTCTTCCTGTCGTGCGTGGACGCCAAGCTGGTGCGCGATCAGCTGAAGAGCAAGGACGCCAACGGCACCACCGCCGATCAGGTGATCGCCCAGCACCCCGACTACGCGACCCAAACTGCTATGCAGTCGATGCAGGTCGGCCTGTCGACGATCGAGAGCTACTGCGACGGCCAGCCCTGCTCGCTATCGCGCAGCATCTCTTGGCGCAGCCCCACCGAGCCCATGTACAAAGAAATGGACCCGCTCAAGGTGTTCGACGCGATCGTCGCGGCGGGCGCCGGTACGCCCCCGGGTACGGACCCCGGCATGCCCGATCCCGAGCGCGAAAAGTTGCGCGCGGTGAACAAGAGCGTGCTCGACGCGGTGCTCGAGAACGCCAACCGCACCCGCGGCCTGCTCGGCAAGGGCGATCAGGTGCGCATGGACCAGTTCATGGATTCCGTGCGCGAGACCGAGAAGCTCGCGACCGCCGTGAGCGGAGGCATCCAAAAATCGGGCACCGCCTGCAACAGCGTCGACGCCCCGACCTTGAAGGCCTCGTACGGCATGGCCAACGGCGGCGGCTACAACAAGGGCGCCCACATGGACGTCATGAACGACCTGATCGTCATGGCGCTCACCTGCGACGCCACGCGCGTCATCAGCTACATGCTCGAGGACGAACGCTCGGAGTTCGTTTACGACCACGTGGTGCAGCGTTCGTTCAGCACCACCGGCTCGACCGACGGTAACGGCGGCAAGTGCGGCAACTATCACGGCGCGCAGCACGGCGGCGACGCCAACAACAACTTTGCGACCATCAACTGGTGGCAGAGCAGCAAGATTGCCGAGCTCTGCACCAAGATGGACGCCGTCAAAGAGGGTGACGGCACCCTGCTCGACAACTCCATCGTGCTCTACGGCAGCTGCATGCACGGCGGTAACCACCACGCCGATGACTTGCCCATGGCGCTCATCGGCAAGGGCGGCGGTGTCTTCAAGACCAACCAGAACGTGCAGTTCGCTTCGGAGCTGCCGCTCCGCGACGTGTACTTCACGATCATGAACGCCTACTTCGGGCTCAACGTGGCGAACTTCGGCATCAACACGAAGGGCGCGCCGAACCGGGTCGTCTCCGAGCTCCTGGTCTTCGATCGGCGCGGTCACGCCGAGCAGGCGCGCGGCC
>JBEHXA010000752.1:0-3465 GCA_048498935.1 Myxococcota bacterium
GGTGACCGTCGGCATCGACGGACAAGAGAGCATCACGTGCGATCGCGTCTTGCTCGCGGTTGGGCGCGTGCCCAACACGGACGACCTGGGGCTGGCCTCCGTCGGTATCGAGCTCGATCCGCGCGGCCGCATCCCGATCGACGACCATTTCCGTACCTACGTGCCCGGTTTCTACGCCATCGGCGACGTGGTGCGCGGCCCGATGCTGGCCCACAAAGCCGAAGAAGAGGGCGTCGCGTGCGTGGAAGCGATCGTCACCGGCTTCGGGCACGTGAACTACGACGCGATTCCGGGCGTGGTCTATACGCACCCCGAGATCGCGACCGTGGGTAAGACCGAAGAAGAGCTCTCTGCGCAGAACGTGCCCTACAAGAAGGGCGTGTTTCCGTTCATGGCCAACGGGCGTGCTCGCGCGCTCGGGGCGACGGAAGGGCGCGTCAAGATCCTCGCTCACGCTCAGACCGATCGCATCTTGGGCGTGCACATCATCGGTCCGCGTGCCGGCGACCTGATCGCCGAAGCCGCCGTAGCGATCGAGTTCTCGGCCAGCGCCGAGGACATCGCCCGCTCGTCTCACGCGCACCCGACGCTCGCCGAGGTCATGAAAGAGGCAGCTCTTTCAGTAGGTCGTCGAGCGATTCATATTTAGGTAGGAATGCGCGCTGGCGCGCGCTCACGCGACAGCAGAGTGCGGCACGGCGCTGGGAGCACGGCTCTCGCCGAAGTCGACCGTCGCCGATAGGCCCGCGCTGCGCCACTCCTGGGCAAGGTCCTGGGCCAGCGCCGAGAGGGCGTGGCGTACCCGCCCGCTGCTGCGCTCGGGGGCGGTCAGGTACAGCGAACCGTCGCCCTCCTTGGCCATGAGGCCCAGGGCGCGCTCCGCCAGCTGACGCCGGGCGCCTTGGGCAGCGTCATCCGCGCGCTCGTTGCAGGCGATCGCCACGTTGGAGAGCTTTACCGCTCGCCCAAAGAGCGCCTCGAGGCCTTCCGCCACGCGCTGGCTAAATGCGGCCGGCGCCTCGCCTTCTTCCTGAACCACCACGCGCCGCGCGCCGGAGCCGAGGAGCGGCCCGGTCCGAACCGTGCTCGCTACTTCCGGAAAGCTCGCCCCGAGCTCCATCACGACCAAGAGCCCGGTGCCGTTCGTCTTCTTGCGCATGATGGCTTCCTCTTACCTACACCCCTGTCCTTATCTTCCCCGCAAAACTACGGCCAAAAATTCGGCAGGCCCGCGCGGAATCTCGCATGTTAGTATATAAGGTTTGCATGAGCGGGACTCTGCTTAACACGCGTCGTTTGTTCGCTTGCGCCGTGCTCGGTGCGTCACTCTGCGGGTCGGTCAGCCCAGCGTTTGCTCAAAGCGACGAGCAACGCGCCGGCGCCCGAACCCTCGCCACCGAGGGCGCGTCGGCCTTCAACGAGGGCCGCTACAAAGACGCCGTCGACCTGTTCACGAAGGCCGAGTCGCTGGTCCACGCGCCGCCTCACCTCCTTTTTTTGGCGCGCTCTCACGCCAAGCTCGGCCAGTACGTGAAAGCGCGCGAGGCGTACTTGAAGATCGTCAAGGAGCAGCTCCCTTCGACGGCGCCCCAAGCCTTCCACGATGCGCAGAGCGCAGCCGAGGAAGAGCGCAAGCAGGTGGAGCCGCACATCGGTCGGCTGCTGGTCAAGGTCGAGGGCGCCGAGGGCGCGAAGGACCTGGCCGTCACGATCGACGGGCAACCGTTCTCGACGGTGCTGCTCGGGGTACCACAGCCCATGGATCCCGGTGATCACACGATCGTTGCGACGGCGACCGGGTACAAGGCCGAGCCGGCCAAGGTGACGCTCAAGGACGCTGGGCAAGGCGCCGTGACGCTCAAGTTGCTAGTCGACCCCAACGCAGCTCCGGTGGCTGCCCCCGCCGCTGCCGCCGCGCCGGTCGCGGTCCAGTCGCAGAGTGGGGCTCCGCCGAGCGATTCCGCTTCAAACAAGAACACGCTGCGCATCGGCTCTTACGTGGGCTTCGGCGTGGGCGTCGTGGGTGTCGCGCTCGGCACGGTGTTCGTGCTCAAGTCCTCCAGCAACCGGAGCGACGCCGACAAGGCGACGCAAGAGCTCGAAGATGCCTATGGCTGCAGCGCGACGGGCGGACGCCCCGCATGCGATGCGACCACGCCGGAAGCCATCAAAGTGGCGGAGCTCGACGACGACGCCCGGAGCGCCAAGACGATCGGCATCATCAGCTACGTCGTGGGCGGTGTCGGGCTGGCCACGGGCGTCACCTTGTTCGTGCTGTCGCAGGGCAAGGACGAGAAAAAGTCGGCATACGTCGCGCCCTATGTCGGACCGGGTGCGTTCGGACTGCGCGGAGCATTTTGAGCACTACCAGGTAGAGCTCGCCTTTCTTTTGAATGAGGAGTGACGGCTGAATGACGCAAAGCAGAGAGAGTCAGCGGGGCGTGACCAACCTGGTGAGCTGCGGCCTCTTGGTCGTAATGAGCGTGTTCGGCACCGTAGCTGGCTGCTCTGCGCAGAACTCGCAGAGCGAACAACTCGGCGAGCAGACCGAGGCGGCGTCCCTATGCAACTGCCCACCGGACAATCCGTGCGCCACCTTTTCGTGCGTCCTCAACACCTGCAAGGCCACGGTGTTGATCAAGGAGGGTGAAAAGTGCGGCGCCGACCGAACGTTGACGGGCGTGTGTCACCTGAACCTCTGTTGCCCTGGCTGCGTGATCCCCGGCGGAAAGGCCAGTCCGCCCACGTGCTCGCCCCGCAATGGCACCGCCTCCACGGAGTGCGGTGCGACCGGCACGACTTGCACCGACTGCACGTCTGACCCCTGCGTTCAAGGAACGTGCTCCTCGAAGCAGTGCGAGTACAAGCCTGTCGAAGAGCGGGGCGCTTGCATCGGCCAAACCGGTGGGTGCCACAACGGCAGCTGCTGCGCGGGATGCGTGGATAAGGACGGCGCCTGCCGCGGCGGCAACGAGCTCGGCGCTTGCGGCGTCAGCAACGGCGGCTTGGCGGATTGCAACGACTGCACGGATAGCAACGCCTGCACGGGCGAAATTTGTCAGAGCGGCAGCTGCCAGTACCCGGCCGTGCCGCCCGACACTTCCTGCGCGGACACCAACGTGTGTAACGGCACGGAAGGCTGCTCGGGCACCGAGTGCAAGTCCGGTACGGAGCTCGACTGCTCCGACGCCTTCGAGTGCACCACCGACAGCTGTGACGCGACGGACGGCTGCAAGCACGTCCCGCGACCCGGCGAAGCCTGCAGCGATGGCGACCCCTGCACCAAGGGCGACACCTGCGGTGAGGGTACGGCGTGCCAGCCCGGCGCGCAGATCAACTGCAATGACAACGAGTTCTGCACGGCCGACGCATGCCAGGACGGCAACTGCGTCAACATGCCGGTCGCCAACGACACTCCCTGTCTCCCAGCCGATCACTTGCCCATTCTCTACCGCCGGCACCGTC
>JBEHXA010000753.1:0-3456 GCA_048498935.1 Myxococcota bacterium
CACGCGCAGGAGCCCGGCGTAGAAACCGGTGCACACGTCCAAGCCGAGCGTTTGGTTGTGCCACGTCGACAAGCACATGCGTGCGGCGCCGCCGATGAGCGATTGCCTGACTTCACCCGGGCCGAAGATCATTCCTTGCTCCGGCATCCAGAGCACGCCCAAGCTCGTGCGAAACGGACCAACGCCGATGCCCAGGTCCGCGAGCGCCACGGGCGCTACTTCACTCGTAATGCCGAGCAAGGCTCCGCCTCCGGCAGACACTACGAAGCGAGCGGGGCGCGACGCGCGCTCCGGAACGGGCGGTACGAGCGGTGGCGGCGGTGGCGGCGGTGGCGGTGGAGCAGGCTCCGGCTCTTCGATCGTTTCGATCGGCTCACTCGCGTCCGAGTCGATCAAGAGCGCGAGCGTGAGCGCGGTGGCCTGCTCCAACGCCGCGCAGGTGCTCCCGCGATCGCGCAGCACGCGCGTCCCGCCGGCGCTGTCGCTGCGAATGTCGGCTCGAAATACACCGCCGCGGTAAGTGAAGGCGACATGGTACGCGCTCGTCTCACCCGTCGCGCGATGTCCGCGCACGCGCTCGACGTGCGCCGTGAGCGCTTCGGTGTCGGGACAGCTCTCTGCGCCGGTGTCGCGCGTCACGTTGAGCACGGCGGGTGACGGCGCTGGTTCGGGTGCTTGCGCCCAAGCTGCACGCGCACCTGCACCGAGCAGACCGAGCGACGTGCAGAGCGCAAAAACCGAACGCATTCGGGCGGGTGAGAGTAACCGCGGCCGCCTCGTGCTGGCGACTCCCCACACATTATTTTTGTGATCGACGTGCGCAAGCCCCCCCACTACCCGGACGAGTGGTATCGTCGAAGCACAAGTCCCGTTGCCGGTACTCGGGCGAGCGCGCCGCCGGTTCCCTCTTCAGAAACGCAGGGACTTTTACAGGGCATGAGCAACCCGCATCCCCAATTCCGAGCGATCTATGAAGCTCATTTCAACTTCGTGTGGTGCTCGCTCCGGCGCTTGGGGGTGCGCGAGGCGGACGTGCTCGATCAGGCTCAAAAAGTGTTTTTGACGGCCCATTTCAAGCTGGCCGAGTTCGAGGGCCGCTCCCAGATCACGACCTGGTTGTTCGGGATTTGCCAGCGCGTGGCGAGCGACTATCGTCGGTCTGCGCTGTTTCGGCGTGAAGTGACGACCGACGCAGCCGAGATGGACCTTTACGGTGGCTCGCACGAAGACTCCTCGCAGGGTGCTGAATCCAGGCAGCGCGCTCAGGTCGCGGAAGCGATTCTCAGCAAGTTGCCGGAGGCGCAGCGCGTCGTTTTCGTGCTGTTCGAGCTCGAAGAGATGAGCGGGCAAGACATCGCGCAGTTGCTCGGTATCTCGGTCGGCACCGTGCGTTCCCGGCTGCGCCTGGCGCGCGAGGCTTTTTCGCGAGAGGTCAAGCGCCTCGCGCTAGCTCAGGGGACTGGCCGTAAGGAGGCAGTATGACTGGGGATCCCGAGCGCCTGCTGAGCGCGGGCAGTCACGCCGATTCGCTGGAGCGCGAGTTGCTCTTGAGCGTGCATCGCGTAGGCCCGCCCGAAGGCGCGAAGGATCAGGCTTGGCGCGCGATTGCAGGGCAAATCGCGGTAGTTGCGGCGGTCGGCGCTGCCACTGGCTCGAGCGCTGCTGCGGCCACCAAAGCGTCGGTCGGAACGCTCGCCTCGTGGGGTTTGGGCGCCAAAGTCGCGGCCGTGGTTGCCGCGTCGGGTCTCACGGTCGGGGGAGGTTACCTGGCTCTGCGCGCGACTGAAGCAGATCGCGCGCCCGTCGTGGCTCCGCCGCTCAAGGGCGCGCCGCCCAAAGCCAAATTGGCGCCGGCAGAAGTGCCGCAGAACCACGAGTCGACGCCAGCCCCGCAAGCTCCGGGCGACGAGGCGCCGAGTCGCAGGCTCGATGCGCCGCGGCCCGACTTGCTCAAGGCCGAGAGCGCGCTGCTCACCGACGCGCGCGCCAAGCTGCGCTCCGGAAATCTAGCGGGCGCGCAAGCTTCGCTCGAGCGGCTGCAGGCGCAGTTTCCGAAGGGCATGCTCACGCAGGAGCGCGAGGTGCTGGCGATCGAAGTGCTCTACGCGCGCGGCAATGTCGACGGCGCCAAGCGTCGAGCCAAGGCCTTCATTCGCGCGTACCCGCACAGCCCGCACAGCGCCAAGCTCGCGCGTTTCGTGGAGTAGCCGTCCTCGGTGCCGACGGCCGGTCGCGGGCTTGGGGCAGTCGTGCGCGATTTTTCTCGGCTAAGCGGCGCAACTCTCCCACCCTGTAGGGTGGCCTAGAAAACTGGAGTGGGCCCAAAACAGCGGCCGTTGCGGCGAATGAGTGATCGAGCAGCGCGCTCCTCCCCACGGACACTGACGAAGCAAGAGCGTCTCAGCACCGGAAAGTCTACATCGTTGCTCAATAAATCCACGCTCCTCGGAAGTTTTGGGCGCCTCGCTGGCGGCGCCGTGCTGGTGACCCTCAGCGCGTGCACCGCGAACGTGCTCGGAGGCGACGGTACCCCCGCAGGTGCCAGTGCCGGTGCGCCCGCCAGCACCGGCGGCACGTCCGGGGTAGGTGGGAGTGGGACGACCACCACCGCCGGTACGTCGACCACCGGGCCCATCGCTCAGGTCGACTGCACCAAGACTCCGATCGACCCGGGTCCCTCGCCCATGCGGCTGCTCTCGCGCAGCCAATACTTGGCGACCGTGCGCGACCTCGCCGGCGATGTGCCGGGCCTCGAGCAGGCGCTGGGTGAAGCGGTCGAGGCGTCGGCCTTCGGCCTGGTGCAGCCCGACGTCACGCAGGTCGAGCTCGAGCACTTTCAGAAAGCCGCGGACGTCATCGCCAAGGTCATCGCGACGAACGCCGATTCGCTGAACAAGGTCGCTCCTTGTCAAGCCGGCACGGCGCCGGCCGACTGTGCCAAAAGCGCCGTGCAAAACTTCGGGCAGCGCGCCTATCGCGCGCCCGTCACGGACGCAGCCGACATCGAGCGGCACGTGCAGCTGTTCAACGTCGGCGCTGCTACCAGCTACGCCTACGGCATCGAGATGCTGCTGCGCGGCATGCTGCAGTCGCCGCGCTTCCTGTACCGCGTCGAAATCGGCACGGGCGAGAAGGTCGGCGATCTGGCCGTGAAGCTTTCACCGTACGAGATCGCTGCGCGCCTCTCGTACACGGTGTGGGGCACCATGCCCGACACCAAGCTCAACGAGGCCGTCGCCTCGGGCGCACTCGCCAGCAAGGAAGGCGTGACCGCCCAGCTCGATTGGATGCTCCAAGACGAGCGCGGCAAGAAGCTCGTCAATCGGTTCCTCGAGAGCTGGACGCACATCGCGGCGGTCGGCAACCTGGTGAAGAACCCCGAGACCTACCCGGAGTTTCAAGCTCCGAGCTTCCGGGCGTCGCTCCAGGGTCAAGCCGCCGCTTTCTTCGACGACG
>JBEHXA010000754.1:0-3455 GCA_048498935.1 Myxococcota bacterium
CGATGCCGTCAGGCATGACCGGTGGCCTGCAGATCATCGTCCCCGTCGCCAACAGCCCCGTTATTCCCTGGATGCTGAGTCAGTAGCTGCCCGGGGCGGGTCGCCCGTAACCAATCAAACGCTCGCCGGGTGGTGAGGAACGCGCATGCAAAGACGACGTTAACGCGGCCCCGCCCGCGCCTCGGACCGCGGGGATCTGGGAAATAACGAACACGGCACGCAGCGCCCACAGCGCGTGTCGAAGATCCCTACCTATCCTTCGGCGTGTCACAGCGATCGACGGTAGCACCCGCCTAGAGAGGAGCAATCCGCTCTTTCGCGACCCGCAAGCGGCGTGATGCTAGTTCAGTGCGGGCGGGCTGCATCATGATCGCTGGCTCGTCGCGTGCGCGCTCCTCGTCATCCTGTCAGCTCGACGCGAAACTTGGGGATGAAGGATTCGTTCGTCGGTTGAACGTCGTACATTCTCGAGGTGATGAACGCTTTGATGCTTCGCGCACCGTCTTCCCAGGCGTAGAGCACCAAGTTGCCTGTTGCCTTGCGCCTCAGTGAGTACGGTTCTGCGACACGTTGCTTGCCCTTGTAGTTGAAGGTGATCTTCAGACGATTTGCGCCCGCGAACCGGACCAGATCAAGTCGCTGTCCACCGCCCCAGTAGTAGGCGCTCGTCGGCGCGATGACGGTATCGCCCGCATCGAGCTCGAGCGCAGGCATCGGCACGCTTGCAGGCAAAGGCGCATCGATCCAACTCAGGGTCTCCTCGAGTCGTGCCAGCATGTTATCGAGCGCGGGTAGGGAAGGGAGCTGCTGTTCCATCATGCTGCTCCAGTCCGCGCGAAGCGCGTCGGAGCTCCGTACGAGCCCGATCAAGCTGGTAGTAGTTGGTACAGAAATGCCTTTGGCTTCGCACTTCTTCGCGAACAATGCTCGCACCGTATCGATGTCGAGCTGCTCGCGCCTGTCCCACAGGTGGGTGACATCGTACAGGTCGCGGGGGCGCGTTCGCTCCAGCAGCGCTCGCGTCTTTTCCGCAAAGAGTTCCTCGAGCGAGTAGCAGAGTGCCCGCGGCTCTGGCAGCTGATCCGCGTACGGGTGAGAGATCGGTCTAAGCGCCGGCGTATCCGCGATGGCTTCTTGTTGAGTGATGTCGAACAGAACGCGCGGCCAGTTGGGCATCGCCAATGGCCCGCGATACGCGACCTTCCCCTGATAGGTAGGGCGGCCCAGCTTGTCGCGACGCGCCTTCACCTCGATTCGCTCGACGGGAATGCTGATGCCGCTCGCCTCGGTGGCGTACCGAGCGACGTCGGTGATCAGAGCCTTGATGGCTGGCTCGTCATAGGGGGCCGCGGGAGATAGCGAGAAGTCCAAGTCTTCGGAGAACCGGTAGGTTTCGAAGAAGCACTTTTTCAGGCAAGTGCCGCCTTTGAAGATCCATGAAGTCGCCGCAAGGCGATGTGCGGCGAAGCCGGGAAGAAGCCAGCCCAGCACGTAGTCCTTCTCGACGATTTCTGGGCGCAGCCCCCACTCGAGCGCGCGTTCGAGAATGTCTTGCTTAGAAATCATCGGTCGAATCGACCGCCACGTTCAACCATAGTCCCCACCGCTTGCTCATTTTACCTCTGCTTTGCACAGCAGGCTCGAGGGAAATGACACCCGCGCTTCGCTTGGCTAGCGAAAGCTCGATGAGCGCCGTCTCGTCCGGCCAAAGCCGCTCCGCGAGGTAGCCTAGCCGCTTGAATGCTGCGCCGGTCGCGTGCGCTGTCGCTGTTGCCGCCAACTTTCCGGAGTCGAAAGCTTCGCTCTCGCGATAGTTGGCAAAGAGCTCGACCAGATGCCGGACGCCACCTACCCAGCTCGGGTGGACTAGAGCGTCGGTCAGCGTCCGTTCTCGATCCGACACCGCGACACGCTGGGTACCTCTCCACTCGAGAGTCGTGCCGTTCATCCGCTTGGCGGGGACGCGGGCAATGTGAAACTCGGTCGCGAGCCGACTCTCACTTTGCTTACGTCGGGCAGCCGCGGTCACCACGAAGGTGGAGCGAAAGAGTTGTTCGGTCAGTCCCCAGTGCTCTGCAGCGGACCAACCCCCGATGTAGCAAGGCGCGAACAACTGCGTCGCCAAGACCCATGCATCCTCTGCAATAGCCGCACTACCCGGCTTCGCCTCCATCGGCAGAACTAGGTACAAGCCGCGTCGCGCCCGAGCCAGCCATCCACCGCGCTCGAGCCGCCCCAGCCGGATGGCGGCGTCGTGCGTCGACACACCGAGGACCTCGGCAGCGCGCGGCACCCCGATAAAACCCCCGGCGGACGCCCGGGACAGATCCGCCAATACTGTACGAGTACTCGCCATGGTTTAGTTTACGTCGCGTTCTATATCTAGAAAGGATATATCTTATCATAAAGTATACCCACTTGCCCGTCTTTCTTCAGCTTGCGGCGTGCGCCGCTCCCACCCTCGGATCGCCCAGCCCGCGCTCCTCGAGTACTGCCCGCCGCTCCAGGACATCCTTCAGCCCACGCGCGGCTCTGATCTCCAAGCGCGTCATCGGCCCGCGCATGAGACTCATCGCATAGCGCGGTTGCACCAAGATCGGCGGACTCGTCGCATGCGCATTCCTCACGACGAACCAACGCGGAGCCAGCCGCGTCAACGTCGTACCCAAGTCGTCGTCCGCCGCTCCCAGCGCGCCTTCTAGTCCGTCGATCACCCGAGCGCGGTCCGCGTCCGTCCGCAGCCGCCCAATGAACCACAACCCAGCATTGCTCAGCGTTCGATAGTCCAGGTCCATCGGGTTCTGAGTCGCGACCACGACGCCAACGCCGAACGCTCGGGCCTGCTTCATCAGCGCGACCAGGGGGCGCTTGGCGGGAGGATTGGCGGGGTGGGGCGGCAGGAAGCCGTAGACCTCATCGAAGACGATGAGCGCGCGTAGGCGCTGGGAGCCGGGCAGGGTGCGGACCCAGGAGAGGACTTCTTCAAGCAGCACGCCGAGCACGAGCGCGCGCTCTTCGTCGTCCAGGTGGGCCACGCTGACGATCACGATCGGCGTGTTGCCGGGTCGCTCGCGGGAGGGAGTGAGCCACTCGCCGACGTCGAGGGTGGTGCCTTGGCGCCAGCTAGCGAAGGAGGGCGCCGCCAGCAGGCTATTCAAGGCGGCGGCCAGATTCTTGCGCTCGTTCTTCTTCATGAACGCATTCACGCTCAGCGCGCCAATCTGAGTGATGGGCGGCTCCAGCACGTCTTGCATCAGCGCGCCAAGCTCGGCGGTTTGCCCGGCCAAGAGCCGGCGCTCGGCCAGCACACTGAGCAGCACGTGCTCGCGGCTCTTGGCCGGATCGGGCTCGCGCCCGAGCAGGCGCAGCACGAGCGACACTGCGGCAGTGAGCGCGTTGCGCGCGGCCTCGGGATCAGTATCCCAACGCGGCGAGCGCCGCTCGAGGGAAGACAG
>JBEHXA010000755.1:0-3450 GCA_048498935.1 Myxococcota bacterium
CCTCGATGCTCCTCAGCCCGACGTCCATCCCCGTCTCCTAGGGATCTCTCGGCATTTGTCGAGATGTGTAGGATCCTCAGACGTACACGTAGTGATTTTCGAGAAACGCGAAGGGCTCAACGTGAGCTGCGGCGTGATGCGGCTCTGCTACTGGCGGGCGTCGAGCTAGGGCGCGCGCGCTCTGCTGCGGCGAGCACGCGAGAGCGACGCCTAGCTCAGTGCAGCAAATGCCACTGCATTCGGCTTCTTCACGCGCGTCGGCACGGCGCCGCCGAGCAGTGAAAGGGCGCCGCTACCCGGCGTCACGGCGAACACCAGGAGCGTGTCGCTATCTTGGTTGGCGACGATCATGCGTTGGTTGTCGCGGCTGAGCAGGAAGTGGCGCGGGCCGTGGATCAAGCCACGCGCCTCTTCGTTGGCAACGAGCTTCAGGCGGCCGTCGGGGGCGATATCGAGGATGGCGATGCTCTGGCAGTCGGGGGTGCGGGTGCTGGCGTAGAGCTTCTTTCCGTCGGCCGAGACTTCGAGCTCGGCGGCAGTCATCACGCCCTTTACGGAATTGGGTGCTTTCCCTGCGGGAAAGATCGAAACGGTGGACGGATCGGTGAGTTGGCCGTCGGCGCCGAAGCGATAGCTGACGATTTCACCCGACCAGTCGAGGATCACGTAGGCGACGTTCAATGTCGGGTGCACGGCCATGCGACGCGGGCCGGCGGGCGCCGGCACCGAAACGGCCGGTACCGCGAGCGGCGTGAGCTTGCCGGTGGCGTCGTCGAGCCGATATTGCGCCACGTGCTCATCGCCGCGGCACACCACCCACACGAACTGGCCGTCGATTGACTGCACCAGGCCATGCGCGTTCTTGCCCGCAACCCGCGAGTCGGTCGGCTCGCCGAGCTTGCCGCCTTCCAAGATCGGAATCACCGCGACCGTACCCTCGGCGGTGCTCGAGCTCGCCGTGAGCAGGTGCTTGCCCGAACGGCTCGTCACCACCGAAACGGTATTGCCGCCGCCTGACCAAACATCGTTCAGCCGCGTCAGCTTGCCGGTCTCACGGTCCACGCTGTACGCAGTCGCGCGGCCCGGCTCCGGTGAGTCGGCTCCCGCCTTCTCACTGATCGCAAACAGCAGGTTGCGCTGCGCATCCAGCTCGAGAAACGTCGGCGACTCCGGCACGCCGTCGGTGAGCGCGACCGAAGTCAGCGCCCCCGACGTGGGATCGAACGCGAACGTCTCGATCGTCGTACCGTAACCACCAACGAACACCCACTGCTTGCGCGTCTGCTCGGCCATGTGCTGCCGTCATACTCGACTTCGCGCCGCCCGGGCACCGCATGTGGGGCATCCGTCGTCACAATCAGCAATTTACGCCGCTCGAACGGATCCGGGCGTGCTGTCGAGCGCCTTCGCCAGCTCGAGCAGCAGCGCGCGGCCGTCACCCGCGTAGGCGCTGCCGTGCATGCACGCGAGCGTGCGCGGCTCGAAGGCGGCCAGGCGCTCGATGGCGGCGGTCGTATTCGGACCGCGCGAGTAGTAGTCGAACATCGCGCGCATTGCCTCGCTCGGGCCCAAGATGTCGCGCTCCGTCAGCGCGGGATTGGTGTCGCCAGGCTGGGTAAACAAGTCGCCGCACAGCAGCGTGCGCGTCGACAGCTCTCCGATGAACCCGCAATCCCAGCCGTGCGGCACGTGTGGCGCATCGAGCCAGGTAATTTCGTGTCCGCCCAACTCCAGGCGCTGACCATCGGCCATGGCCTGCACCGGCCGATCGCTCACGTCCGCCGCGAAGATCATCGCTCCGACTTGGCTGCACAATGCCTGTGCACGCGGCGCGATCGCGAGCCAATCGGCGAGCGCACCGCTCTCATCGGCTTCGTTGTGCGAAAACCCGATGTAGCGCAGGCTCTCGGGCGGCAACACGCTCTTCACCGCTTCACGCACGAGCGGGAACATCTTCTTTGGCCCCGCGTGAAAGAGCAGCGGCTGCTCGGCCGCGATCAGGATCTGGTTGAACGAAAAGCCAGGCGGCATCTCCGGCCCCGGCCGCACCGGCGTGCTGATGCGATAAATACCCCGAGCAATCTCGTCGATCTGCGTACCTGATTCGGAATTCGTAATCGTCATGGCTCCTCCAATCGAGAGGGTGTGGAGCCCGACCGCGCAGCGTTACAGAAAATGATGATCGAGCGTGTATTCGGCGAGCAGCCGCGGCCCCGCGGCCTCGACGCTCGTCAGCCGCGTCTGAAACAGCGAATCCATCCCGAAGCTCCGGTAGTGCAAATGGCAAGGCATCGCGACCAGGCCGCGCTCGACATCGAAGGGCACGTCGTTGAAGGCGAACAGCTTCTCGCCGCTCACGCTGCGCGACTCGAGATCCACCCGCGACACGCCCTCGAGCTCGCAATGCAGGTACCAAACGCCCACCGGCTTGGTCTCACCCAGCTGAATCAGCCCCTTTTCACCCGGATTTACGTGAACCTGAGCCAGCACCGCCTCGCCCGCTTCGAGCGCACGGCTGCGCGACGCCGTGAGGACTGGCGGCAACGCCCGCCGCAACGACTCCTCCAACGCGAGCAGTCGCTCGGCCCGCGCAAAGCACACGCTACAACCAAAATAATGCTGCTCGAAGGCTTCAGCCTCGGCTTGGGGCAGCTCACCGAGCGCCCACGCGGCGATCGTCTCCAGCGAAGCGCAGCTCACGACGCACGCTCCTCTCCCATGCACCCCGCCATTTTGGCGAGCGCCCGACAGCGAATGACCCGCACATTGCCGCTCGAAATACCGAGCCGCACGCCAATCTCGTCGGCCTCGCGATCTTCCATGAAGCTCATGCGCAGCACCATCGCCTCGCGCTCGGGCAGCTTGCCCAGGCAGCCGAACAAGCGCACCACATCGCGCTCACTGTGCTCGAGCGGCAGAGCGTCCGCGAGCAAGCCGTGGTGCGCCTCCTCAATCTTGCGCTGTCGCTGATCCGAGCGGCGCAAATCCCAACTCGCATGGCGACACGTCCCGAAAATGAACGACGCCAGGTTCGCCGGATCCTCCACCCGCCCCGCCCGAATCGCCTCCACCACCCGCAACATCACCAGCTGCACCAAGTCGTCGGCCGCCGCGCGACTCTTGAGGTGCTTCAGCCCATACAGCTGAACACGCGCCCCGTAGCGCCGGAACAGGGCATCTTCGGCCTCACGCGCACCGACGCCCGAGAGCTCGATTCTGCGCGCCAAATCCAGGTCCGAAGCGTCGGTGGCCAGGATATTCGATGCGACCATGAGCAGCAGCATGCTGCCCGGTTGTGGCGCTCGACTCCAGGGCGTTACAAAATCTCGCCGAAACGGGAGTTTTTCCAGCCGCTAGGTGCCCTTTGGCCCGCGCACCGCTTGGCTTGTAACCGAGCGCGACTGCCGGCGTACACATCGACAGGCGCTTGGGTCGCCTGGGTTTCGAACA
>JBEHXA010000756.1:0-3446 GCA_048498935.1 Myxococcota bacterium
CTCGCCGGTGGCTTGGGTCTGGCACCGAGCGCGAACCTGCACCCTGCCGAGCCCCAGCACATCGGGCTGTTCGAGCCGGTGCACGGCTCGGCTCCCGACATCGCTGGTCGGGGTCTGGCCAATCCGCTCGGCGCCATTCGCTCCCTCGGCATGCTGCTCGAGCACACCGGCTACCCAGCGCAGGCCGAGCGCATCGAGCGCGCCTGCGCCGAAGTGCTCGAGCTCGGTCGTTGCACCCGCGACTGCGGCGGGGAGCTCGGTACGGCTGCCGCTGGGGCAGCCTTTCGCGAAGTGCTGGGTCACTGCTAGCTCGGCTATAGGCCCGAGGGCCGGTTCGGCTGACGAGGGAGCGAAAATTCGGCCTCCCGCCGCCCGTATGCTACGGCCGAAACATGATTGGGGCGCCTCCCGCGCAAGATGAGCAAGCCCGACTCTCGGGTGCCCGCGGGGACTTCGTTGCCAGCCTCCCGCGGCGTTTGGACGTGCTCCGAGCGGCCCTGAGGGCCGTCGAGGACCAACCCCGCGACGCTGCCCGCATCAACGGCTTCCTGCGCCGCCTGCACGCGCTCGGCTCTGCGGCCCGCGTGCTCGGCTTCGCCAGCGTCGCCGAGGCCCTGGGCGAGGCCGAGAAGACCCTTCGCCGAGTCGCCCGGAACGGGGCGGCTCCGAGTGACCTGGCGGATGTGGCGAGGGCGCTCGACCTACTGCCTTCCCTGGTGCTGGGCGCCAAGGTCTCGATTCGTCCGGCGGCGCCGGCCGAGCCACCGGCGTCGCCCTCGCGGGATTTCCCGCTGAGCGTGCTGGTCTTCGGGCCCGAGGCGCTCGCCGAAGCTCTGGTCGAGCACGGCGACCTGCGCGTCGAATGCGAGCGCACCGAGGATCCGGCCAAGGCGCGCGAGCTTTCGCGGGTCTTCGGGCCCGATGTGGCGGTCATCGACGCCGACCGCAAGGGCGCGCGCGAGCTGGTCGAGCTGTTCGTCAAAGATCCGCTGGTCGAGCCGGTGCCGCTCGTCGTCGTCGGCGATTTTGCAACTCCCGAGCTCGCCACCACCTTCATCGGCTTTGGCGCGACGCGCGTCTTGCCGAAGCCGGTCAGCCCCGACCAGCTGCGCCGGACGCTCGACGAGCTGCGCGACCACGGCAACTCCACGCTGCACGCGCGCGAGCCGCTCGGCGAGCTCAACGTCAACCAGTTGGTGGACAGGCTCGCGCTGGAGCTGCGCCGCGGCTTGGTGGAATCGGTCGACCCGGCGTCGCGAAGCTCGAGCGTCGGCTTCGGTGAAGGCACCGACATCATGAGCGCGGTTTGGGGCACCGTCGCGCGCCTGCGTGAGCTGGTGACGCTGCGCTCGGACGGCAGCGTGCGCTTCGATCCGACCGGCCCCGAAGGCGCCGTGCCGCTCGCGCCCTGGAACGACGATCGCCGCGCCGGCGAGCGCGGAGATCGCCAAGGGCGACTGGCCGAAGGCGTGTCGCTGCAGGGCCGCCGCGTGGTGATCGCCGACGACGATCCGGCGGTGGTTTGGTTCTTGGCCGGCATCCTCAAGACGGTCGGCGCCGAGGTGTTCGAAGCGCACGACGGCGAGCGCGCGGTCGAGCTCGCCGTGTCGCTCTGGCCGGATCTGGTCGTGAGCGACGTGCTGATGCCGAAGCTCGACGGCTTCTCGCTGTGTCACGAGATCAAGCGGGACGTGGCGGTGCGCGACGTTCCGGTCATCTTGCTCTCGTGGAAAGAGGACTTGCTGCAGCGCGTGCGCGAGCTGGGCGGCGACGCCGACGGCTACTTGCGTAAGGAAGCGGCGGCTTCGACCGTGGTCGAGCGGCTGCGCGAAGTGCTGCGGCCGCGAGCGCGCGTCGAGCAGCGTGTGGCGAGCGGCGGCGAGGTGCGCGGTCGCCTCGACGGGCTCACGCCGCGCCTGATCCTCGAGCTGGCATGCCGCTCGGGTCGCAATACGCGCGTAAGTATCCGTGATTCCTCGTATTTGTATGAGGTTCAGGTGCGAGCCGGCGCGCCCCGCGCGGCCAATCGCAGCGCCAACGATGGCAGCTTCGAGCGCGGCGAAAGCGTGCTCGCGATGCTGCTCGGCGTGAGCGCCGGCAGGTTCGTGATCGAGCCGGACGAGTCGCCATGCCGCGCGGAGCTGAGCGGGAGCTTGCACGAGCAGCTCGCCGGGCCGGTGGCTCGCGCACGCGCCGCACAGCGCGCGCTGTCGGCCGGCGCGCTGGCGAAGGTGTCGCGTGTTGCGTTCGATACGGCGCGCGTCGGCAACTACCTGGCGTGCACGCCCGAGCCGGCGCAGAGCTTGCTCAAGGATCTCATCATGGGCGCCTCGCCGCGCGACCTGCTCACGAGCGGGCGTGCTCCCGCTCGGCTGCTCGAGGCCGTGCTGTCCGACTTTGCGCGGCGCGGCGCGATCCTCACGGTCGAGACTTCGTCGGGCGTCGAAGACATTTCTCAGACGCGCGTGCCGCCCACGGTCGCACCGCCGCTCGCCAAGCTGCTGGTCGCCGACCCTTCCATCGCGGGAGAAACGCCGTCGCCGCAGGCTGCACCGAAAGCCGAGCCGACTCCGGTGGCCGCTGCGGTGCTGCCCGAGCCGCCAGCGCCGATCTCACAGCGCAAGCCGCCCGCGATCTACTCGCAGCCGCCCGATGCCGAGCTCGAGTCGGCCGATGCTGGTTGGTTCTCCTTCCAGATCGAGGCGAGCGCACAGCCGCCGCAAGCGCTCCTGGATCCCGAAGCGGTGCTCGATGCGACGCTCGAAGCGTCACCGGCGATGCTGCCGGTGCTCACGCGCGCTCAAGATCCTTTGCGACGCACGCTGACGTCGTCGTCGGCGCCGCCTGCGGCTGAAGCCGAAGAAGCAGCGCCCGGTGCTTCGGTGCCGGTGGAGCGCGGGCACCGCCCGGAGCTCCGCAGCGACACGCTGGGCAGCGCGGGCAACGAAGCCGCTGCCGCGCTGGCAGCGATCAACGAAGGCGAACGCGCCCGCGAGTCGGCAGTGCAGGTGGTCGAGCCGAGCCGCTCGCCGCCGCGACCGGTCGTCAAGCCGCCGCGCCCCGACTCGCCGCCGCCCCCGCGAGCTGCCGAGGAAGATCCGGTTGCGCAAGCGCTGCTCGGCGCCACGCCGGAGCCTGATGCAGGTGCCGAGCGGCCGCGCCCCGAACCGACCGCGGTGCCGTCGGCGATCACCAACGCGCTCATGCCCTGGGCCGGTGCTGCCAAGCAGGCAGCGGAGACGGCAGCCGAGGTGGCGCTCCCGGCCGCCGCTGCTGGTCTCACGCCGGGCAACAAGACCGAGGTCATGGCTGCAGTCGCGGCGCCGAGCGATACTCCATCGAGCGCGGAGCCAGCCGAGGATCGCCGAGCCAGCACGCAGCCGCCCGCAGCCGCAGCCGCCAAGCCCACTTCCTCGAAGAGTGCGCCGCCCAAGTCGGCGCCGACC
>JBEHXA010000757.1:0-3444 GCA_048498935.1 Myxococcota bacterium
GACGCAACTGAACCAATCGGGTCTCAACGCGGCGGAAAGACAACGGCGCATCGAATTGCTCGGCCAGCTGCCGGCGAATGTGCGCGGCGAGATCAGTCAGTACGCGGTCGCTGGCGGCGCGTTGCCACCCTCGCTCTCGCCGCCGTCTGCACTCGCTCCATACGCGGCGATCCAGTTCATGCAGCTCGTGAATGCAGTGCGGGATGGGCTACTCGAACTCGGCATGAATCCGGGCGGCCCCCAAGCGTCGACGACTTCCTACGCTCCGCAGCAAGGGCAGCGAGTCTTTTGGGCGGAGCTGTTCGATTGGCAGCAGAATCCGCCGACGTATCGACCAGGGCTACAGCCTGTACAGCAGACGTTGCAGGCGATCATCGAGGAGAGCCTGTTCAAGTCGCTGATCGAGGATGTTCTCTTCGCAAGCGGCAGCCGTGACTTTGAGTCCCTGCGTCTAGGATTCGTATGGCTCGACGACGCTGGTCCACAGAACCTTCGCGACGAGGCCACAGCCTCCGTCATCCGACGTCTGCTTCAAGGCCGCATGTGGCAGCTGCCGGCGCTCAACCTGGAAGGCAACGCAGCTCGACCCGACTCACCACAGTACATCCGAATGCTGCTGGAACCGATCGCCACGCGGCTCGGTACTAGCCAGGCGGCGCTTGAAGGCCAGGTCGTCACGCGACTCGGTGGAGCGCTCGGCGCCTGGCGAGTGAACCTCACTGCCCTTAGGATCGTTACACCCCGGCCTACCGCACAGAACACGCTCACAACCTACGGTTGCCTGCGTTGTGGACGCATTCATCTACACCAATCAGGCGGCACGTGCACAGCCTGCTTCGGAGCTGTATCGCCCAATGTGATCGCGCACTCGTTGGCCCAAGACCCGGAAGATTTCTACGAGTACTTGGCTCGAACCGACGAGGCTCCATTCAGGCTCGCCTGCGAGGAGCTCACCGGACAAACGGATGCCGGCGCACGGCGAGACCGACAGCGTCAGTTTCAAGAAGTGTTTCTCCAAGGTGAAGTGCCGGCCGCACAAGGCATTGACTTGCTCAGCGTGACGACCACGATGGAAGCCGGCGTCGATATCGGTGCTCTGCAGGCCATCGGAATGGCGAACATGCCCCCGGTGCGTTTCAACTATCAGCAGCGCGTCGGCCGCGCGGGACGAAGAGGGCACGGGCTCTCCGTGGCAATGACGCTCTGCAGAGGCCGGAGTCACGACGACTACTACTTCGACCGTCCGCGTCTAATTACCGCCGAGCCGCCGCCGCCGCCGTACGTCGACGTCTCAAGCCCTCCGATTGCAAGGCGCGTCATTAACAAAGAGGTCCTGCGTCGAGCGTTCGCGACGATTCCGTTGATTCCCACGACCGACAACGTTCACGGAGAATTTGGGTTGGTGCGGGACTGGAATCAACACCAGCCCGTGATTGCAGCTTGGATCGCTGCCAACCAACAGGAGATCGAAAGCGTCTGCCGCGCGGTGTTGCACCGCACTCCATTCGCGGCCGCCGCTGCGCTTCAGCAAGTTGTTCAGTCCGTGATGCAGACGCTCGTGGCCGACGTCTCCGCGACAGCAGCTCAAAGCGTTCCAGATGACGCGCTTAGTGAGCATCTGGCGGGGGGCGGAATTCTTCCGATGTTCGGGTTCCCCACTCGGGTGCGTTACCTCTACTACTGGTGGCCGCAACGGTTGCCGCCGGAAGTCGGCGTCATTGATCGACAGCTGGACATCGCGATCAGTCAGTTCGCGCCGGGCGCCCAAAGCGTGAAGGACGACCACCTGTACACATCCGTCGGTGTCGTGGACTTCCGGTGGAACCAGAACAACGTGACGCCGTCGCCCGATCCATTAGGGCCCGCGATACCCGTTGGGATCTGCCGTCGCTGTCAGGCACTCGTCGAATCTCCCTACAACCAAAACCAGCCCGGATGTCCTTACTGCGCGGCCGCCGTTGGACCCGGCGGATATCGAATTGCGGAGCTTAGCGAGCCGCCGGGCTTCTGCACTTGGTTTTCGTTCGGTGATGTCGAGTTCAGTGGCGGGTTCGAGTTTACCCCGCGCGCGTTACGTGCACGACTATCCGCCCAGGTTCAGAGTCCTGTGCCGTATGGGAACGCGATCTTCGATCGAATGAGCGGGCGCGTATACCGAATCAACGACAACGGTGGCGATGATTTCGTGTTCGAAAAGCAGGCTGGATCGCACGTGTGGATTGTCCAAGACGCGGTCGAGCAGGCGCGTATGGATCTGCCGCAACGACAGCGTGGAGCGCCGCTACCCCAGGTTGATCGGAATGTGCCCCCCATCACGCGGGCTCTCGCTGCCAGCCTCACAACAGATGTCCTCACCGTCGGGTTGCAGGCGTGTCCTGTTGGGTTGACGCTGAACCCTTCTGTACCGGAAGCACGCGCTGCTTGGTACTCCTTCGGCTTTCTCCTGCGGCGCGCCGCAGCAGTCACACTCGACATCGCTGAGTCCGAGCTCGATCTCGGCATCCAACCGGTCCTCGATCCGTCGAGCCCGTTCGCACAGCCGAGCGCAAAAGTCTTCCTTTCGGACAGCCTTGAGAACGGGGCTGGTTACAGCACGCACCTTGGCGACCCAGCTCGGTTCCCCGCGTTGCTTCAGTTCATGCTGGACCCGACAGATCCGCGCCAGTTCTATTCAGGTATCGCGACCGGTACACACGGAGCGAATTGCGACACGTCATGCCCGCGTTGTCTGCGCGAGTTCGGAAACATGGCGTATCACCCCTTGCTCGATTGGCGGTTGGGGCTCGACATCGTCCGCCTAGCGTTGAACATTGGCGCCCCGATCGACTTTTCACCTGCGTACTGGCAGCCGCATGCGAGCCAACAAGCGGCGAGCTACTTCGCGGGTCTCCAACTGACTCCAACCACCTTCGGCGGTCTTGATGCCGGCGTGAACACAGTCAGGCAAGAGGCGACGATCATCATCCATCCACTCTGGGACAAGGATCCATCGAACTGGCGACCTGAGGTTGCAGCGGCGGCGACTGCAGCACAGCAGGCCGGTTTGGAGCCACGGCTCAAGTCTGTCTTCCATATCGTCCGGTTTCCGTACGAGTAGACGATGGAGTTGCCGAATGTTCCGACGCCCGCGCGCATCGGCCGCCTGTCCTTTAGCCAGTATCAGGCGGGACGCTCTGCCTCGCGCGCCTGGCGGCTGTGACGTCGAAGCCAAGGCCTCTCGTCCCGACGACGCCCAGTTCGCTGCTCGGAGTGGCTTTTCACGAAGTGATGCGCCGCGGACACTCAGAAAGGCTCACGCCTGCGAGCGACAACCTTTCCGCTGCGCGCTCGACCTTCGATGAGGTGGTCCTCGGGGGACACCCAAAACCGGCCAGTGGTGGACACCTGAAAACCGGCCAGTCGTAGCAGCAACTCCAGGACGTTGACGGACGCGTCGGGACCATG
>JBEHXA010000758.1:0-3434 GCA_048498935.1 Myxococcota bacterium
GGTCAGATAGACGGTGTCGCCGGGTTGCACGTTGAGCTTCTCGGCCTCGCCGCGCGCTCGAGCCTCGTCCTCTCCGTACTCTTGGCGCTGGGTTGCGAAGCACACATCTCCGCCCCCACAGGTAACGCCGGGCCTGAGGGGTCTGCCGGCACGAGCGCGAGCGGTGGCAGCGGCGGCAGCAGCACGCCACCACCGCTCCCCGCAACTGGGCCGACCGATGAGGAGCTGCGCGCGGCCGACCCGGACCTGTTCGCGATCGCTCTCCAATATTTCCCGGGTCAAGTGGCGACGGCTGGTCCGAAGCGGCTCTTCCGCCTGACCCGGCTGCAGCTCGACCGCACGACCGAGAGCCTCTTACCAGGCGAGCCCGCCGCGAGTGCCGTCGCGCTTTGGCCGCGCGATCCGCTCCAGACCAATTACGAATACGCGGCGAACCTAGGCTTTAGCGCCGCGAACTTCACACCCCTCACCGCGCTGGCCGATGCGATCTCGGACGCGGTCAAGGCCGATCCTAGCCGCCTCGCAGATTGCGCAGGCGACGGCAACTCGCCGGCTTGTCTGGAGCAAGCAGCGCGCGCCTTCTGCCAGCGCGCCTTTCGCGGCACTGCCACGGAAGAACAGCTCGAGCGCCTGGCGAAATTCTTCAGCGCCAGCGTGGCAGCAGTAGGGATCGAGCAAGCGAGCGCCGACTTCGTGAACGTCACGCTCACCTCACCCAGCTACCTGTTCCGCGACGAGGTGCGCACCGACGCGAGCGGGCGTCTCTTGCCAGCTCAGCTGCTGCAAAGCCTCACTTACACGCTGGCCGACGCCCCGCCCGAAGGCGTGGGACTCACAGTCCCCGCTGCCGACGCCAAGGCGCTCGGCGACACCGAGCTCGCCGCGCTGGTCGATCGAGTCCTGGCGACGCCGGCAGCGCGAGCCAAGTTGGTGCAATTCTTCATGGCCTGGCTCGAGGTCAAAGAGCCGCAAGACTTCGACATCGCCCCCAGCGCCTACCCCGACTTCAGCCCCGAGCTGGCCAGCGCGATGGTCGAAGACACCCGCGTTTTCCTGGAGAAACAGCTCTCTGCGGCCCTCCCCACCCTGCGCGAGCTGACCGAAGCCACGAGCGCCATCGTGTCGGAGCCGTCCGCTTTCCTGTACGGCCTCAAGGCTGCCGGCAATGTGGAGCTCGACCCGGCCCAGCGCCTCGGCATCTTCACCCAGCCTGCCGTGATCGCCTCGCATTCCGGTCCAACCACCACCCGCTTGGTGAAGCGCGGCGTCTTCTTCACGCGCAAGGTGATGTGCTTACCGCTCGGCTCACCACCGCCCGACGTGAACACCACCGTTCCGGCAGACGTAGAAGGCACCGAGCGCGAGCGCATCGAGAGCGTCACCCAACCCGCGCGCTGTGCCGGCTGCCACGCATTCATCAACCCGTTCGGCTTCATGCAAGAAAACTTCGACGCGATCGGCCGCTACCGCACCGAAGACGCTGGCAAGCCCATCGACCCCAACATCTCAGTCGGCTTTTTGGACGAGGGGCAGCTCACGACCACCACCGCAGTCGACGCCCTGCGCGGACTGACGCGATCGCTGCGCTTCCAGCAGTGCTTCACGCGCCAGCTCTTCCGCTTCTACCTGGGTCGCGACGAGGTAGAAGGCGACGATCCACTGCTGAGGCAGCTATTCTTCGAGCTCGCGCAGGGGGGCTCGCAAAGCGTGGTGGGACTTCTACGCAGCTTGGCCACATCTACCGCGATCGGCTTTCGTTTCGAGGAGGCACCCTGATGCGTGGCGCAACCTGGACCCGACGAGATCTCATCAAGCGCTTCGGCCCGCTCGCGTTTCTGCTCCTGCCCGTCGCCCGAGCGATGGGCTACGCGCCGGGCGGGGCTTTCGCAGGCGCGCCACGCTTCGTGATGTTCTTCAAAGGTGGCTCGTTCCACTCGCCTTCGACCAGACCGAGCGGCATCGACCAGCTCGCCAGCACCCCACTCGCGCCGCTCGCACCGCACGCATCCGACCTGATCGTCTTTCAAGGCATGCGCATTCACGGCGGATCCCCCAAAAGCGACGGCTACCAGGAAGAGCACGGCGCCGGGCTCATCGGCTGCGTCACCGGTCACGAGTACCACTACTCGAAGAACGACTCCTACTACGCTTTCACCGACCATCAATCGATCGACATCGCGATCGCGAACGCCTACCAAGAGCGCCCGGCGCTGGCTGCGCTGCCGTTCACGAGCCTGCATTTAGGCGGCGGCGCGCATTCCGACGCCGACAACGTCGGGCTCGGGCAGCGCTACATCTCCTACCGCGAGCGGCAGCCCGGCGACTCCCAATATGGCAACGCGATCGAGCCCGTACAAAACGCTGGCCAGGTTTACGACCAGCTGATGCAGCGCGTGAACTTGCTGTGCAGCAAGGAGTCGAATCAGCCTGCGTCCGACAACAGCGCACTCATCGCCGCCCTGCAGCGCGAGCAGAGCTTGATCGATCTGCGGCTCGCCGACATCGCGGACGCCAAGCGCGCGCTCGGCATGGACTCGGCTCACGCGCAAAAGCTCGACGGCTTGGTCGACGGTTGGCGTGAAGTCGAAAAAGCGACCCAAGCCGAGCTCACCGCTGCGCAATCAGGCGGTGGTAGCGGCGGATCCATGGCGTGTCCGGCTGGAGCGCGACCGACTGGCAACGGCCAAAACGTCAACGACTGCGACAAGCTCTCGGCCGTGCACGACCAGATGATCGATCTGATTCAGCTGGCATTCACCTGGGATTTGACGCGAGTCGTCGCTTTCACGCTCTCGGGTGCGTCGAGCGGCGAGCGTTGGCCGAGTCAGGGCGTGACCAAGGCGCACCATTCACTCGAGCACAGCAACGACGTGGAGGGCCTGAACGTCATGGGCCGCTACTACTCCGAGAAATTCGCGCGTCTGCTCACCGCGCTCAAAGGCATCGACGACGGCGACGGCAAGACCGCCCTCTTCAACAGCTCGGTCATCCTCGGCATGGAATGCTGGAGCGACAGCTCGAGCGGCCACTACCTCAAAGACATCCCGTTCGTGCTGGCCGGCCAAGGCGGCGGCGCCTTCCAAACCGGTCGCGTCGTCGATGCGGCTGGCCGCAGCAACAACGACCTACTGGTCTCCGTGCAGCGCGCCGCCGGCATCGACTCCGACGTCTTCGGCCTCCCCAGCCTGTGCAAGGGACCGATCGTCTAGAAACCCGCGAGCCGGATTGGCCTGACGGCGACACGGAACTTTCTGCGAGTCGACCAGGTGGTTTGCCGGGTGCGGGTGTTCTCCGACGCCGACCTGCCGATGAGGGTCGAGCGACGCCTCAATGACTACGTGCACGTCTGAGGATCCTACACATCTCGACAAATGCCGAGAGATCCCTAGGAGACGGGGATGGACGTCGGGCTGAGGAGCATCGAGGCTGAGTTC
>JBEHXA010000759.1:0-3432 GCA_048498935.1 Myxococcota bacterium
CTCGGCCTCGCCGCGCGTCTCCTCGATCTGCCTATTGAGCGCCGGTACGTCGCTCGCGCCTCCGGCGTAGGTAGCCGGATCGCTCAGGCGCGCGCTGAGCTCGCTCACGACCTGTTCCGCGCGATCGATGCGATCCGGCAGCTCGGCGAGTTCGCGCTGCTCCGGCTTGCTGAGCCCCTTCGCTTTGGCTTCCGCCTTGGGGGCGGCCTTGCTGGGGCCAGGTCCCGTCGACGCGGGTGCTTTGCTCGGAGCCTTGCGGGCCGCGCGCGCCTCAGCGCGCAGGCGCCGAAAGGTGTCGTAGTTGCCCTGATAGTGCACGACCTCGGCCTGCTCTTCGAAGGCCAAGATCGAGGTCGCCACGCGGTTCAAGAAATAGCGATCGTGCGTGACGATCAGCGCGCTGACTCCGAAATCGATCAGCATGCCCTCGAGCGCGCCCAGCGTCGCCACGTCCAAGTCGTTGGTGGGCTCGTCGAAGAGCAGCAGATTGGCGCTCTGTCGGAGCAGGCGCGCCAGTGCCACGCGGGCGCGTTCGCCACCCGACAGTGAGCCGACTGGCTGGCGCTGCTTGGTGCTGTCGAACGCGAAGCGCTCGAGGTAGGTGCGCGGATCGATCACCTCGCCGCCCAGCTCGATGCGCGACTGATCGCCGGTCACGTTGTCCCAGATTGATTTAGTGTCGTCGAGGCCGCTGCGCTTTTGGTCGAAGTAGGCAAGCTTCGTGTTCTTGCCCAGCGCGACGCTGCCGCCGCTCAGCGGCTGCTCACCGATGATGGCGCGGAGCAGCGTGGTCTTGCCGGCGCCGTTCGGGCCGACGATGCCGATGCGCTCGCCCTGCATCACGAACAGGCTCAATTTATCGACCAAAGTGCGGCCGGCCAGCTCCAGCCGGGCGGCCTTGAGCTCGAGCAAGGTCTTGCCGGCGCGCGTGACGTCGACCTCCAGCGCGACTTGCTGCTCTTGCTTGGGTTTGGGCGCCTTGAGCGCCGTTTCGGCGCGATCGATGCGCGCTTGTTGCTTGGTCGTGCGCGCCTTGGGCATGCGGCGCAGCCACTCGAGCTCGCGCCGCAAGAAGTTTTGCCGGTTCTGCTCGGTGCGCGCGGCGTGGGCCAGGCGCTCCGCCTTCTGTTCGAGGTAGCGCTCGTAGCCGCCGTCGTAGCTGAAGGCCGAGCCATCGGCGACTTCCACGGTGCGCTGCGCCACGTTGTCGAGCAGGTAGCGATCGTGCGTGATGAGCAGCACCGCGCCCGGAAACTCGTCGATCAGATGCTGCTCCAACCAGTCCACTGTCTCGGCGTCGAGATGGTTGGTCGGTTCGTCCAGGATCGCGAGCTCGGGTCGCGCCACCAGCAGTCGTGCTAGCGCTACGCGCCGCTGCTCCCCGCCGCTCAGCTCGCCGACGCGCGCTTCGGGCCTTTCGATGCCCAGGTGGCCGAGCACGGCGCGCACTCGGTGCGCCTGATCCCAGCCGCCCAATCGCTCGACCTCCTCCGCGGCGCTGGCTTGCTCTTCGACGAGGGCGGCCGCGTCGTCGCGCGGCTCGGCGAGCGCCGCGCTGGCGGCTGCGTGGCGCGCGACCGCGTCGTTCCAGGCCGATAGTCCAGACAATACGACTTGTTCCGCGGTCTGCTGCGGATCGAAGCGGGGCACCTGCTCGAGGTATTCGATGCGCGCCCCGCGCCGGCGCGCGATGTTCCCGCCGTCGGGCTGCTCGACTCCGGCGAGCAGCTTGCCGAGCGTGCTCTTACCGGCGCCGTTGAGCCCGACCACGCCGACGCGCTCGCCGGGCTCGATGATCAAGTCCGCGGCCCTGAGCACCACGTGATTGCCGTAGGATTTTTGCAGGCCGTGCGCGGCGACGATGGACAAGGCGCGTTTGCCTCAGCAGCCCGGCTTCGTCCAAACGTCGATGCGCTGGATCTCACCGGTGCGGCGAAATAGTGCCGAAGAGGCTTCGTCGGTGAGCGAGTCACCCGTGAGCTCCTGCTTACCCGAGCGCGCGGTGAGCACGATGCGGGGCGCATCGGCCAGGTGGTACACCACCGGCACCTGACAGTAGGTGAAGCCGAGCGTGTCCTTCTCGAGCGACACCTCGAGCGCCTGGCCAGCGAGGTCGAACGTCGAGAGCTTGGCAGCTTCGGTCAAGAACTCCGAGCGCCGGAGCAGCAGCGGCTTGAACGAGACGCGACCAGCGTGGACCACGACTCCCAGCTCGGCGAAGCGCGTGAGCACTTCTTCCTTCACCTGGCCAGTCATACCCGGTTGGCGCGCGCCGGAGCCGGCGGGCGTGTGCGAGTACGGATCGAGCGGAAAAGCCCCGTAAACGACGGGCGTCTTGTTGAAGCCGCCGAGCCCGCGGCGGATCGTGTAGTAGCGCTCGCTCAGCTTGGCGACGTCGCTGCTCGGCGCGCCGGCGTCGGATGCGTCGAACGCGCACTCGCTGGCAGCGAGCATCAGCTTGGCGACCATGTGCCAGTAAATGCTGCCGAGGCCTTCGTAAGCGAACATGGTGCCGCTACGGCCGGTGAAGCTGTGGTGGTCGAAAGTGGCCTCGTACACGTCGAGCGCCGACTGGATCTCTTCGGCAGGTGCGCCTTGCGCGCGCAGCGCGGCCTCCAGAGGTTGCGCGCTCGCGAAGCTCTGGTGAAAGCGCGCCACTCCTTGAGCGTCGCGAAACACGATGCGACCATCGCCGGAGGCGAGCAGCTTGACGAGCAGCGGTGACTTGGCGAGCGTCGCTTCGTTGATGCTGTTCTTTTCCAAGAAGCGCGGCAGCCGGCGATTCGGATACAGCGTGTAGCTTTCCTGATCGGCGCGATACATCTGGCTCTTCGCCAGCGCATCGAGCACCGAGAGCGCGTCGCCCGGCGCCATGGCGCGCGTGCTGAGCGCGGCCACCTGGCCTTCCAGCATCTCGTACAGGTATTCGATACGAACGCCGTCGTCGGTGAACGCGAGCAGGTTGTAGGCGTGGAACAGGCCGTCCGGGCGCTTGTTGGAGGCGATCGTGTGACCGACCCAACGCCGCGCCAAGTCGGCGAAATCCAGCAGCTTCTGGCCGGAGATGCTGCGCTTTCCGTCCAGGCCCGAAGCGTAGAGCGTGCCTCGGAAGTCCGAGGCGGCGCCGCCCAGGTCATCCATGACTCGGCGACGCGAGCGGTCGTCGATGCTCGGCGCGCTCAGCAGCTGTTCGTGCTTCTGGAGGGCCTGAGCCGTGCGCTCGAGCCACACGGCCACATCGGCGCTGAAAGAGAGCTCCTTCGCTGCCAGCGGTTGCATGAGCTCGCTCAAGAGCGACAGGTAGCGCTCGAGGTAATAGGTCGTTACCATCGAGAGGCCGTAGCCGACGAGCGCGTTGTTGGCGTCGTTCCACTCCGGTCGACCCGTGTTGAGCCACAGCCCACCGCCGGGCACGAGGTTTCCGAGCTTGGC
>JBEHXA010000760.1:0-3431 GCA_048498935.1 Myxococcota bacterium
GCTTCTTCGTGGCCGCGGAATTCGCGCTGGTAAAGGTGCGCGCCAGCCAGCTTCGGCCCATGGCCAAGAAGGGCGGCTGGCGGCCCGTTCCGACACGTAGCCGTTGTCGAGGAACCAGCGCACCGAGCGCGCCAGCGCTTCGCGAGCGCTGCGGTGGGTGTAGCCGAGCTGGGTTTCGGCCTTCTGGCTCGACACCCACACGTTTTGTCCGACGTAGTCGCGCGCCATACGCGAGGTAATGATCGGGTCGCCGCCGCGCAGGCGGGCTGCCAGCTCCCACAACGAGCCGACCAGGCGCGCTGCGCCGGGGCTGTTGGGCTTGCTGGGCTCTGCCAGGCCGGTGATGTCGGCCAAGGTCTCGAAGATTTGGCTGTAGGTCAGGTCGTCGCCACCCAAGATGTAGCGCTCGCCCAGGGCGCCCTTCTCCATGGCGAGGATGTGACCGAGCGCCACGTCCTCGACATCGACGATGTTGAGGCCGCCAGACACCACCGGAAAGCTCGTGCCGGGCGAATGCTTGAGGTAGCGCAGCAGTGTTTGGCCGCTGGGCGTGGGCTTGCGATCGCCGGGACCGGCCATCGTCGCGGGCAGCACGCTGACGATCGGCATGCCTTCGTCGACCGCTTCATTCACTACCTCGGCCTGCTCGACCTTGGCACGGATGTAGGCTTCGGGGTCGCTCAGGTTGAACTCGTGCGACTCGTCCATCGGCTCGTCTTGCGTCGTGCCGAGCACGGCGCAGCTGCTCGTCACCACTAGCTTCTCGACGCCGTGGGTCTTGGCGGCGGTCAGCACGTTGCGCGTGCCCACGACCGCGGGGTCGATGATGCTCTGCGGGTTCTTGTCCCAGAGCTTGAAGGTCGCCGCCAAGTGGTAGACGCGCGAGCAGCCGGTGGTCGCGCGGTACACGCTGCTCGGCGACAAGATGTTGCCGACACTCAGCAGCAGCCGGTCTTGGGGCAGACCCTCGAGTGAAGACAGGTCGGTCTCCGGACGCACCATCGCTTTGACGCGCTCGCCGCGCTCGATCAGCTTGCGCACCAGCGTGGCGCCTAAAAAGCCGTTCGCCCCGGTGACCAAAACATATGGCGGCTGCTTCATGATGGCGTCCCTTACCACTACTTCGCCGTGCCGTACCAGGCGTCGTCGGCTGAGACCCATCCAGGGCTGCGCTCCGGGCGTGGGGGTTGGGGTAGACTCCGCGGCGTGCTGCAATCTCGAGTGGTTTCGCTTGGCGTGGGTCTCGCGCTGGCAGTCGCGGGCGGGTGGGCCCGAGCCGATGTCGGGCTGCCGGTCAGCGTGGCAGCTGCCGGCGGGCAACAGGCGCTCAGCCTCTTCGTGGCCAAGGGCGAGCTGATGGCGGCGAGCTGCGCGGCGCTGCCGTGTAGCGCCGGCGCGGTTTCACTCGGGCTGCCCAGCGAGCTGCGCGGCAAGCCCGCGCGCGCCGACGTGATCAACATCGGGCAGGGGCGACGCGCAGTCGTCGTGGCCGTCGACGACGGCGCGCGCGCCTTTCGTGCAGTGGTCGCAGCGCCGCTCGCAGCGGGCGCGCCGAAAGTCTTGTTCTCGGGCCTGACCGGCTTGCTCAGCGGCGAAGACGGCTCCAAGAGCGGTCCGATGGTGCAGGTCTCCGAGGCCGACGGAGACGGCGTTCGTCGCGTGCTGGTCGGCGAGCAGAACGAGGGCGTGTCACTCTGCGGCCGCGCCACCATCTTGGCGCCGCGTTTGCTCACCGCTCAAGATCTCGAGCTACACGCGGCGAAGGTGCAGCGGCTGAGCGTGGCGGAGCGCGATCGCGCGCGTCGCGTGAAAGCGACGCACCTGCCCGACGCCGAGCCGAGCCGCGCTGCCGCTTCGGTGCTCACGGTGTTGGCGGCGTCGAGCGCGATCGGTTCGCCGCAGGCGCTGACCGACGGCGACCCGGAGACGACCTGGTCGGAGAATGTCGGCGGCGCCGGTAAGGGCGAATTCGTGGTGATGCGCGCACCGCCGGAGCTCCCCATTGCCGGGCTCGAGCTCACGCTGCGCCCCAAGCTGCGCGCCCCCGAGGGTGGTGCCGCGCCCGAGCGCTTGTTCGTCGCCGGTCCGCGTGACGTGATCGAGGTCACGCTGCCGGACGATGCTTGGAAGAGCCCAGGAGCGCGCTACCGCGTGAGCCTCGAGCCTCCGCTACAGAGCAGCTGCCTGGCGTTGGTGCTCGACACGTCGTTCGATACGGCGCCCAAAGCGGCGGTCACGATCGCCGAGGTCGCGGTGGTGAGCGAGCTATCTGAAGGCGCACTGCCGGCGCTGGTGGCGGCGTTGGCGGGCGGAGGGCAGCGCGCCGAGTCGGCCAAAGCTCTGTTGGTCGCGGGCGGACCCGCGGCTTTTGCGGCCGTCGCCAATGCGTATCCACAGCTCGATGAAGGTGGACGGCGTGTTGCGCTCGAGGTCATGGATAGCGCGCCGTGCTCGGCGAGCGCCGCCGTTTACGTGACGGCGCTCACGAGCAAGATCGAGGCTCAAGCGCAGCACGCACAGAGCCGGCTCAGGCGCTGCGGCGCGGCGGGTGGTGAGGCTCTCGCGCAAGCGCTGGCCAAAGTCGACAAGACCGACAAGCGCCTGATGCCGCTGTTGGTGAACGAGCTGACCGTCACGGATCCAGCTCGCGCGGTGCAAGCATTCATTCCGCTGCTCGACGAGAAGACGGTGCAACGCAGGCGCCTCCTGCGCACCGCGCTCGCGCAAGCCGCGCGCAGCGCCCAGGCGGAAGCCGCAATTCGCGCGGCTTTGGCCAATCCGCAGACCACCGCGGTAGCCAGCATCGACCTGCTGCGTGCGCTCGGCGACGCCGCGCCGCGCTACGAGCCGCAAGCCAGCGTCGCGCTCGCGCGGCTGCAGTCCGGCACGCCTGCTTTTCGCGACCGCTACCTGCTGCTGGGGCCGAGCGCGGTGCTGTCACGCGTGAGTCGCCAAGCCGACGCGAGCTTTCGCAAGAGCGTGGGGAGCGATCCCGATCCGCACGTGCGGAGCGCCGCGCTCGCGCTCGTGAAAGATCCGCGCCCGTACCAAGCCGAGCTCATGGCGGGCTTGCAGCACCCCGAGGTGCGGGTGCGCGAGGCAGCGGTGAGCGCGCTGGCGGTGCCGGCAGCCGCCTTCGCCGGTCCCGCGCTCGTCGAGCGCCTCGAGAAGGATCAGTGGCCGCTCGTGCGCGCAGCTGCAGCCGACGCGCTCTCGCACCTGCCGGCCGGCGGCGCGCTCGACAAGCCGCTGCTCGGCGCGTTGAGTGACGACTCTGCCCTGGTACGAGCGCGCAGCATTCGCTCGCTGGGTGCCCGACGCGCTCCCGGCGTCGCCGATCGCGTGCGCGATCGCCTGAGCGACTCCGAGGAATGGCCGGAGGTTCGCGCAGAAGCAGCGCGTGCAATCGGAGCACTGTGCGACGCAGAGTC
>JBEHXA010000761.1:0-3431 GCA_048498935.1 Myxococcota bacterium
GGTGGCAGCTTCGAGGCATTTGCTGCGGCCGACCTGCATTTTCATTCGGTTACTTGGATCGCGCGCATCGACGCGCGATCGTTCGATTTTCGCGCGCTGGGCATCGGCGCTGCCAGCCCCGCCGCCGCGCTCGACACACTGGCCGATCGGCTGGCGCTGCTCGCCAAAGTGCGCGTCGATCGCAACGCACGCACCTCCAGCATCAACAGCTTCACGTTGCAGGCGGTCAAGGCCCCCGGCAATGCTTCGCCCTCCTCGCCGCCGTCGATGTCGATGTCACAGCGCGCCAAGGAGGTGTCTGGCGACGACCGCTTCGATCCCTATTCGCGCGTGATTGGCCAAGCCGAACGGCTTTGGGCTGCGCAGCAAGCGCAACTCGAACGGCCGGCGTAGCATCCGACCCGATGGCGATGCCGATTCGCGATGGCTGGTCGGCTAGGAGGCGCGGGCTGCTTTGCGTTGGGTCTTGACGCGCCAGGCGACGAGGCGAATGGCGAAGCCGGTGAGCACGAGCGCGAGGTAGGCAAGGGGTAGGGTGTGGTCCGCCTTCACGCGTAGGTAGAAGTGAAGGCATGAAAGGAGCGCGATCGGATACACCAGCCGATGCAGTCGCTGCCAGATGGGAAAGGTGAGCCGCTGCACGGCCTGCTTGGAGGAGGTCCAGGCGAGTGGGACGAGCAGCACGAGGGCGAGGAAGCCGACCGCGATGAACGGTCGCTTGGCGATGTCGAGCCCGACCTCGGCCAAATCGAAGCCCTGATCCGGCCCGAGGTAGAGCACGAAATGCAGGAGCGCGGTGCAGAACGCGAGTAGCCCGAGTGTACGCCGGACGCGCATCTGCCAGGTCCAGCCCAGGGTGAGCTTCAGCGGCGTGCAGCAGACGGACGCTACGAGGAGCGTGAGCGCCAGGAGCCCTAGTTGGTTGAGCGCCGTCGCGATCGGGTTGGCGCCGAGCTGGTGACGCGCCGCCTTGAAGCCGAGCTGCGCGAGCGCCAGCAGCCAGCCGGTGACGAAGGCGGGAGCGAGGAAGGCAAGGCGAGGCTGAGCCATGGCTAGAAGGAACGCGACAGATCCATGCCCGTGTAGAGGTGCGCCACTTGTTCGGCGTAGCCGTTGAAGGGCAAGGTGGGTCGCCGCGTCAGCTCACCGATACGTCGCTCGCTAGCTTGGCTCCAGCGCGGGTGATCCACGCGCGGGTTCACGTTGGCGTAAAAGCCGTACTCATCGGGGGCGGCGCGGTTCCAGGTCGTCGGCGGCTCGTGCTCCACGAATGCGATGTCGACGATCGACTTGCTGCCTTTGAAGCCATATTTCCAGGGCACCACGAGCCTGAGCGGAGCGCCGTTTTGCCCGGGCAGAGGCGACCCGTACAGGCCGAGCGCGAGGAAGGTGAGCGAGTGCAAGGCCTCGTCGAGGCGCAAGCCTTCGACGTAGGGCCAGGCCAAGACGTTGCTGTCTTGATTGGGCAGGCGTACTGGATCGAGCAGCGTGGTGAAGGCGACGTACTTCGCCTGCGAGGTGGGCTCCACGCGCTTGATCAACTCGGCCAGCGGAAAGCCGTCCCAAGGGATCACCATCGACCAGGCCTCGACGCAGCGCATGCGATACACGCGCTCTTCGAGCCCGAACCAGCGCAAGAGCGTGTCGATGTCGAGCGTTTGCGGCTTCTTGACGTGACCGCTGATGCGCACGCTCCACGGTCGAACGGTGAGGCGATGCGCTTGCTCGGCGGGCTCGGACTTGGACAGCCCGAGCTCGTAGAAGTTGTTGTAGGTAGTGACGTCTTGGTACGGGGTGGCGGGCTCGTCGTGCACGTAGCTCTGCCGGCGCTCGACCTTCCACGGGGCCTCGCCCGGGACCGGAGCGGGCGGAGGAGGCGGCTTTTGAGGTGGATCGGCGCTGCCGAGGCTCGAGAGCTGAGTGAGCCCGACGCCCACGGTCGCGCTGGTGGCCACGTACAGCGCCCCCTGTTTCATGAATTCACGCCGCCGAGCGTACAGCTCCGGCGGTGTGATCTCGGAGCTCTTGGGGGCGGGCGGCAGCTTGGCCATCGCTACTGGATGACACCTCTTACGAAGCCGACCAGCTGCTGGTTACCTGCTTTCGCGGCCACGCTGGGCGGTAGCCGACGGAGCAGCCAGCGCACGCTCCACGAGGTGCCCGCGCCCGGGGCTATCTCGACGTAGGGCCCTCGCACCGTCAGTTCCGCCGAGCGGTGCTGCCGAGAGGCGGCGTCGTAGTCAGCGCCGATTTCGATCTCACCTCGATCGGGGGTGAGGCGCTCCTCGGGCGTGTCGGTGAATGTTCGGATGAGCACGAGCTCGTCGTGAGCGTAAGCCAGCCAGCCTTCTGTACCGTCGGCGAAGGCGCTGACCGGACGCTCCTCGCGATTTTCGCCCGGCGAAAACCAAGTCACGGGTGCGGCTTCGTCGAGCTTCAACGTGGACTGTGGGTAGCGCCGGTGCGTGCTCGGGTAGAATGCGACGCCGACCCCGGGGACGCGCTGGCTCTCCGCCACTGCCGCGCGCTGCGCTTGCTGGCCGCGGTTCGTCAGTTCGTACGAGACCAGCAACGAGCGTCGCGCGCCATCGAGGGTGTAGCGCTTGACCACGTGGAGGCCGGGGGACGCTTCACCTTCCAGCACGAGCGTGCTGCCGTCGAGCTTGGCCACGGTGACCTTGTCCGTCTCCGCAGCTGCCGAAGCAGGGGAAGGTTCGAGTCCGGCCAGCAGATTCTTGCCGTCGAGGCTCAAGCTGAGGACGCGGCCAAGGCGTTCGGGAGCGACCACGAGCTGGATGGCGCTGCCTGAAAACAGGTAGCTTCCGTCGGTTTGCAGGGTGGGCGCGCTCGCGGCGGGGAGCGGAACCGGGGCAGGGGCAACGTTCGGATCGAGCTTAGAAAGCGCTCCAGGATCGATCGCCGAAAGCTCGCGGGTGCCGCGATATTCGGGGGCACGGCTCGAGATGTCGAGCTTTGGCGCGGGCCTGGTGCAGCCGGGCGCTACACTCGCTCCCAGCGCCGCGACGAAGAGGAGCGCTCGATGGCATCGAGCACTCGCTGATTGGCCACGCCGTCCGCGAAGCTCGGCGTCGGGACTTGCTGTGCCTTCACCGCGTCGATCAAGTCCGCGACCGTGTGCGTGAACGAATGCTCGTAACCGAGAATGTGCCCAGGCGGCCACCACGCGCGAACATACGGGTGTTTGGCGTCGGTGGCGAGGATGGTGCGGAAACCCGAGTCTTTCCCCTCTTCGATATACAGCTCGAGCTCGTTCATGCGCTCCAAGTCGAAGCGAACGCTGCCCTTGCTGCCGTTGATCTCGAAGCTATTGTTGTTCTTGCGCCCCGTGGCAAAGCGCGACGCTTCGACGCTGCCGAGGGCGCCGCTTTCGAAGCGCAGGTGCGCGTAGGCGGCGTCGTCGACGTCCACCT
>JBEHXA010000762.1:0-3427 GCA_048498935.1 Myxococcota bacterium
GCGCGCCCGCCCAAGCCGGAAGAGCAAGCAGCGGCGCAGCGCCTGCTTGCCGACGTGGGCGCGAGCGTGGTGGGGCCGCTGGCACGGCTCACGACGCACCCCGATCCGGACATGCGTCTCGTGGCCTTGCCGTTTTTGGTCTCGCGCCACGAGCCCGCGGCCGAGCAAGCCCTGCATGCGCTGACTCGTGACCCGGAACCTGCGGTGCGGCGCGCGGCGCTCGCCGCCTTGGGTCCGGAGCAGAAGGCTCTGGCCGGCGCCGTCGCCGAGCGACTGAGCGCCGAAGCAGAATGGCCCCTTCGCGCGACCCAAGCCGAAGCGCTCGGGCGCATGGCGAAAGGTAGCGGCGACGCCAAAGTGGCGAGCGCCCTCGGCCGAACCGCGCTGGCCGATCCCTATGCCCTGGTGCGCGAAGCGGCTGCCCAGGCGCTCGTGGCGGTCGCCGGTAATGCCGCGCTCCCGACCCTGCGCCAACTCAAAGACCGCGATCCGGAGCCCCGGCTCCGCGCACTCGCAGAACGGCTGACCCGCGAGCTCGAGCCCGCGCCCTGAGCATCTCGGCTCCTCTGGGCTATGATGCCCGCCGCCATGAAGCCCGCGTTTCTTCTGCTGCTCGGCTCGCTGGCGGCGACGCTCGCCTGCCGGAGCGTCGACCGCTTCGACACCAAGGGTGAAGCCGCCTACTGCGGCGATATCGTGTACGCACCGGATTTCACGGACGGCTTCCTGGTCGACAATCAACCGCCCACTCTGCGAATGCAGCTCACGCTCGATCTCTCCCAGCTGCACAGCTCGTCGCAGGGCGTCTCGCTGCTCGGCAGCTTGAGCAGCAACGACTCGGAAACGGGTCTGTGCTCCGAGCAGGGGGACGCGCTGTTCAAGAGCGCGCCGCTCCGCGCTATCCCTCAAGTCGATCACGATTCGGTCTCGAGCCTGGTCTTCGGCGAGGGACACGACGAAGACTTCTTCGGCTACGTGGACTCGATGTGTATGGGCACCATGCTGGCTCTGGTATCGCTGCTCCGCAGCGGGGACGTGGAGCTGCGCTTGTTCAAACCAGCTGCTTTGGCGGCGTCCGATGCCACTGCCAAAGATCGGCCGGGCTTCGCGCTCTTCAGCATGAAGCGCAACGAAAATGGCTGTGGCTTCTGAGTCGCGCTTGCTAGTGCTCGGGATCGAAACGTCTTGCGACGAGACGGCGGCCGCTGTCGTCAGCGCGAACGGCGAGGTGCTGAGCGACGTGATCGAGAGCCAATTCGCCGCGCACGCTCCGTACGGAGGCATCGTGCCGGAGCTCGCGTCGCGCGATCACCTGCGCAACATTCGTCCGGTGCTCGAGGCCGCGCTCGAGCGAGCTGGAGTGGGGCTCGATGGCATCGGCGGTATTGCGGTAACGGCGCGCCCCGGGCTTGCCGGCGCGCTGCACGTCGGCGTTCAGGCCGCGCTCGGCTTGGCGTTCGCGCGCCAATTGCCGATCGTCGGCGTCGACCACTTGGTCGGCCATTTGTGCGCCGCCTACTTGAAGTACCCACAGCAAGACGCCGCCGCCGAGCCGCCCACCACGCCGTTTTTGGGCCTGCTCGTGTCCGGAGGACACACCGCGCTGTATCGAGTCGACTCGCTCGAGCCCGGCGGCATCCGAGAGCTCGGCGCCACGCGCGACGACGCCGCGGGCGAAGCCTTCGACAAGGTCGGCAAGCTGCTCGGCCTGGGCTACCCGGGCGGCCCCGTGATCGATCGCTTGGCTCAACAGGGCGATTCCTCGCGCGTCGAGCTACCGCGGCCGATGAACGCCAAGCGTTCGCTCGAGTTCAGCTTTTCGGGGCTCAAGACTACCATCGCACGCCACGTGGAGTTGCACGGCAGGCCATCCGACGAGCAAGGCTTGCGCGATCTGTGCGCTGCCTTTCAAGCGCGCGTCGTCGAGACGCTGGTGCGAAAGTCGATCGTGGCGCTCGAGAGCGAGGGCCTGCGTTGTTGGGTGATCGGCGGCGGGGTAGCGGCCAATCGAGGCCTGCGCGAGGCAGCCCAGCGCGCCGCCGCAGAGCGCGGCATACGGCTGGTCGTGCCGAGCCCGCGCGCCTGCACCGACAACGCTG
This sequence comes from Myxococcota bacterium, assembly GCA_048498935.1. GTDB lineage: Bacteria > Myxococcota_A > Polyangia > Polyangiales > Polyangiaceae > PMG-095. The sequence goes on from JBEHXA010000762.1 coordinate 2,100, forward strand.
CCATGATCGCGTTTGCCGGAGCCGCTCGCCTGGGGCGCGGTGAAAATCAGGGCCTGAGCCTAGAAGTGAGCCCGCACACCGAGCTGCCCCAAACCACGCGTAAGGGTCGCGGCCCGAGGCCGCGGCCCTGAACCTGCGACAGGGTCGCGGCCTCAGGCCGCAGCTCTGAACCCTGCGACAGAGCCGCGGCGTCCGGCCGCAGCCCTGAATTCGCAACGGGCCGAAGCTCATGCTAAGCGGTCGGCCGAGGCCGCTTGGACTTATCCGTAGTCATCCCTGTCTACAACGAAGAAGAGAGCGTGGACCGCTTGCTCCAAGAGGTGCACGCGGCGCTCTCGCCCACCGGCATGTCGTACGAAATCGTGCTGGTCGACGACGGCTCGCGCGATCGCACCTTCGCCAAGCTAGAAGCGCACGCCAAGACGGATCCCCACCTGACGCTGGTCAAGTTCCGGCGCAACTTCGGGCAGACCGCGGCGATGCAGGCGGGCTTCGACCACGCGTCAGGCGACATCATCGCGACCATCGACGCCGACTTGCAAAACGACCCGCTCGACATTCCGCGGCTGATCAAGCGCATCCACGAGGGCTACGACATGGTGGCCGGTTGGCGCGCCGATCGTAAAGACACCTTCATCAATCGCCGCCTGCCGTCGATCATCGCCAACTTCGTGATCAGCTGGATCACCAAGGTCAAGCTTCACGACTACGGCTGCACGCTGAAGGTCATGAAGAGCGACGTCGCCAAAGAGCTCAGGCTCTACGGCGAGATGCATCGCTTCATCCCGGTCGTGGCCAGCTGGCAGGGCGTCAGCATCATCGAAGAGAAGGTGAACCACCGCGCGCGCATATTCGGTACCAGCAAGTACGGTATCGGTCGCACCATCCGCGTGATTCTGGATTTGATGACGGTGCGCTTCATCCAGTCGTACCTGGCGCGCCCGATGCAAATCTTCGGGCTCGCCGGCTTCGTCTGCTTCGGGCTCGGTAGCTGCATCTCGGCGTGGCTCGCGATTCACAAGCTGGTGTACGGCACGCCGCTCTCCGAGCGCCCGATGCTGCTGCTCGGCATCCTGCTGATCGTGGTCGGCATTCAGCTCGCCTCGCTCGGCCTGGTCGCCGACGTGCTGGCGCGCACCTACTTCGAGTCCCAGAAAAAGCCCTCGTATTACGTGCGCAACGTGGTGCGCGGCCAGGCCGGAGCCTTGCCGGAAGGGCTGGGCGTGGGTAGGGCAGCGGCGGCGGCGGAGCAGCTACAATGATGCAGAACGTTCTCAGCGTGCTGCGGCGCGTGCCGCTCGACTTGGGACAGCGCGACGTCGCCGACC
>JBEHXA010000763.1:0-3426 GCA_048498935.1 Myxococcota bacterium
GACTGCTCGCGCTCACGGCGGCCGAGCGCGCGCGCGGGGTCATCACGGCCAGCGCCGGAAATCATGCGCAAGCCGTGGCGCTGCACGCTCACCGCTTGGGGGTGACGGCGACGGTCGTGATGCCGGAGGCGACGCCGCTGGTCAAAGTGCAGGCTACGCAAGGGCATGGCGCCAACGTGGTGTTGCACGGCGCAGGCTACGACGAAGCTGCCGAGCGGGCCGCGGAGCTTTCACGCGAGAGCGGCGCCGTCTACGTGCATCCGTTCGACGATCCAGACGTGATCGCCGGGCAGGGCACGATCGGCCTCGAGCTGCTCGAGCAGCTGCCCGAGCTCGACGCGGTCGTGGTTCCAGTCGGTGGCGGTGGGCTGATCGCCGGTATCGCCACGGTGCTGAAGGAGGCGCGCCCGGATTTGCGCGTCATTGGCGTCGAGTCACGCACCTTTCCCGGCATGCAGCGCGCGCTCGAATCGGAGCTGCCGTCGACCCAGCCACCGGCGGCTCTGCCGGGCGGCAAGACCATCGCGGACGGCATTGCGGTGCGGCGCGTCGGCCAGCTCACCCGTCAGGTGGTGCGCACTTGCGTGGACGAAATCGTGCTGGTGGACGAGGAAGAGATCGCCGAAGCCATCCTGCTGCTGCTGGAACGCGAACGAACCGTGGCCGAAGGCGCTGGCGCGGTGGGGTTGGCTGCGCTGCTGCACCGAGAGCTGGGCCTCCCGGGCAAGCGCGTGGTCGTCGTCGTCTCGGGCGGCAACATCGACGTGAACCTGATGAGTCGCGTGATCGAGCGAGGCCTGGTCAAGAGCGGGCGCCTGTGCCGGCTCCAAATCACTGCCCGTGACGTCTCCGGAACGCTCTGGGGGATCACGGGCGCAGTGGCGGCGGCCCACGCCAACATCGTCAGCATCGAGCACAACCGAGCCTTTTCTGGGCTCGAGCTCGGCCAAACGCAGGTCGAGCTGGTCATCGAGACCAGCGGCGCCGACCACATCGACGCCGTGTGCGGCGCGCTCGAGCAAGCCGGCTTCGATCCGCGAAAAGCCTAGTTTGGCTTGGAGATCGTGCGCCTGGTGGCGCTCGTTCGTGCCCGAGCACGGGCAGGGGCACGTTTACGGAGAGGGGAGGCTTGATTGCCGAGCACGGGGGTACAATGCTCAATGGGTGAATTCCCATTCGAGCTCAGCGCCCCAACCGGGCGCCTACCGCGCCCCGTTTGCTGCGGGCGGTCCCGTGGCCATCGATGAGCAGATCTGCCAGCGCCTGCTGGAGGTAGCGCTCTCCAAAGGTGGCGACTACGCCGACCTGTTCTTCGAATACCGGGCCGGCGGCGGGCTGAGCTTCGAGGAGGGGATTTTACGCAGCGCCTCGCGTGGCGTCAGCCTCGGTCTGGGCGTGCGAGTCCAGAAGGGCGACGCCACCGGCTACGCCTACGTCGAGGACTTGGAGCTGGACGCGATGAAGCGCGCAGCCGAGACCGCTGCCCGCATCGCAGACGGTGGCCGGACGGTCGCGCCGGTGCGGCTCGAGCGTCGCGACGTCCCCGAGCGCTACCTGCTCGAGCGCACCACGCTGGACGTACCGGGCGTGGAAAAGCGAGAGTTACTCGAGCGCGCCAGCAAGGCGATCCTCGCCTTCGACACCAAAATCATCAAGGCTTCGGCGTCGTTCTCCGAAGAGGTGCGCGAGATCTTGATCGCGACCAGCGACGGTCGCTTCGTGCGCGACTTCCAGCCGATGCTGCGCTTTGGCGTCAGCGCGGTGGCCGAGCAGCAAGGCAAGCGTGAATCGGGTCGCAGCGGTGGCGGCGGTCGTATGACGCTCAGCTACTTCGACGGTAAGTCTCCTGAAGAGCACGCGCGCATCGCCGCGCAGCAAGCGCTAGTGTTGCTCGACGCCAGGCCGGCGCCGGCAGGGCAAATGGAGGTCGTGCTCGCTCCCGGCGACTCGGGCATTCTGCTGCACGAAGCGGTCGGCCACGGGCTCGAAGCCGACTTCAACCGCAAAAAGACCAGCAACTATACGGATCGCATTGGGCAAGTCGTTGCCAGCGAGCTGTGCACGGTGGTCGACGACGCGACCGTTTTGCAGAGCCGCGGCTCGATCAACGTGGACGACGAAGGCCTCACTCCGGAGCGCTCCGTGCTGATCGAGAACGGCGTGCTGCGCGGCTACATGCAGGACCGTCTCTCCTCGAGGCACTTCGGCGTCACTCCGACGGGTAACGGTCGTCGCGAAAGCTTCGCGGCTTCACCCATGCCGCGCATGACCAATACCGTCCTGCTGGCCGGGCCGCACGACCCCGAAGAGATGGTCCGCAGCGTAAAACGAGGCATCTACGCCAAGACGTTCGGTGGCGGTCAGGTGGATATCTCGAACGGAGACTTCGTTTTTTCCCTCACCGAAAGCTACCTGATCGAGGACGGAAAGCTGACCGCACCACTGAAGGGCGTGAATCTTATTGGCAACGGTCCAGAAACACTGCGCGAGGTAAGTGAATTGGGTAATGATGTGGCCCTCTCCGACGGCAACTGGACCTGCGGCAAAGATGGCCAAAGCGTCCCCGTTGGGGTTGGCTGCCCAACCATCAAACTTTCACGGATAACCGTCGGTGGCACTGAAATCTGAGCATTCCCGGGCCAAAAGCTTCGTAGCAGTCATCGGGCACGGGCCCATGCTGGAGCGCGAGGAGGGAGCTTCCTCCACGCTGCGCCAGCTCGGCGCGACCGTGAGAACACTGGACCTCTGGGACGATCCCGTAGAGCTCATCCAGGAAGACGACGACGAGCTGGAAGTGCGCCCCCGCGCACTGGTTTTCGAGGCTCTCGACCGTCCCGATTTGGCAGTAGCGGCTCTCAGGGCGGTCCGCAAAGAGCCCTACTTCGACAACGTCGGCGCGATCATTGCCGTAACAGTCGGCCAAATCGCGCGCATCGATCCGTCCACGGGTTTCGATGATTTCGTCCTTCATCCGTACGTTCCCGAGGAACTTTACGGTCGCATCCGAGCCCTCGAATGGCGCCGGAGCGAGTTCGCCACGGAAGAGCGCCACAAGGTCGCGGGCATCGTGGTCGACAAGGCCGGTCACGAGGTGTTCGTCGACGGGCGTCCGATTGCGCTCACCGCCAAAGAGTTCGCGCTGCTCGCTTACTTGTGCGAGCGCCGCGGCAAAGTGCTGTCACGCGAGCACTTACTGGCTCGCGTGTGGGGCAACCGTTACGAAGGCGGCCCGCGCACCGTCGACATTCACGTGCGGCGCCTGCGCGCCAAGCTCGGCGACGCTCTGCCGCTCGAGACCCTGCGCGGCTCTGGCTACAAGCTGCGCGCGCCCGATCACGAAGAGAAAGCCGCTCGCGAAGCTGAAGAGCAAGTCGACGACGAGCAAGGTGTCGACGAAGAAGAAGATTGAGCTTAGCGCGGTGGCAG
>JBEHXA010000764.1:0-3420 GCA_048498935.1 Myxococcota bacterium
ACGACCGCGCCGTCGTGGCTCGCGCCCGCAAGATCGAGCGCTTCCTGTCGCAGCCGTTCTTCGTGGCGCAGCAGTTCACCGGCCGCTCTGGCAAGTACGTCCCGCTCAAGGAGACCGTGCAGGGCTTCAAGGAGATCCTCTCTGGCGCTCTCGACGATCTGCCCGAGCAGGCCTTCTACATGGTGGGCAACATCGAGGAAGCCAAGCAAGCGGCGGCCAAGCTGAAGTCGCAGGCGGCCTGACATGGCAGACACGATCGCGCTCGAGATCGTCACCCCCGACGGGCTCAAGCTCAAGGAAACGGTGAACGAGCTGACGGCGCCCAGCGTCAACGGCGAGTTCGGCGTGCTGCCGAATCACCGGCCGCTGATGGCGGCGCTCGCCGCCGGCATCGTCACCTACACGCAGAATGGCAAGACCGAGGCGGTCGCGGTCGGACCGGGCTTCGTCGAGGTCACGGGGGAGCGCGCAGTGCTGCTCACCCGTAACTTCACCACGAAGGACGCGATCGATCCGGTGCGCGTGCGCCTCGATCTGAAAGAGGTCGACGAGCAGCTCGACCACTACACCGGCGACCCCGACGGCATCGAATACGCCAAGCTGGTGGAGCAGGAGCTGTGGGCCGCGGTGCAGCTGGAGCTGCACGGCGATCCGCCTCCGCCCCGCATGCGCAACACTTCCGGGCTACTCGCGACCGAAGACTACGCCAAGCACGCTCGCGCCGATGGCGAGCACGAAGGCGAAGCGGCCGGTCACGTCGAAGACGGCGGCAAGCACTGACGTTCGCCATGCCCGGCGCTGCCAGCCCGAAGGTCTTGCTGGAGCGCTATGGGCTGCGTCCCAAGTACAGCTTCGGCCAGAATTTCCTGGCCGATGAGCACCTGGCGACGCGCATCGCCGACGCCTGTGCGGCCAGCGGCGGCTCGGTGGTCGAGCTGGGCGCTGGTCTCGGAGCGCTCACTCGGCCGCTCCTGGCGAGCGGCGCGAGCTTCGTGCTCGCAGTGGAGCGCGATCGCGACTTGGTGCCCGCGCTGAGCCAGGAGCTCGCCGACGACATTGCGGCGGGCAAGCTCAGCTTGCTCGAAGCGGACGCCAAGAGCGTCGACTTCGAGCAGGTGCTCGCCGGGCGTCCGCGCCCGCATGTGGTAGCGGGAAACTTGCCGTATCAAATTACGGGACCGCTCCTCGAGAAGGCGGTGCACGCGGCGCCGAGCATCGAGCGCGCGGTGTTCTTGGTGCAGCTGGAAGTTGCCGACCGGTTGGCGGCGCAGCCGGGGAGCGACGCGTACGGGGCGCTCAGCGTGTTCGCGCAGCGCGCGTTTCGCGTGGAGCGCGCCTTCGTGGTGCGGCGCGGCGCTTTCTACCCGCAACCCAACGTCGACTCGGCCGTGGTCACCTTGGCCCCGCTCGGCGCTGGGCCCGAGACCGCGGCATTTCGCGCGATCGTGCGCGGCGCCTTTCAACAGCGACGAAAACAGCTGAAAAACGCCTGGTCTGCGCTGTTCAGCCAGCGCGGGGTCGATCTGAGCGCGGCGGCGGCTCGCGCCAACATCGATCTATCGGCGCGCGGCGAGAGCCTGGGCGTGCCCGATTTCGAGCGCATGGCGCGGGAGCTCGGCTCGTGAGGCGCCGCGATCTCTTGCTGCTCGGCTTGCTGCTCGGCTGTCAGCGCGAGGCGCGTGGTGTGGTCAAGAGCGCCGAGTTCGGCGTGTTTTTCGGTGGTCAGGTGCAGGAGCTTGCTCAGATCAAGAAGCAGCTCGACGCCGAGCGGCAACGCCACGGCTTTCGCGTCACGTTCACGAGCCCCCTCGCGCGCGAAGTGCAGGTCGCGTGGGAGATCTCGCTGCCCGCTACCGGCGCCAGCACGCCGCGCGCGGCGCTCGTGGGTCAGTCGACGGCGCGCGTCGGCTCGAGCGTGCTCGACGTCCCGCTGGCTTTTCGCCCGAGCGACCCGCTGGGAGTGTGGCACGCCAAGGTGACGGCCGACGCGGCGGTCGTGATCGATCGAGACTTCACGGTCGTCGCTCCCTGACGGCTGCGCGACGCCGCTCAGTGGCTGCGCGACGCCGCTCAGTGGCTGCGCGCCAGCCGTTCCAGGCGGATACCGAGCCGGTGCAGGGCGCGCTCTCCGCGTTCGCTCGCGAGCTTTTGGCGTAGCGCGAAGGCATCTTCGACCGCTCGCGCTTTGGGGCTGTCCTGTGCGCCGTCGCCCAGCGACGGACGCAGGAGCACCCAGCGCCAGGTCGAGCCGCGCCGCCGGCGCTCGGCGAGCGCGCGAGACAAGGTCGGGCGCAGCACCTCGTCGGGTGCCTCCGACCACACGTACACCAGGCTGGGGCGGGCTCTTTCGCCGCGCAGGCGATCGAACAGGCGCACGAGCTCCGCGTCCACGCGCGGTCGCTCTGGATCGACCCGCGCCGTCGAGCCGATGCCGAACGCGGCCAGGTAGCGGCGCAAGCTGCGCTCGCGTGGCGTCGGGGCTTGCGTGACCACGTCCGCGAACGGCGCGCGCTTTTGCAGCTTGTCGGCGCGACGCGCGATGCGATCCAGCTCGGAAGCGCGCACGCGCGCCGAGAGTGCTGGATCGAGCGGGCGCATGTGCTCGACCACGCGCTGCGAGACTTCGGTCTCGTCGAGGCCGGAGCGATCGGCGTCCATGCAGCCGCACACCTGCATAAGCCTTTCGAGCAAGTGCGTGGCGTGAGGCACCCCGCGCTCGGGCTTTTCGAAGCACAGCGTGCGAGTGCCCACCACCGCCAGACCGACGCGATCGCCCTGTCGCGCGTGTTTGATCGCCACCGACGCGACCTCGTCGATGGCGCGATCCAGCGCTGCTTCGCCCGGCGGGCCCGCCCAGTGATCCACGGCGGCGTCGAGCACCAGCCAGACCACGTCGCGCTCGTCCTTTTCGTACTCGCGAACGAGCAGCACGCCACGCCGCGCCGACGCCTTCCAGGCGATGCGACGAAAGGGATCGCCGCTCTGGTGTTCGCGCAGCTCGCGCAGCTCGCCACCTTCGCCGCGCAAACGGCCTGGGCGCCCTTCGTCGGCTTGTTGGCGGCTCCGGCCGCCGCGAGCCGAGCGCACCAGCGTGGCGTACGGAGCAGGCAGCACTTCGATACCGTACGGGTTCGCGAAGGTGAGCGGCACCTCGAACAAACTCGAGCCCGACTCCACCTCCAGCGACAAGCCGTGGATGCCGTGGCGACCGACGCGCAGCCCGCGCACCACGAGTGTCACGCACAGGCGCGTGCCTCCCGGGATCTCGTCCTGTTCGGGGTCGACCTGCACGCTCAGCTCGGGCGCCGCGACCACGCGCAGCCCGCGAAAGCGCACCGCAGCCGCGTGACGGTTGCGGAGCTCGGCTTGCAGCACCACCTCGCCGCCGCGCGCGACCGTCACCTTGCGCGCTTCGCCTCG
>JBEHXA010000765.1:0-3418 GCA_048498935.1 Myxococcota bacterium
CACCAGCGACGCCGTGAGCGTCGTCTTGCCGTGGTCGATGTGACCAATCGTCCCGACGTTGACGTGCGGCTTAGAACGAACGAATTTCTCTTTGGCCATTGGACTAGTCCCTCGTTGTCTTCTTGGTTACCCGCGAACTCTCGCGACGATCTCTTCTTGCACAGCGGCCGGAACCGCTTCGTACTTGGCGAACTGCATGCTGTACGCGGCGCGGCCCTGCGTCTTGCTGCGCAGGTCGGTCGCGTAACCGAACATCGTGGCCAGCGGCACCTCGGCGGTGATGACCTGCGTGTTCTTACCGCGCTGGGTCATGCCGAGGATCTTGCCGCGCCGTGAGTTGAGGTCACCGATCACGTCACCCATGTTGGTGTCGGGCGTGATCACCTCGACCGCCATGACTGGCTCGAGCAGGTGCAGGCCCGCGTCCTTCGCGCCGTCTTGGAAGGCCATGCTACCCGCGACCTCGAAGGCCGGACCGGACGAGTCGACCTCGTGGTAGCTGCCGTCGTACAGCTTGACGTGAACGTCGAGCACTTGATAGCCGGCCAAGACGCCGCGCAAGGTGGCGTCCTTGATGCCCTTCTCGATCGACGGGATGAACTCTTTGGGGATCAGGCCGCCGACGATGACGTTCTCGAACTTGAAGCCCGAGCCGCGCTCGCCGGGGGCGAGCTCGATCTTGACGTGGCCGTACTGGCCGTGGCCGCCCGATTGACGGATGAACTTGCCCTCGGCCTGGATGCTCTTCGAGATGGCCTCGCGATAGGCGACCTCGGGCTTGCCGACGTTGGCTTCGACGTTGAACTCGCGCTTCAGGCGATCCACCAGGATTTCCAGGTGAAGCTCGCCCATGCCGGCGATGATGGTCTGGCCCGTCTCGTCGTTGGTGAACGTGCGGAACGACGGATCTTCTTGGGCGAGCTTTTGTAGGCTCATACCCAGCTTGTCGAGGTCGGCCTGCGTCCGGGGTTCGATCGCGATCGAGATGACCGGCTCCGGGAAGGTCATCTTCTCGAGCACGATTGGGTGCTTCTCGTCGCACAGCGTGTCGCCGGTGCGCGTCTCGCGCAGACCGACGGCCGCGTAGATGTTGCCGGCCTCGCACTCCTTGAGCTCCTCACGCTTGTTCGCGTGCATGCGCAGAATGCGGCCGATGCGCTCGCGCTTGCCGCGCGCCGTGTTCATCACGGTCGTGCCGCTGCTCAGCGTGCCGGAGTAGACACGGAAGAAGGTGAGGTTGCCGACGAACGGGTCGTTCAAGATCTTGAACGCCAGGGCGGAGAACGGCTCCTTGTCGTCGGCCTTGCGCTCCTCGACCTTGCTCTCGTCCTTGGGATGAACTCCCTTGACCGGAGGAATGTCGAGCGGCGACGGCAGCAAGTTCACGACCGCGTCGAGCAAGAGCTGCACGCCCTTGTTCTTGAAGGCCGAGCCGCACAGCACGGGCACGAACTTGAAGGTGCAGGTGGCCTTGCGCACGGCCGCGTAGATCTGATCCGGAGTGACCTCGTCGACCTTGCCGTCGAGGAACTTCTCCATGATGGCTTCGTCGATGTCGGCGCAGGCTTCGATCAGCTTTTCGCGCAGGCTCTCGCACTGCTCGCGCAGATCCGCCGGGATCTCTTCCCAGGCGTATTTGGCGCCGAGCGAGTCGTCCTGAAAGATCGCCGCCTGCATCTTGATCAGGTCGACGATGCCCTTGTGCTGGTCCTCTTGACCCACGGGCCACTGCACCGGCACCGGGGTCACGCCCAGGCGCTCGCGCATCGAGTCCAGGTTCATCTGGAAGTCGGCGCCCACCTTGTCGAGCTTGTTGACGAAGGCGATGCGCGGCACGTTGTACTTGTCCGCCTGGCGCCAGACGGTTTCGGACTGCGGCTCGACGCCGTTGCCACCGTCGAACACCGCGACCGCGCCGTCGAGCACGCGCAGGCTGCGCTCCACCTCGATGGTGAAGTCGACGTGGCCGGGCGTGTCGATGATGTTGATGCGGTGCTTCTTGCCTTCGTTGGGACCGAAGGTCGGCGTCCAGAAGCAATTGGTAGCCGCGCTGGTGATGGTGATGCCGCGCTCTTGCTCCTGCGGCATGTAGTCCATCGTGGCGGCGCCGTCGTGCACCTCACCGATCTTGTGAGTGACGCCGGTGTAGTAGAGGACGCGCTCGGTAACGGTCGTTTTGCCCGCGTCGATGTGCGCCATGATCCCGATGTTTCGGGTGCGCTCGAGGCTGATTTCGCGGGCTGCCATCTGAGTTTCTCGGGGGATTTGCGAGCTGTTGACCGCTGGATAGACGAAACCCCTCCCGGCCCTAGCTTTCCCATTTTGGAAAGCCGTACGTGCCGGAAGGGGTTCGGGGTGCGTCGAGTGCCGCTCGATGAGCGGGACGCGGGGCGTCTTACGCGCAACCCGATCCTATGTGGTCGTCAGCATGCTTCCGTGAACCGAGCTCCTTCCGAGGCTACGTCCTTCGGGCTCCCGCTCACCAGCGGTAGTGGGCGAACGCCTTGTTGGCGTCGGCCATCTTGTGCGTGTCGTCCTTCTTCTTCACGGCGTTGCCGCGCAGCTGAGCGGCGTCGACCAGCTCGGCCGCCAGGCGCTCGCGCATCGTCTTCTCGCCGCGATCGCGCGAGTAGTTCACGAGCCAACGCATGGCCAGGGCAACACGACGCTCCGGACGAACTTCGACCGGAACCTGGTACGTGGCACCACCGACGCGGCGGCTCTTCACTTCCAGCTTCGGCTTGATGTTGTCGAGCGCCTTGCGGAAGATCTCGAGCGGATCCTCTTTGAAGCGCGTGGCGATGATTTCGAAGGCTCCGTAGATGATGCCTTCGGCCGTCGGCTTCTTGCCGCCCAGCATCAAGGTGTTCGTGAACTTCGCCACGAGCTTGTCCTTGTACTTGGGGTCCGGGGTGATCTTGCGCTTCGGTACGTCGCGTCGGCGGGGCATCTGCGTCTTCCTCTAATTACTGCTTGGGACGCTTCACGCCGTACTTGGAGCGCGAGCGGTTACGGTTGGCCTTGTTGGTGCTGCTCGGACCCGAAGCGCCAGAGGCGTCGAGCGTGCCGCGCACCACGTGATAGCGAACACCCGGCAAGTCCTTCACGCGGCCGCCGCGGATCAGGACGACGCTGTGCTCCTGAAGGTTGTGTCCCTCACCCGGGATGTAGCTGATGACTTCCATGCTGTTGGTGAGGCGCACGCGGCACACCTTGCGCAGAGCCGAGTTCGGCTTCTTCGGCGTCACGGTGTACACGCGCAGACACACGCCGCGCTTTTGAGGACAGGAACGGAGCGCGGGCGACGCGGTGCGCGTTACGAGCGCTTCGCGTCCTTGTCGAATGAGCTGCTGAATCGTAGGCATAAATAGGGCCGGGGGCTTTTGGGGGACCGGGAGGGTAGCCGGGGGGCCTCGGG